>PKTA01000159.1:0-4981 GCA_002869365.1 Marinilabiliales bacterium | reverse complement strand
AATATTAGAGATATCAACTTCATGTTTATACATCCCATAACTATCTATTTTCGCTCCCGCTAATCTTTTTACTAATTTAATTGTGTCTTTTGTGAATGCATAATTATTGTACAATTCAATATTTATAGTGTTAAGATTGATATTCTTGTAAGATTTTATTTTATCTACCAAAATAGTATTATGATCTTTTTCTGGCAAAAGTGCAAATTGCAAACCAGGAAGTCGTCCTGATTCAGGAATCAGAACTGATTTTTTACGAAATAATATGTAACAATGGACATCCATTTTAGGATTTTGTTATTGGCTAAATTAAGGTTTGAGTCACTCAAGACTCAATACTCACTCTCAAAACTGTATTGGCAGCTATTCTATGGATCTAATCAACGAGAACAAAATTCTGGACAACTCATCTAGTTTGTTGTAATACAAATCAAAACCAGCCTTGTCAATTTTTTTTATATCATGCAAATAATCGAAAGTGGCAACACATTCAAATACTGAACCTCTGGAAATTACATAGAAATTCCTACGATTGCGTTTAGTGAACCTTCCTGTTTCTTCTGCAATGTTTAACATTCTGCTTAAAGATGGCCCGCGAAGTTGATTATTAGTAACCTTATCAATATCTGCCGTATTAAGAAAACTTATAACATCTTTATTATACTCCTTAGCCTTTTTATTGACTATTAATTTTTCAAAATCGATCATAATGATTAAAGGTTTAAGGTTTATTAGTTCAGTGTGAGTTAGAGTGTGAGTTTTGAGGTAAACAATTTTTCGTGATCGCCCTGAGTCTTTCTCAAGACTCAGGACTCACCTGTCTGCCCTATCAACATATTAAAATAAAAATGCCCGGCTGAAACGACAGGCAGGCACTCAAAACTGTTTGTAGGTCTGTCAGGTCAATGCATATTTTCTAATGCTCTTATTAACATGTCTGGAAATAAATCTTGAAAATAAAATGTATCTTTGATTTAAACAAATCAAATTCTATAATTATGAAAAAACTAGCTCTACTTTTACTCTCCTTAATCAGTGTATTTTTTCTCGCAGCACAAACTCCGGGCACACTTGATTTTAGTTTTGGAAACAATGGCATACGCCTTGTTGACTTTGGCGGAAGCAACAATCATAACTTATCCTCAGCCATACAGCCCGATCAGAAGATTGTAATGGCAGGCTATACTTACAATACTAGTAAAGATATGTCATTTGCCCGTCTGAATAGCGATGGCGACCTTGACCCCGGTTTTGGGTCCGGTGGCATCATAACACCTGTTTTCGGAGGCTCTGATGAACAAATTTCAGGTGTGTTGGTTCAGCCAGATGGGTTTATCGTAGGAACCGGATATACGTTTGACGGAACGGAGAGCGCAATGATTGTAACCAGGCTGACTCCTATAGGGCTTTTGGATCCTTCCTTCAGCAATGATGGAATGGTGACTATTGACTTTGGCTTTATTGATGATAGTTGGGGTGAAAGCATTGCACTACAGGATGATGGAAAGATCATCGTTGCAGGACAAGTACGCGACCTCCTCTTTGACCTGCAATGCGGCATCGCTAGAATAAATCCAGACGGGTCACTTGATAATAGTTTTGGAACCAATGGTGTCGTTATCAGGGATATTCTCTCAATGGACAATTACATAAACAATGTAGCCATGCAGGGAGATAAAATAGTGGTAGGTGGTATGTCTTATGATGGAGACGATTTCTATATTACCATTGCCAGGTTCACCACTGAAGGCATAGCAGATCCCAGTTTTGGTGTTAATGGCCATATTTCTACTCTTTTACAGATTGACCCAACTATCATTTCTTCTATAGGTAGCATGTGTATTGATTCAGAAAACCGCATCCTGTTTGGTATATATTCCATGACTTCAGGGGAAAGTGATATGGCAATCTACAGATATCTTCCGGATGGAGACCTGGATCCGGACTTTGGTACGATGGGTATGCAAGTTGTTGCATTACCCGGTAATAATATAACCTGGGCAATTACAACACAATACGACAATAAGATCATCGCAACAGGATGGTCTGATGAAGGTGGAACGCCTATTGTAAGGCTTCTGGAAAATGGTTCCCCGGACCCTGATTTTGGTTCAGAAGGTACAGGAATCGTTTTCAACGGAGCAGTCAACATATTTAATTCTCTTAAAATCCAGGATGATGGGTTGATTATTGCAGCCGGTGAAGCTTCAAATGGTACTGACCAGGATTTTGTTGCTACACGATATTTTTCCGGACTGAATGTAGGTATTGAGAATACCGAAAGAGTGCGGGAAAAACCAATCATCTACCCCAACCCAGCACAGGATCATATCAACATTGCCATCCCTTCGGGAGAAGAAATCAAGGGAGTAAGCATCTATAATACGATTGGGGTTGAACAAATTCAGATGAAAGAAAGTTTTGGCACAATTGATATTTCAAGCCTCCCTAAAGGGACCTATTTCATAGAAGTTCGCCTGGTAAACACTATCAGGGTTGCCACGTTTATTAAAACTTTATAAGTAATGTCCATTATCTAAATGGGTGATTTTTCATAAAAACCTGGCGGAAAATAAAAATCCAATTACAAATAAATATGTAAGTGGCTAATTTTGAGGTGGGGGCGCCAGGACTTGAACTACTCAAGACTCAGTACTCACACTCAAAACTGTTTAAATACCGAATCTCTGGAAATGACATAGAAATTCTTACGATCACGTTTGGTAAACCTTCCGGTTCCTTCTGCAATATTCAGCATAATACTTAATGATGCGCGGCGAATTTGATTATAAGTAATCTTGTCAATATCAGCCCCAGCCAGGAAACCTATTACATCTTTGTTATAGGCTTTGGCTTTTTGGTATACAACTAATTTCTCGAAATCAAACATAACGTGAAAAGGTTAAAGGTTTAATACATTGTATCAGTTTGAGTTAGAGAGTGAGTTTTGAGTGAAACAATTTTTCGTGCTCATCTCGAGTCTTTCTCATGACTCTTTATATTCCAAACTAGCTAATGCATTAAAATGACTACATGAAACCGAAGGCAGGTACAAAATGCTGTTTTTATTTATCCTGACTAAGCCTAGGATATAAAATATTTAGAAAAATTTGTTTTTTAGCACAGTTCATTACGAGAATCATTAAAAGCATTACTAAAACAAATTCAATTGGCCTAACATTAGGATTTTAACAAACTTAAGCCGTTTACAAACTCACTTCACTACGAAATTTATCAAAACAATAACAGCGTTACAACTAAACAGTTACAAAACTTATGCTGGTTGTGCACCCACAGTCATTTCCGATAAAAGAAACCTGCCAAAGTGATCCAGTAATAAAGATTTGTGGTTCTGATAAGGGCGACAATACACCTAAATGCTAGCCGGAGATATCATAACATACAAGTTTGTGTAGGTATCTTAGGTACAATCTCCCATTGGAAACCACTGGTGGAGTCCAGGCCGACTTGGAAACTTCCGGAATGGCATCTTCCAGTGTTCCCTGGAGGATAAATTCTTTTTCATTCGGCTTTATCAAGTACAGGTCTCCCTTTACGCCTAAGGCTATGAGGTGGTCGTCCACCCACACGATGGATCCTCCACCAATATCTTTAGTACTCCAGATTTCTTCCCCGGATGCAAAGTCGACACAGGCAAAGGGTCCACGGTTGCCTGCATTTTTGGTATATCCGTACAGGTAGTCTCCCAGTAAGATCTGGTCCGACAGGTGAGATGCAATCACCTTGTTTTCCCATATCACTTGGTATCCCGAAAGGCTTATCTTCAGTAATTCACCTCCCATATTGTAGCCGGATGTAATGAATACACTGTCATTTCTTACAATGGGTGTATTACAGTTGACAAAATAACTAGTTTCCCATGGGGCCGACCAGAGCTGCTTACCATCATCATAACGGACAGCCGCAAGCCCTGTTCCGTGGAAATTCAGGAGTATCACTTCCCCATCCAGTTCTGTGGGTATTGTGGCCGCGTAGCCGGCTTCCAAACCAGGTGTTTTCCAGATAACATCTCCAGTAAACCTATCATAGGCAATGAGTCGTGCTTCGCCACCTCCCTGAACAATAACCTTATTACCCAGTATGAGTGGAGGTGAAGTGTGGCCCCATTCGGGTGTTTTACCACCATCCTCCATCACATCTTTCTTCCAAACCAGCTTACCATCCTCTAGCATCCAACAAGCCAGTATGCCCGAACGACCGAAAGAGTAAACCAGGCTGTCAACTATCGTGGGTGTTGCGCGTGCTCCTGTTCCCCAAGAATCGCCTGGCTCACAGGCTATCTCCGTCTTCCAAAATAACTCCCCTGAGGCTGCATCCAGGCAGAACAACTGGTCGTGGCTAGGAGTTCTTCCAGGTATAAGCAGGTGATTGCCTTTTATCACAGGGGCTGCCCAGGTCAATGATTCTTTACCACTGCAGAGATAATCAACTTCCCACAGTTTTGTCAATCCATTGCTCCAATCGGTCTTAAGTCCTGTCATACTGCTCTTTCCAGAGAACTCAGGACCGCGCCAGTTTAGCCAGTCCGACACTCCATGCTTCAAGGCATGCAAGCCTGTTCCTACTTCCGGTACAACTGCTGTTTTTGTTTCATCAACATAAACAGCTTGCAGTCCCATGGCCTGAAAAGTATCATATACATAAACTCCGCCTGCGATAAGGACAATAACAATGACAATTAGTATTCTGTAAATGGTTTTCTTTTTCATTTTTTTCTTTTTAGGAATGACAAATATCGGCAGAATTATTATGATTAACAATCGTAATTATGATGTAAATTTAAGCCAGATAAAAATCGGAACTGAAATATAGGTTCAATGTCATTATTTTGAAATAACGTGAGTTTTAGCCTGCCTTCCGGCTAGACAAGTGTGAGTTAGAGTGTGAGTTTTGAGTGAAACAATTTTTCGTGATCGCCCTGAGTCTCTCTCAAGACTCAGGACTCACACTCAAAACTGTT
>PKTA01000050.1 GCA_002869365.1 Marinilabiliales bacterium | reverse complement strand
TACGAACAATTAACTATAGCAGGTTAATTTTTTGGGTTATCCCTCAATAGAGGGTTTTTAGGTTAATAAGTGAAAAAGTCCTTCCTCCCGGAAGGGCTTTTTCTTTTTATATAGTGACCTAAAATTTAACTTTTCGAAATAAAAAAACCCTCACAAATTAATGTAAGGGTTAAAATTATATCAGTATTGATTTTTTATTCAAATGATAAGATTGACTTTTTTATTAAAGAAACGGCTTCCATTAATTCTTCTTCACTAATAACTAAAGGAGGTGCAAATCTGATAATATGGTCATGCGTTGGTTTTGCAAGAACACCATTATCGGCCATTTTTATACAAACATCCATTGCAGTTTTTCCGTTTTTAGGACGTATTACAACTGCATTTAGCAAGCCTTTACCTCTTACCAGTTCTATCATATCAGAATCGATTTTCTCCATTTCTGATCTGAATATTTTTCCTAATTTTTCAGCTCTTTCAGCTAGTTTTTCCTCTTTAACAACTTCAAGAGCTGCTGTAGCAACCTTAGCTGCAATAGGATTTCCACCAAAAGTAGAACCGTGCTGACCGGGTTTAATGGTAAGCATAATATCGTCGTCGGCTAAAACAGCAGAAACCGGATATACACCACCGGAAAGAGCTTTTCCCAGGATTAAAATATCAGGTCTAACGCCTTCGTGATCGCAAGCTAAAAGTTTTCCTGTACGTGCAATTCCTGTTTGTACCTCATCAGCTATGAAAAGTACATTCTTGGCTTTACACATATCATATGCTTTTTTCAAATATCCTTCGTCGGGAACTACAACTCCTGCTTCTCCCTGAATAGGTTCCACAAGAAAACCAGCAACGTTAGGATCTTCAAGTTCTTTTTCAAGTGCTTTAAGATCATTATAAGGAATAACAACAAAACCAGGAGTATAAGGTCCGAAACCGGCTTTTGATTCAGGATCAGTCGACATCGAAACTATTGTAATTGTGCGTCCGTGGAAGTTGTCGGCACAAACAACAATCTTAGCTTTTCCTTCTTCAATACCTTTTACATCGTAAGCCCAGCGGCGACATAATTTAAGTGCTGTTTCATCTCCTTCTGCACCACTGTTCATTGGTAAAACCTTATCGTATCCAAAAAACTCAGTTATATATTTCTCATAAATTCCCAGAGCATCACTATAAAATGCTCTTGAGGTTAATGTAAGAGTTCTTGCCTGGTCAACCAGCGCTTCTACAATTTTTGGATGGCAATGGCCTTGGTTTACAGCCGAATAGGCCGAAAGAAAATCAAAATATTCTTTACCTTCAACATCCCATACTTTTGGGCCTTTACCTTTCGACAACACTACTCCCAATGGATGATAGTTATGTGCACCATATTTATCTTCTAACTGGATAGCTGCTTTTGTATTTAATTTTTCTGACATAATTATGAATTATTTATGTTATTTTATATGCTAAGATCAAAGCATGATTAGCATACAAAAGTAATACTTTAAAATTGCTGACAAATTTAAAACAGATAAATTTTATTTTATAACAAATGTCTGAATGGGAGCAAAATATATTCAAAAAATTTGTTAATAAGAGGTCTTTTCAGCCACTGCTGATAATTGAAAGAAGTTGAATTTTGCAAGGTTTTGTAAATATGTGATTTTATTTGTTCAGCTATTTCGGTATTTTCTCCAAATAACATAATTTCAAACATATATCTAAACGACCTATAATCGAAATTCGAAGATCCGATGGAAATAATTTTGTCATCTACCAGCATTAATTTTGCATGAAGATTATTATGTTCATAAAAGTTGAATACCACACCTTTTTGATAAAGCGGGCCGAAGTATTTATTTCTAAGTATATCAATAAGGTTAACATCCGATCTTTTTGGAATTACTACTATCACTTCCACACCCCTGCTGGTTGCATCCATCATTGCTTTTCTTAACATAAATCCCGGCAGAAAATATGGGGTTTCAATTAACACCCTTTTTTTGGCATTTTTGATGAGTTTTATGAACTTTTGATTTATTCTTTTAAATGTAATTGAAGGAACATCTCTAATTATTTCAAACTCATTATGTTTAATTAGCCGGGTTTTATAGGCAATATTGAATTTGTATTTGTTATACATCCGATAATCTTCCATAAAAATTTTGACGAAGGTTTCGGTGATATCACTTTTCATTCTTAACATCGATTCACGCCAGTTAAGGTTATATCCTGTTAAGTTCGACGAGCCTATCCAACTTATTTCGTCATCTATCATTAAGAGTTTTCGGTGATTTCTTCTATGACCTTTGGTGAAAATGTCAGTATTGTATCTTATTTTTTCAAACAGCCTCAATTCACCACCGGCTTGTATTAAATCCTTAAAAAAACTCTGATCAACGGAACCTGCTCCCCAATAATCAATCAGAATTTTAACCTCAACACCCTGCCTTGCCTTCGCCGTCAATGCTCGTCTAAACCGCTGGCCTATTTCATCATTTCCAACCCTGAAAGTTTGTACATAAACGTATTTCTTTGCCAATTCAATATCTTCCACCATTGCATTGTAATACCGCAATGGTTTTGAAAATAATTGATATGGTTCTCTAATTTTTGTCACATTTAAAATAAAATTCTAAAATAAAAATTTTTAAGTCTTATTCTTAAAAAAGAAAAGGTAAATTAAGAAAATAAAAATTAGTACTCCACCCAACACCATAAACCACATTTTTAGTTGATATATTAGTTGGTCTTTTTCCCTGTTTTCCTGCATTAGTTTATTGGTATCCTGAACTATCTTATCTGCATCATACTTAAATTCTACTTCCCTAAGTTTTGATAGCCTTAATTTATCGATTACAGAATTTTTATAACTTATGTATGAATCAAAATGCTTTTTAAATAGGTCTTTTTCAGGTTTTTTAATGGAATAAATTTTTAGTAGTTCCTCATAAACGGGCATTTTAAAATCGTCGAATCCATATTCATTTACCAGATTCAAACTTTTTTGTAAATATTTAATTGATGAATCGGCCTTATCCAATTCGTTGTAAATCAATCCAAGATTATATTCAACCATAACTAGTCCTTTTTTGCTGTCAACCTCCAAATAACGAATATAACTTTTATTGAGATATTTTATAGCAGTTTTATAATCTTCCATATACCCAAATAAATATCCTAAGTTATTATAAGCCAGGGCTATACCCGTTTTGTCGCCATGGGCTTCCTTAATTGACAAAGCCTTATTAAAATAGTCTTGTGCGAGTTTATACTTTTTACTCTGCATACTATATAATTCTCCCATATTCATATAAATGCTCCCCAAAACTTCTTCGTTTCCTTGTTTTATAAAAATCTCTTCAGCTTTGCTATAATATTCCAAGGCCTTTTCGTATTTCTTTGAGTCCTCATAAATAACTCCAATAACATTGTAAAACCTCGCAATTCCATCGTCATTATTTATTTCCTGCATTAATTTTAAACCTTTAAAGTAATTGTCAAGCGCATTAATCAACTCATCTTTATAATAAAAAGCATTGCCTATTGTAAGATAATAATAAGCCATTCCAAGTTTATCACCCCTTAGTTTCTCGTAATAAAATGATTTTTTATAATATTTAAGAGCTGAATCGGCTTCTCCTTTTTCTTCATAAAAAAGTCCAATATTATTGTAGCATGCAGCCACACCCTCTTTGTCAGCTAGTTGTGAGAAAATATTTAAGGCTTTATATGTAAACTCAATGGCAATATTGTATTTCCCATCAATATAACTGCTAATTGCCATTGACTTTAAGACTTTTGCTTTTTGTAGAGAATCATTAATTTTTTCTACTTCATCAAGTGCCAGATTACCATATTTATAACTTTCAGAAATATTTACAAAACGATAGGCTTCTGAAATATTAAGCAGTATTTTAACTCTTTCGTTTGATTTGGAATTTACCAATTCCACTTTTAGACTGTCGATAAGTTCTAGTGGTTTGGAACCCATTGAAACCATAGCAGAAAAACTGAGCAATATCATTAATAAGTATCTCATACAAGCAAAAGTAATGACTTGCGATAAAAAAACCTAAATTTGTTTTTTGTTTTAAAAATATTTTCATGATAAAATCGATGACAGGCTTTGGTAAAACAAAGTTAGAAACAAACAATAAGGTTATAGGACTTGAAATACGTTCACTTAACAGTAAGCAACTTGATATGAACCTTCGTACTCCCCATTTATACAGGGAAAAAGAGTTAGATATCAGAAAAATTATTGGCAGTCAGCTAATTCGTGGTAAAATAGATTTTTATATAAATATTGAACAGTCATCGGTTGATTCAGCTCCACAGATTAATAATGTTGTGGCCAGGCATTTCTATACTCAAATAGAAAATCTAAGTAAGGAGTTAAATATCGAAAAACAAAACGACATTTTGGGAATAATAATGCGCATGCCCGACATAATTACTTCAACAAACGAAGAACTCAATGCCGAGGAATGGAAAGATATAGAAAAAGCAATATTTGAAACAATTGAAAAGGTAAATGCATTCAGATCGGAGGAGGGAGAATTATTGTTCACCGATTTTTGCCAGAGAATAGATAAAATCAAAGAACTTTTAAGTATGGTTGAGCCATATGAAAAAGCAAGAATTCCTCATATAAGAGAGAGAATACAATCGAATATCAACAGTTTGCTGGATGAGATAAATAAAGATAATAGCAGGCTGGAGCAGGAAATGATATATTATCTTGAAAAACTTGATATTACCGAAGAAAAAGTACGACTTTTAAAACATTGTGATTACTTCCTTGAAGTTATTGAAAAAGAGGATAATGCAGGGAAAAAACTCGCCTTTGTATGCCAGGAAATTGGCAGGGAAATTAACACCTTGGGTTCGAAAGCAAACGATGCCGACATACAGAAAATTGTTGTGCTAATGAAGGATGAACTGGAAAAAATAAAAGAGCAACTATTTAATATTTTGTAATGAGTGAAGTAAAGAAGGGCAGGCTTTTGATCTTTTCTGCTCCATCAGGAGCAGGTAAAACAACTCTTGTGAAATTTTTGATGGACGCAATTCCAAATCTCGAATTCTCCATTTCAGCATGTAGCAGAAGCCCACGAAAAGCTGAAACTGATGGGATAGATTATCATTTTCTTTCTGCCGAGGAATTTCTGGCAAGGATTAAAAATAATGAGTTTGTTGAATGGGAAGAAGTTTATAAAGACATGTATTATGGCACTTTGCGTTCAGAGGTCGAAAGGATAAGAAACAAAGGAAATCACGTTGTTTTCGATTTGGATGTAAAAGGCGGAGTAAATATAAAAGAGCAATTTGGCGATGAAGCCCTGGCAGTTTTTGTTAAACCTCCATCAATTGAGATATTAAAGCAAAGGTTGCTCGGTAGAAATACTGAAACCGAAGAAAGTATAAAAAAAAGGTTGGCAAGAGCAGAATTTGAACTGGGATTCGAAAGTAAGTTTGATGTTTGTATTATAAATGATGATTTGGAAAAAGCAAAAATGAAAGCATTGGAGACAGTTCAAAATTTCTTGAAAACATAAAAATGTTTGTTGGCGAGTTCCACACGACCACTTAAAATCATAATTGACAAATGAAATCTGTAGTATTACCCGATTACAATAAAAATGTTTTAAGAGCAATGTTAAGCCTTAAAATTACAGATCTGGAAATTCCTGAATTAAAGGACGATGAAGTACTAATTAAAACTTCGGCTTCTGTTTGTAATCCCAGCGACATTGCATTTATACAAGGGGTTTATAATATTGTAAAACCTGTTCCTGCCATTCCCGGTTTTGAAGGTGCAGGTGAAATTGTAAAAGAGGGAAAGAATGTTTCAGGTTTAATTGGAAAAAAAGTAAGTGCCTTTGTGCAAAGTAACAGTTCAGGAACATGGTCGGAATATTTTGTTGCTAAAACAACAGATATTATTGTTCTTGATAATAATATGCCTGATGAGCAGTCTGCTTGTTTTACCGTTAACCCTTTTACTGCCTATGGGATGTTTGAAAAAGCAAGGCAACTCCAAACGCCGGCTATAATTCAAAATGCCTCCGGAAGTCAGGTGGCTACTTTTTTGCGAAAAATGGCAGAAGAAGAAGGCATGCTTATGATTGATATTGTGAGAAAAGAGGAAACTGCAAAAACATTAAGAGATGAAGGAGCAAAGCATGTTTTGGTTGAGAGTGATGAAAATTTCGATGATCAATTAAAACAAATTTCCTACCAACTAAAACCACACATGGCTTTCGATGCAGTTGGTGGCCCGCTTAGCGGGAAAATTTACAATGCACTTGCACCACATTCGGAAATGATGGTTTATGGTGGTTTATCCAATAAACCCATGAGCGAATTGAATGTTATGGGAGCTATTTTTCATAATAAAATAGTTTCGGGCTTTAATTTAATAGATTGGAAATCAGGCTTAAAAGCAAATGAATTTGAAAGTATTTCCCATTCTTTGCAAAAAAAGTTTATTGATGGGATTTATAAAACTAAGATTGATAAAACTGTTGATATTGATAACATCATCAAAGGCTTAAAATCCTATTTAGGAAATATGAGCGCAGGGAAATTACTCGTAAAACCGTAATTTTACTTTTAGAAAGGATAAAATTAAAATGAAAAAAACCGGATTGTTTTTTGGTTCTTTCAACCCCATACATAATGGGCATTTAATATTGGCGAACTATATGCTTGAGTTTACCGATTTAGATGAGGTTTGGTTTGTGGTTTCACCTCATAATCCTTTGAAAGAACAAAAAAGCCTGTTGGCCGATTATCATCGACTGTATCTATGCCGGCTTGCCGTTGAAAATCAAACACATATTAAAGTTAGTGATATTGAATTTAAAATGCCTCGCCCTTCTTTTACCATAGATACACTAACATGGTTAAGTGAGAAATATCCTAATAGTGAGTTTGTTTTGATAAGTGGAGCTGACATCTTTAAACAATTTAAAAAATGGAAAAACTATAATGAAATACTAAATCAGTATAGCATTTATGTTTACCCCAGGCCTAATTCTGATTTGGGAGATTTCAAAGAACATCCTTCAATTGTTATACAAAATGGCGCGCCTCAAATGGAAATTTCTTCAAGTTTTATCCGTAAGGGAATAAAAAATGGAAAAAATTTGAGTTACTGGATGCCTAAAAATGTTTACGATTATATTTTAGAAATGCATTTCTATGAAAAATAAATCCAAAGCATTTCCCACAAAACTCTATATCAGGTCTATTGTTCATATTGTTATGTTTTTGTTCACTCGTTTTTTCAATATTAGAAAAAATATGCCCCTAGAGGTGAAAAAACTCAAATCTCCTTACCTTCTTTTAAGTAATCATATTGGATTTTGGGATCCGTTTATAGCAGGATTTTTCTTGCCTCATTATACTCATTTCGTGTCTTCAGATGCTGCCTTTAGGAATCCCTTTTTCAATTTTTTTCTCACCCGACTTGGAACTATTCCCAAGAAAAAAAATATGCGCGATTCGCAGGTGATACGACATATAGTATCAGTTATTAAACAAGGTGAAAACGTTGGACTTTTTCCTGAGGCAGTTCGTAATTGGGCCGGCAGTTCTTTTTATATCGATCCTTCAATAGTAAAACTTATAAAACTGCTGAAAGTTCCTGTTGTGGTCTCGGTTTTTAAGGGAATGAACTTATTTAATCCTCGCTGGTCGCCTACTCTAAGAAAAACAAAAGTTGTAGTCGACTATCATCTTCTGCTTACTTCCGATGATATAAAAAACTTAAGTGAAGATGAAATTTACAGCAAACTCTCATCCACAATAAAACACGATGAAGTAGAATATCAACGTAAACAAATGAATGAAATAAAGTCGGAAAAACGTGCCGAATTTATTAGTTTTACTCTTTATATATGTCCTGAATGTGAGGCTATTGACAGTTTTGTTTCTGAAAAAAATAAATTCCACTGCTCAAACTGCAATTATTCGGTTTATATAAATAAATATGGTTTTTTTGAGCTTGAAGAAAACAGTAAGTTATATTACGATAACATAAGAGATTGGTATAATTGGGAAGAAAAATACTTGCTTAAATATATTGCTGATTTGGTAAATGGAGGAAATGACAAAATGATTTTTACCGACAGAAATTCCAATGTTTATCACTCTTTTGAAAATGAGAAAACGAAATTTTTAGGCATAGCCGATATTAGCCTTTTTACCAATAAAATAGAATTGAACTTTCACGATTCTAAGAAATTAATAGTTTTAGATTTTGATGTTCTTAAAACTATTAATCCACAGGTAAATGAAACCCTTGAAATTTATTATGGCAACGATGCTTACCGGATTATTGGAGAAAAAATGGGTGTTTCTGCTTTAAAATGGGAAGTTGCGCTTAATGCTATTTGGAGACTAAAAGGTCAAACCAGCAAATTGTCTTCTTATATTGACAGTTCATTTTTAGAAGTTAAAAGCAATCATTAAACTGCCGCTGTAGTAAAAAAATATTACTTAGGTGAATTAGATAATCACACACTAATTTAACAATTTGTTAATCTTAAACTTTCAGGTAAGGATAAATTAATTTAATTTCGTGGGACATTTTATTATAGTTAAATGGAAAATAATAAATTTAAACTTCTTCTTGTTGATGATGAAGAAGATATTTTGGAATTTCTAGGTTATAATTTAAAACGAGAAGGATTTCAGGTTATTACAGCCAATAATGGTAAAGAAGGTATAGAAAAGGCAAAAAAAGAGTTACCGCATTTGATAGTTATGGATGTTATGATGCCCGAAATGGATGGCATAACTGCTGTTGAAGAAATAAGAAAAAATAAATCCCTCGACGAAACACTTATAGTTTTTCTAACAGCCCGCTCGGAAGATTATTCACAGATTGCAGGATTTGAGGCAGGTGCCGATGACTATATTTCAAAACCCATAAAACCAAAAGTGCTGATTAGCAGAGTTAATGCTTTGCTAAGAAGATCTCTTAAAAAGGATTCCGGAAAAATAATAAAAATTGGAAACCTCATTATCAATCAGGAGAAATTTGAAGTATTGCTAAACAATGAGAAAATAGTGCTTCCTAAAAAGGAATTTAAACTATTAAAATTGCTGGCAAGTTCTCCAAGCAAAGTTTTTACTCGTGAAGAAATATTTGTAAAAGTTTGGGGAGATGATGTTATTGTTGGAGATCGTACTATTGATGTTCATGTTAGAAAAATACGTGAAAAAATTGGCGACGATTATATAAAAACTATTAAAGGTATCGGATATAAACTGGAAATAGGATGATACATTCCAGCCCAAAAAATATTGCTCTTTTTAATTCTATCATAATTAGTTTGATATTTGCTGCAGTTTATACAACTCTTTATTTTACCTACGAAAATATTAATATAGAACCGGGATTATATTTAACATTATTAATATTCGGACTAAGTTTTTTAACCATAAATTATTCAATTAATAAGTTTATTTATTCACGGATAAAAGTAATTTACAAGAGCATCGGAATGATGCGTCCTCAAAAACCAACCAAAAAAAAATCCAAACAAAATGAAAAATCATCCGATGTGCTGGATATTGTAAATCAGGTTGTTATGGAGTGGGGGAAAGAACAACAGCAAGAAATAGAAAGCCTTCGTCAGGGAGCTAAATACAGGAGGGAATTCATTGGTAATCTGTCTCATGAACTAAAAACACCTATTTTCAATATTCAAGGCTACATTTCTACACTGCTGGATGGAGGATTGGAAGACCCAAAAATCAACAAAAAATTCCTTGAGAAATCTGAAAAAAGTATTAACCGAATGATAGCTCTTGTTGATGATCTTGAATATATCTCAAAACTGGAATCCGGTGAACTTAAATTAAAGCCCGAACGTTTCGATTTATTTCAACTAACAAAAGAGGTGTTCGATTTCCTCGAAATGAAAGCCGAAAAAACTGGCACAAAACTTTTAATAAACCCAAATTCTGCAAAAAGCGTTTTTGTAAAAGCTGATAAAAAACGCATCCGGCAAGTATTGATTAACCTTGTTGATAATGCCATAAAATATACTGATAAGAAAAACTCGAAGGTGACTGTTACTTTTTACGATTTTCATGATAAATATCTGATAGAGGTTAAGGATAATGGAATTGGTATACAGGAAGATAGTTTAGTGAGAGTGTTTGAACGTTTCTATAGAACAGATAGTGGCAGATCACGCGATCAGGGCGGTTCAGGTCTTGGTTTAGCAATTGTAAAACATATAATTGAAGGTCACCAGCAAACAGTTTCAGTGAGAAGTACCGAAGGTGAAGGCACAACTTTTTCATTCACCCTGGATAAACATAAATAGCACTTTAAATTCCAAACGACTAACCCGAAAAGTATTTTTCAAACTTCTTAATCCTTATTGTAGGATAAAATAACGTTTCTATATAACAGACTATCAGTAATATATAAGTAGTTTATATATTTGCTTATACAACTTTTATTAAAACCCTCTCGTCTGCCTTATAGAAACCAATGATATTTGGTTGTTATAATTCCCCTTTTTACTAACCAAAAAACACAGCCATGAGAAAAATTTTATACCTTTTAATCGTAATTTTATTTCCCTCATTAGTATTTTCTAATACTGATACATTATTTGTAAAATCTGAAATTGTTGGAGTTACTGTTTTTTCAAACGGTGCAAACATAAAGCGTAAAACTAAAATCAAAATTCCTCATAAAAAAGGAGTGATTGCATTCGAAGGTTTACCTTCAGAAGTAGTTTCCGAAAGTATAAATCTTGAAGGTTTTAAAAATGGAAATATACTTTTTATAGACAGTAAATTAATTGAAAACACAAACTTTACAAAAGATAAAGATGTAGTTGCTATTCAGGATGAAATAGATAAAATTAACCTTGAATTATCATTTTTAGATAATAAAATAAAGTCGCTTGTATTTGAGAAACAGATTATTGGGAATAATACTGATTTTGCCAGAAGAACCAAAATTCCTTCTATTGAAACTATTCAGAGCACAACTAATTATTATCGGAATAGGTATAATGAAATTATGGATACTACTCTCATAATTAAAATGCAAAAAATTGATTTAGTGGATAGAATGAAAGAACTGTATGAAGATTATAATAGGCTTTATGCCGAAAGAGGCAAAGCCAAAACAACTGTCTATATCGGATATGAAAATGCTTCTGATTCAGATAATTCAGCAGTTCTAACATATTTTGTTCCATCTGCAGGATGGTTGCCACTTTATGATTTTAAAGTTGAAGATACCGACGAACCTCTTAAAATTGTGTATAAGGCAAATGTTTTTCAGAATACCGGAGAAGACTGGCCTGAAATAAAGTTAAAACTTTCTACAAAAAATCCAATAATGAGTAATTCCAAACCTGAATTGGAGACTTACTATTTGGGAAGGGCCAGAACACGTCAGCATACAAAAGACTCGAAAGATGGTATTGCTGCATTGCAGGGAAAGGTTTTGGATATGCAAACTAACGAACCAATACCATTTGCAAATATTGTTTTAATGAGAGACGGTGTGAACTTTGGAGGTACTACATCTGACTTTGATGGTAATTATAAAATTAAGCCAATACCTCCTGGTAAATATGATTTACAAGTAATTTTTGTGGGATACGAAACAAAAATAACCAAAGGGATAAACTTTGCCGCCAATAAAATAAGGTTTCATGATGTTCTAATGTCTGGTACCGCAGAGATGTTGGAAGTGGTTGAAATTGTAGATTATAAAGTTCCACTAATTATTAAGGATGAAACTGCTTCAGGTGCCTCAATTCGTTTTGATGATTATAATAGAAGTTCTAGAAGAAATTCTAGAAGTGTAGCTTCAACTGTAGGTGGAGTTTACTCAGAAGGCTCTCAAATTGGAACTGTTCGCGGAGCCAGAAGTGATAAAACACCTCTTTTTATTGATGGGGTAAGGGTAGATAATTCAGAAATATTCTTACCTACAGTAAGCTTGGAAAAACTTTATTTCACTACTTCCTCAGAATATAATATTGCCTCCAATGGAAGGGATAATGTATTAATTATCAATAGTAAAGAGGTTGATGCTAATTTTGAATATCAGTCGGTACCAAAACTGGATGACGACATTTTTATCGTTGCAAATCTAACTGATTGGCAGGATTTACAATTACTATCAGGAGAGGCAAACATCTATGTTGCAGGAAAGTATATTGGCACTTCCGGATTTTCTCCTGATAAATTGAAGGATACCCTGAGCCTTTCTTTGGGCAGGGATGATGGTATATCTGTTTCCAGAAAAATGATTCGCCATAAAAACGACCGTATTTTCCTTGGAAGTAATATTAAAGAAACTTTATCGTGGGAAATTAAAGTTAAAAATAACAAACCGCATAAGATTAAACTTATAGTAGAAGATCAATTTCCTATTTCTGAGAAATCATCTGTAGAAGTTGAATTGTTGGAAACTTCGGGAGCAATTATAGATAAATTAACAGGATTAGTTAAATGGGAACTTGAACTTGAAGCTTCTGAGAGTAAAAGCCTAATTTTGAAATATCTTGTTAAATATCCAAAGTATGCAACAGTAAATGTAGAGTAAATTATTTATTGCGGTCGATGGTATATTGTATAAGTTGTTCTAAGGCTTTTCTTGCTTGATTGTCAGGAAATTCACTTAGCAAATCCAGAGCCTTTTGTTTAAATTCATGCATCTTTTCGGTGGCATATTTCATGCCACCGGAATTGCTTACTTTTTCCATTAAATACTCAACTTTCTTTCTGTCGTTATTATAACGTTTTACGATATTAATCATCTGCCTTTTTTCTGCCGAAGGCGAATTGTTCAGCAAATAAATTAATGGTAAGGTCATTTTCTTTTCCTTAATATCTATACCGCTGGGTTTGCCCGCTATATTTGTTTTCTGAAAATCGAATAAATCATCCTTTATTTGAAAAGCCATACCTGCATTTTCTCCTATTTGATGCATCTTATTAATTTCCTCTTGGGAGGCTCCTGCAGCCGCCGCACCTGTGGCAAAACACGATGCAAGCAGTGAAGCAGTTTTCTGTCTTATTATTTCATAATAAACCTCTTCACTAATATCTAGTTTTCTGGCTTTTTCTATTTGTAAAAGTTCTCCTTCACTCATATCCTTTACAGCCTTCGAAACAATTTCCAATAGTCCATAATCTTTATTTTCCAGTGCCAGCAACATTCCTCGCGAAAGCAAATAATCACCAACCAAAACTGCAGCTTTATTTTTCCATAAAGCGTTTATGGAGAATCTCCCTCTGCGTTCATTAGAGTCATCAACAACATCGTCGTGTACCAATGTTGCAGTATGCATTAATTCGATAAGAGTTGCTGCACGATATGTGGAAGTATTTACATTTTCAAATAGTAGCGAACTATAAATTACGAACAAAGGGCGCATTTGCTTCCCTTTTGATTTTAAAATGTAATTAGTGATAATGTCGAGCAGATATATCCTCGATCTGGCAGTTTTACGAAATACCTTTTGGAATTCTTCCAGATGATTTTCAATTGGTTTTTTGATCGATTTTAATCCTGACATCAGTAAAATTTGGTGACATCAAAATTAAGTTATTTTTGCAAAAAATATATTTATGGCAGGCTTTTTATTCGATAATATGGTGTTTGGCCCCGTCTTTAGTAGACGGCTGGGAGTTTCCCTTGGAATAAATCTACTTCCAATTGATAATAAATACTGTAACTTCAATTGTATTTATTGCGAATGTGGATGGACAAATAACAAAAAGGGAAAAATGATTCTCGCCAAACGCGATGAACTAAAACAACAACTGGAAGCAAAACTTAAAGAAGTACAAGGAACTGTTAATGAGCCGGATGCTATTACTTTTGCCGGTAATGGCGAACCTACAATACATCCTCAGTTTGCTGAGATAATTGACGATACTATTGAATTACGAGATAAATATGCACCCAAAGCAGCGGTTAGTATACTTTCGAATGCAACTATGCTTTCCAAACCAAAAGTTGCTGAAGCTTTGAAAAAAGTAGATAAAAACATTCAAAAACTCGATTCTGGTATTGAAAGTACATATAAGGCAATTAATCAGGCACTGAGTAATAAAAGCCTGGATTCGATAGTAGAGGGACTTTTAGGTTTTGAAGGAAAACTAATCATACAAACTCTGTTTTTAAGAGGAGAATACGAAGGAAAAATAGTTGATAATACTACCAATGAGGAAGTTGAAGCATGGCTTGAAATAGTGAAAAAAGTAAAGCCGGAATATGTAATGCTTTATCCCATTGAAAGAGGAACTCCCGCAGAAAATATTGAAAAAATTTCAAAGCAAGAGCTTCAAAAAATTGCTGAAAAAGTTGAAGCTGCCGGTATTAGGGCTGAGGTGTATTAAAATAGGCAAATCATTTTATTATGTATTTGGGTGATATTTAATTTTTCCTTTGATTAAAAAATGGATACAATTATTTAATAATTGAGTTGATATGCGTGGATAGATTTGAATAAATAATTAAGCATTAATTTTTATAGTTTTGCTACACAAAAACACATTTTAATGAATAGTCTATATCCTTTAAAATTCAAGCCAATATTTAAAGACAAAATTTGGGGAGGACAAAAAATAAAATCATCTTTAAAAATGGATTTTGGTGATTTACCAAATTGCGGTGAAGCCTGGATGATGTCGGGAGTTGAAGGTAATCCTACCATAGTTGAAAACGGTTTTTTAGCTGGAAATGAACTTAATGAAATAGTAGAGGTTTATATGGGCGAACTTGTGGGCGACAAAGTTTTCGACCAGTTTGGAAATGAATTTCCCCTTCTCATAAAGTTTATCGATTCCAACGACTGGCTATCAATACAGGTTCATCCGGATGACTTTTTAGCAAGAAAGCGAAATATTGGTTTCGGTAAAACCGAGATGTGGTATATGCTTGATGCTACCGATGATGCGGAATTAATTGCAGGGTTCAATAAAAAGACTGATAAGGATGAGTATTTGCAACATCTGGAAAATAAAACACTTAAAGAAATTTTAAATTTCGAAAAAGTGGAAAAAGGAGATGTTTTTTATATCCCTGCCGGAAGAGTTCATGCTCTGGGTCCGGGTTGTTTGCTTGCCGAAATTCAGCAAACCTCAGATACCACATACCGTATTTACGATTGGGACAGAATTGATGCTGCAGGAATGTTTAGAGAACTTCATACTGAGGAAGCACTGGATGCCATTGATTTTGAATTCCATGAAAGTTATAAAACCGAATATGAAAATAAACTAAATGAAACCAATAATTTAGTTGAAAGTCAGTATTTTACAACAAGGATTATAAATCTGGATGAGCCGGTATTAAAGAATTATGCTGCTCTCGACAGTTTCGTTATCTACATAGCCACGGAAGGAGAAGTTAATATTAAGTGGGAAGGTGGTGAAGTCCAATTGGTAAAAGGGGAAACTCTTTTGGTGCCGGCAACAATTAATAATATTGCCATCGAACCAATAGTAAAAAGTTCATTATTGGAAATTTATATTCCCTGATTTGTTAAAAGCAATAAAGAATAGTTTTCAATAATCAATTTTGTGCAACTTAAAAAAATATAGTGTTGTCAATAGCATCAGTTCACAGTAATAAATAATAAATAATTATAAAATGAAGAATTTAATATTAGTGAGTTTACTTAGCCTTTTGTCGTTGATGGCAATTTCGCAAAATGCTGAAAAGAATACTAATCTTCCATCAGTAAACATTAAAACGCTCGACGGCCAAACATTTAATACTCAAGATATTACTAATGATGGCAAACCTGTTATTATCAGTTTTTGGGCACTTTGGTGTAAGCCTTGTAAAAAGGAACTTGATGCTTTTAATGAAAACTATGAGGATTGGGTTGACGAAACAGGCGTTAAAGTTTATGCTGTTTCAATAGACGATTCCAGATCTACTGCTAAAGTTCTTCCTTTTGTAAGTGGAAAAGATTGGGAGTTTGATGTTTTACTTTATCCTAATGGTGATTTCAAACGTGCAATGAATGTGAATATGATACCACATACTTTTTTACTGGATGGTGATGGTAAAATTGTATATCAGCATACTTCTTATTATGAAGGAGGAGAATATGAATTATATGAGTTGGTAAAAAAAGTGGCCAACGGAGAAAGCATAAGTGATAAATAACAGGAAAAATTCAGGCAAATTAAATATACTATGAATAAGTTAAAAATAGTACTATTACTGATATTGACAATCATAGGAGTTAATACGGTTAACGCACAAATATCCGACATGTTAAATCGCTCGGAAGTTCATGGTAGTTTTCAGGTTGATGGTCAGTACTATCAAGCCGACAATGCACTGGGAATTACCGATTCAATACTTGGTGGTAGAAAAATGGGGTTAAATGGTTTTGGCAAAATAACTTATAATCTGGGAAAATTTTCTGCAGGTATGCGTTATGAGGCTTACTTAACACCTATTGCTGGTTTTGATCCTGCCCTTGAAGGAAATGGTTTTCCAAATCTATGGGCATCATATAATGATGACAATTTTAGTGTTACAGTTGGAAGTTTTTATGAGCAGTTTGGAAACGGATTGGTTTTGAGAACTTACGAAGAATGGGCACTTGGTTACGATAATGCTTTGAATGGTGTTAGAGTTACATATGAGCCCGTTAGAGGTTTATTATTCAAAGGTGTTTATGGAACACAGAGATATTTTTGGGATAAATTTGAGAAAAACGACAGAGGTATTGTAAGAGGTGTTGATGCTGAAATGGACTTCAATACTTTGTTTACAGGAATGACAAATTCTAAGTTCAGATTTGTTCTGGGTGGTAGCATGGTTAGTAAATATCAGATTGATGAAAATCCCATTTATAAACTTCCTGAAAACGTTGCATCTTTTGCTGGTAGAGCAAACATAGGGTATGGCAAATTTAACATCTCCACAGAATATGCCTATAAAATTAATGATCCTTCGGCCATAAACAATTATATATATAAAGAAGGACAGGCTTTTTTAGCATCTTTGAGTTATTCAACCAAAGGTTTAGGATTATTCGCTCAGTTTAAGCGTATCGACAATTTTAGTTTCAGATCTGATCGTGATGTAACGGCAAATGCCCTCGACATTAGTTATTTACCCCCAATCTCAGAAAGCCATACATATGCTCTAACTTCAATGTACCCTTATGCCACTCAGCCTAATGGCGAAATTGGATTTCAATTTCAAGTAAACTATAAAGTACCTAAAAAGAGTAAGTTAGGTGGAAAATATGGAATGGGAATAGCAATTAATTATTCGCAAATAAACGATATAGTACGTAATAAAGTAAATGATACTACTGCAATTAACCAAAAAGGAACTTTGGGATATACTTCTGATTTTTTGAAATTTGGCGACAGAATTTTTTGGCGCGATTTAAATATTAGCATCAATAAAAAATTCAGTAAAAAAGTAAAGGGTATTTTCCAATATATGTATCAAACCTACGATATTGCTACTATAGAAGGACATCCCGGCGAACCGGCAGTAAACTCACATATAGCAGTGGCGGATGTAAATTATAAATTCACTAACAGGAAATCTTTGAGAATTGAACTTCAAGGTTTATGGACCAAAGAGGATATGGGCGATTGGGCAGCAATACTATTAGAATATACTATTTCACCACATTGGTTTTTCTCAGTAACCGACCAATATAATTATGGAAATGCTGTTAAAGCAGATCAGATTCACTATTTTTCTGCCGCCTTTGGTTATACACATAATACAACTCGTTTTCAGTTTAATTACGGACGTCAGAGAGAAGGTATAGTTTGTATAGGAGGTGTTTGCCGTCAGGTGCCTGCTTCCAGTGGATTATCAGTATCAATTTCTACAAATTTTTAAAGCATTTGAAGATGAAAATTTTTAAAATATTATCCCTCACTTTAGTTATAGCATTTGTATTTTCTGCCTGCGATAAAGTAGAAGCACCTTATCAAACCGGCTTCGATTGTGAGAGTGGAAATCAAAATGTGTTGATTGAAGATTATACAGGTCACACTTGTGTTAACTGTCCCGGCGCAGCGGTTACTGCTCACGATATAAAGTCAAACTGTGAAGAGAGAGTAATAATTATTGCTGTTCATGCAGGTTATTTTGCCGAACCTCTGGAAGGAACAGAATTTGACTACGACTTTAGAACACCGACAGGAGATGTTTGGAATAATTACTTTGGAATTATATCAAACCCAAATGGCTTGGTTAACAGAGTAAATAATGATGGTAACTATATATTGTCTCCAGGACAATGGGCTGCCCAGGCAACTAAATTACTTGCTCAGAATTCTCCTGTGAATATCAGTATTAAAAATGATTTTAATACTTCAACTAATAAATTATCAACAACAATAGATGCCAATTTTGTTGATGCAGTTGAAGGTAATTATAATATAGTTGTTTGTCTTACTGAAAATAACATAATTAAACCTCAAAAAAATAATAATAGTTCGATAGGTTCGGTACCTGAAATACTTGAATATGAACATATGCATGTTTTAAGAAAAGTATTGACTCAACAGTGGGGCAATGAACTGCTAAATGGTAGTGTAGCTGCAAATCAGAAAATTAGTAAAACATTGGAACTATCATTCGATGGAACTGATTGGGTAGCAGAAAACTGCAATATAGTGGCATTTATTACTAATGTTTCCGACAAATCGGTATTACAGGTTAACGAAAGTGCCGTAATTGAATAAGAAAAAATAAATTTCATTAAATGCGATTGTGGTTAAAACAGTCGCATTTTTTTTGCATTTTGTTAATCTTTCCTAAAATCATATAATAAACTGACAGAATTACTGTCTGTTAACATTGGTATTGATTTTGACAGAATTTTTATATTAATTTTGCAGATGTATGGAAGACGAGAATTTTAAAAAAGATTTAGATGAGTTGTTCAGATTGTTTAATAAACTGGTAAAGGACCGACCCATTGAAGATGTGCCGGGATTGAATCAGGGCATGTTGAGGCAATTTGAATTCTTCTTTTCTAATTACGAGAATATGAAAGACCAAATAAGCCAGCAGTTGCAGGGTCAGTTTGGCGAACCGGTAAAAGAAATGGTTAAAGGCCTCATTCAACAACTAAAAGAAGAACTTGGAGAGGATGAATTTCTGGAAACAATTGATGAAGAAGATGAATTGATTCTGGATGATGAGATACAAAAAATAGAAGGTAAATCGGAAAGAGAAAAAATTGATGAATTATTAAAGACTCCCGGTTTAACAGAAGAACAAATAGACGAACTTCTCGACAGAAGGTCAAACCTTTAAAAATATATGGCTTTCAATATAAAGAACTATTTTAAAAATTATTTCAAGAAGAAATCTCTTTTTAGCAAAATAACGGATTTCATTTTAATAACTCTAATAGTATTGCTGATAATCCCTGCAACAAGAACTGAGGTTGCTTCCTTTTTTATTAAATTAACTTCCCTGCCGCCTTCAACTCTCGAAACCGACGAGCAATTTCCTGTTAGCGATAATGTTGCAAATTGGCAACTTACAGATATGCAGGGGAATATGATTAGTTTTGAAGAACTCAACAAAAAACCGGTATTTCTTAATATTTGGGCTACCTGGTGCCCTCCTTGTGTTGCTGAATTGCCTGGTATTGAAGAGTTACAAAAGGAATATGGTGAGGATGTAAACTTTATAATGGTTACAAATGAAGACAAGCCTACAGTTGAGGCTTTTATTAAAAAGCACAACTATCAGGATTTGAAAATATATTATTCACCTACACTTCCATCAGATTTCTCAACTCAATCGATACCTGCTACTTTTGTACTGGATAACACAGGAAAGGTGCTCATAATTAAAAAAGGTGCTGCAAGGTGGAATTCATCGAAAATGAAAAACTTATTTAACAGATTAATAAAAGAATAGATAGCAATATTATATTTGCAAAAAATTAAAAATATGAAGAAGTCAGTTTTAATACTATTAGTGGCCATTTTTATAGGGCAAAGTAGTTTCTCTCAAGGTCTTAGCGAATCAGTAAAGAAGAAGTTTACTATTGGTGCAGACTTCTATTCAGATATATGGTCGGGTGTTCCTGCAAATGTTGATACCAGAACAATTAATCAGGGAGCATCAGTTTTTGGGATGCTTAATTTTCCACTTGGAGAAGGAATGACTTCATTTTCAATAGGTCTTGGAATAAGAAATCATAATATGTACAGCAATTCGCGTATTGATGATGTTAAAGCTGATACTATTAACTTTTCCCCAATTCCTGACTCAGTAATTTATCGCCGAAGTAAAATGAACCTTGTTTATCTCGACTTACCCGTAGAATTTAAGTTAAGATTTAAAAATGGGATTAAGGTTACAGTTGGTTTTAAAGCAGGTTGGTTAATCGATTCGAAAGAAAAGTATTATGGTGACGACTATGATGCAAGAATTGGACGTAAAGTTAAATCCAAGAAAATTAGAAACCTTGAGAATTTCTCCTATGGACCAACTTTTAGAATAGGATATAAATTTATTAGTTTGTATAGTTATTACCAAATATCAGATGCATTTACCAGAAATTTAGGACCTGAATTAAGGCCGTTCTCGGTAGGTTTGACATTAACTCCATTCTAGTAAATAAAAATATATTAAATAAAAAGCAGTCTTGCCTTAGGCGAGACTGCTTTTTTTTATGTTGGTTACCCTGAGGTTTATATTTCTAATAGTTCAAGCCTTAACATATTCATCGCCATTAAGGCAGATCGTCTGATATTTCTTCCTCTGTGTTCTCCAAAATGAAATAATTTCGATTTTACTCCCTCTTCAGATGCGATAGCAATCCATACAGTGCCTACTGGTTTTTCTTCTGTACCACCATCTGGGCCAGCTATTCCTGATGTGGCTACTGCATAATCCGTATGGAGTTTTTCTCTTGCACCAACAGCCATTTGTTCCACAACCTCTTTACTCACCGCCCCAAATAATTCTATGTCGTTACTGTCAACAGATAACTGCTCAATTTTAACCTCATTGGAATACGAAACTATGGAACCTTTAAAATATATAGAACTACCTGCAATGCTGGTTAATAAATGGGCAATATATCCTCCAGTACAACTTTCTGCGGTGGAAACTGTTAGGTTTTTATCTTTCAATATATCTGCTAATGCCTCTTCAAGACTAATATCATTAAATCCAAAAATAGCCTTTGGGACATATTGTTTTATCAATTCACATTGCCTCTCTATTTCCATCTTTATTGCATCTTCATCATTCCCGCTCGCAGAAAGCCTTAGTCTAACAATTCCGGGTTGTGGCAAATAAGCCAGTTTTATGTTTGCAGGTAAATTGGTTTCCCATTTTTCAATTTTTTCTGCCAGCATCGATTCACCAATTCCGGTAGTCATAATTGTTTTATGAAAAATAAAAGGTGTTTTATATTTAATTTTTAATCTGGGAATAACCTGCTCGGTGATGAGCGTTTTCATCTCAAAAGGAACACCCGGCATTGAAACAATAACTTTATCATCTTTTTCAAACCACATTCCTGCTGCTGTGCCAACTCTGTTTGGGAGTATAATACAATTGTCAGGTAGTTCTGCCTGCAATCGGTTTACTTCACTCAGAGGATAATTTCGTTTACCAAACAGTTCTAATATATTATTGTAAGTTGGCTCGTGGAATATAGTTTTGGAATTGAAATGCTCCATTAAAACCTTTTTGGTGATATCGTCTTTTGTAGGCCCTAAACCACCCGTAATCAATACTATATCGGCTCTGGATCCGGCCTCTTTAATAGCACTTTTTATGTGATTTGCATCGTCGGAAATGGAACTAATCTGAACAACATTAATTCCGGCCAAATTTAGTTCTACAGCCATCCATGATGCATTAGTATTTACAACCTGTCCAATTAAAAGTTCATCGCCTATGCTAATTATTTCAGCCTTCATTAAAGTAATTTTATTTTTTTGCAAATATCTGATAAAACTTTCATATCTGATTATTAAGAATCCTTAATATCCCTTTAAATTCAAGGCATTAATGCAATTTCTGCTATTTTTGCAAACATAAATAAATTAGCATGAAAAAAGTAACACAGTTAGTTCTAAATGATAAAGGTGCTGTATATCACCTAAACTTAAAACCCGGTCAAATTGCCGAAACAATATTTTTAGTTGGTGATCCTGCCAGAGCAGGCATGATAGCAAGTTATTTTGATGAGATAGAGTTTCAAACATCTAATCGTGAAATAAATACATTTACAGGATATTTTAAAGGAAAACGCCTTTCAGTTTTGTCAACAGGTATGGGAACCGACAATATTGAGATATTGGTGAATGAAATTGATGCACTTTTTAATATTGATTTTAAAACCAAAGAGTGTAAAGAAAATATTACATCTTTAAATTTAATTCGCATTGGAACCTCCGGTGCTTTGCAGGAAGATATTCCGGTTGTGGATTCATTTTTGGTTTCTGAATATGCCCTTGGTCTTGATGGATTAGCATATTTTTATGAGGATGGGCCATTTATTATGGAAAGAGAGATGACTTCTAGTTTTATTAATCAGATGGACTGGGATAAAGATTTGCCTAAACCCTATGCTGTAAAGTCATCAAATTTACTTTTTGAGAAACTTGGCCATGACTTGCAAAAAGGAATCACCCTTACAGCTCCCGGGTTTTATGCGCCGCAGGGAAGGGAACTACGATTAAAAACTGCTGACAATACAATTATTGACAGAGCACAGAACTTTAAATATGGTAATAATAAAGTAACAAACTTTGAAATGGAATGTTCTGCATTATATGCACTTTCGGCTATGCTTGGACATGAAGCACTTACTGTTTGTAATATAATTGCTAACCGCATAAACGGAGAGTTTAGCCCAGATTATAAATCCTCAATGAAAAAATTAATCGAAATGATGCTTGAGAGAGTATCAGAAATTTAATCTATCATAAGAACTAATAATAATGGATTTTATAAAACTTGTGGAATTACGTCAGAGTGACAGAAAATTTACTGACCGAAAAATTGAGGATGAAAAACTATTAAAGTGCTTAGAAGTCGGTCGTTTGGCCCCTTCAGCAAGTAATTCTCAACCATGGACATTCGTAGTTGTTAAGGATGAAAACCTTAAAAATGAAGTAGCACAAAATACTTTCGGACCCCTAAAATCATTTAATAAATTCGTGCCTCAGGCAAATATTATCATTGCAATTGTTCAAGAGAAGAAAAAACTCTTAACGGAAATTGGTGGCAGGATAAAAGATAAGGATTATGCCCTCATCGATATAGGTATTGCTGCTGAACATATATGCCTGCAAGCAGCAGAAGAAGGCTTGGGAACTTGTATGTTAGGATGGTTCGACGAGAAAAAAGTTAAGGAATTATTAAAAGTACCCGAAAAGAAAAACATTCCGTTGCTTATTGCTATGGGCTATACGCCCGATGATTATTTACATCGTAAGAAAACAAGAAAAAAGCCGGATCAAGTAATAAAATACAATACATATTAAATACTTTGGCTTATATGAGTATTTTGAATATTTTTAAGCATTATAGATGATATTTTTAAACGTACTGTTTAATGAGGAAAACAACTCTTACGGAAAAGTTAGTAATTGCTTCATTTACAATAAGTATTGTTATTATTTTGCTGGTCTCATATTTCACTTTCTACCGAGCCAAGAGCGCAATACTCGATAGAACATTTCAACAATTAACATCCATTAGGGTGGTTAAAGCAAACCTCTTGGAAAGGTTTTTTGAAAATGCTGTTGATGAGATAAAACTTGTAAAACAGTCGAAAGATGTTTTAAGCATCTCTAGCGAATTGAATTCTATCAAAGTATTAGAAAACCCTTTACAAAAAAAACAAAAACTTATTATTTCGAGCTTATTTGTAGACCAACTTAAAAAAAAGCCATTTAATAATATTTATATTGTAGGAAATAACAACTTAGTTTATGAGTTGAAGTCAGCGGATTTAAACAAACATAATGTACTCCCATCCTATGAAAAACTTACTTCCGGCAGTATTTTAAATGATGATGTATTCTTTTTTCAAACGGAAAATATAAATGAAGATTCTGATAATTTTATTTATTTAAGCTCCCCTCTTATTAATGAAAAAGGAGAAAAAACTGGTTTTATAGTTTTCGAAATTTCATATGATGCCATTGATTTAATTATGCTGGAAAAATCCGACATTAATGGTTTTGGTATATCAGGTGAGTCTTATCTTGTTGGAAACGACTTCCTAATGCGCAGCACATCTCGTTTTTCTCCCAACTCAATTTTTAGTACTAAAGTAGAAACCGAATCAGTTAAAAATGCAATGAAAGGGGAGTCGGGAACAACCGTACTTAATGATTATCGGGGTGTTAAGGTATTAAGTTCCTATGCAAAAGTTAATATCCCTCAACTCAATTGGGTAATTATTATTGAAATAGATTATAATGAGGCTACAATCCCAATTGTAAATGCCCGAAATCAGATTCTCTTTTTCTCAATATTTATTTTTCTAATTGTTTTGCTGGTAACATTTTTGTTTTCGCGTAGAATTACTTATCCCATCCAAAAATTAAATAGTGCTGCAAATGAGATTATTGAAGGTAATTATAATGTGGAAATTAAGAACTCCTCAAATGATGAAATAGGAGATCTTACTGATACATTTAATAAGATGTCGAAACAACTTAAAGAAAGTTCATTGGAATTACAGGCAGAGAAAAGAAGAACTCTTGGAGCTATCATAGATGGGCAGGAGAATGAGAGACACCGACTTTCCAGAGAACTTCACGATAGCTTGGGGCAATTATTAATTGGGTTAAAGATGAAATATGAAAGTTGCCTCAACACATATGATAATAAAAAGATGTTGGATTCCAATGGAATAGAAATGGGATTATTATTTGATAAAACCATAGAAGAAACGAGGAGAATATCGCATAATTTGGCTCCTGTTGCCTTATCGGAATTCGGCCTCAGAACTGCTTTGAGAAATATGATAAATGATGTTTCAGAAACTACTTCTATAATAGTGGAACTAACAAATGAAGTGGAAAATATATTACTTCCCGAAAAGGAGCAGATATATATATTTAGAATAATACAAGAAGCAATTACAAATGTTCTAAAACATTCGAAAGCAAATAAATTGAATATTAATCTAATAAAATCTGAAACTAATATAATTGTAGAGGTAATTGATGATGGAGTGGGGTTCGATTTAAAAAAAGTTGAGAAACAAAGGCATACTAATGGCTTAAACAATATTAATAATAGGGTAACAATTTTAAAAGGAAGGTTGAGTATAAAAACTGCCAAATTAAAGGGGACGGAATTACATATCTCAATACCAATAAAAAACAAGGAAAATGTCGCAAATTAAAATAATATTAGTTGAAGATCATCAGATTGTACGAGATGGGATAAAGTCGCTTTTAGCAAATAGTATCGACATTGAAATTGTAAATGAAGCTGAGAATGCCTACGAACTTTTTGAAATTTTAAAAACCGATTTGCCCGATATTATTCTTCTAGATATTTCTTTACCAACTATGTCGGGCATAGAGATTGCTAAAATACTTGCCCGTGAGTTTCCTTCAATAAAAATTTTAATGCTTTCGATGTATACATCGGAAGATTTTGTATTTAATGCTTTGAAAGCAGGTATAAAAGGATACCTTCCTAAAAATATAACCCGTTATGAACTAATTTTAGCAATAAATGAAGTTTATAAAGGAAACGAATATTTTAGTAAATCCATTTCCGACACTATTCTCAAAAGTTATATAAACAATGCCAAACTGAATGCAAAAAGTTCAAGTGAAAAACTTGATAATCTTACACTTAGAGAAAAAGAAATATTAAGATATGTTGCTGAAGGTTATAATAATAACGATATTGTTGAAAGATTAAATATAAGTATCAGAACAGTAGAAACCCATAAGACCAACATTATGAAGAAACTGGAACTTCATAATGTGGTGGAGTTGGTAAAATTTGCCATCAAAAATAATATTATAGAAATATAGATTAAAACTCCGCAAATTTTGTTTTATCTAAGGGAAGCACTTAGATACAATTACGTACTGCCCCAATTGACAAAAACAACCCTATTCCTCAAATTTGTAATCTTTTAAAACCAACGTATATGAGAAGATTATTATTTGTAACAGTTTTTTTGAGTTGCCTTTTAGGAGGCAGCCTTATGGCACAAACAGCAGAGGATAATGCTGAAAAGCCTTTAAGTTTAAGTGTAGATTTGATGAGCAGGTATGTGTGGCGTGGTACCGATTTTGGTGCTTCTCCAAGTATTCAACCAGGAGTAAGTTATTCTTTAAAGGGTTTTACTCTCGGAGCGTGGGGTGCTTTTACCACTAATAATCCCGGTGTTCAGGAAGTAGATCTTTATTTGTCGTATTCCATTAAGGACATGTTTTCGATAACAGTTACCGATTACTTCTTTCCAAATGAAGTAACACCGGCTAATAATTATTTCTTTTATGGAGATACTACAGGTCATGTTCTGGAAGGGTCAATTTCTTTCGATGGAACAGAAAAAATTCCTTTCACATTACTTTTAGCCACCAATTTTTATGGAGCAGATGCAAAGCGTATTAAAGCTGATGGTACAGAGGGAAATATTCAGTTTTCAACCTATGCCGAATTGGGGTATACATACAAAAACCTATCAGCCTTTATTGGCTTTAACTTAACTAATCCTGATACCGACAAAGGCGAAACAGGGTATTATGGTAACGGATTTGGAGTTGTAAATCTTGGTATCACAGGAAGTAAAGACATAAAGATTACCGATAAATTTAGTCTGCCAGTATCAGTTTCTCTTATTACAAACCCACAAGCAGAGAAAATTTATCTGGTAGCGGGAATTTCATTATAAAAACCAAATTAATAATTTAATATAAAAAATCATGTTCGATACAGGTACAACAACATTTATGATTTTATGCACCAGTTTGGTGATGCTTATGACCCCGGGTCTGGCATTTTTCTATGGTGGATTAGCCGGAAAAAGAAATATCCTTGGTATTATGATGCAAACTTTTGTGTCATTAGGAATTACCACAATTATGTGGGTAGCCTTTGGATATTCACTATGCTTCAGTGGAGGCGAAGGTGGCATTTTCGGTAATTTCGATTATGCATTCTTAAACAATATTCCTTTCGACACCCCATATAGTGGTGCTGATGGACAGTATCCTGAATATATTTTTATTGCATATCAAATGATGTTTGCAATTATTACTCCTGCTCTTATTACAGGTGCATTTGTTAACAGGGTAACTTTTAAAGCGTATTTAATATTTTTAATTTTCTGGCAGATATTTGTTTACTATCCATTCGTACATATGGTATGGGGTGGTGGATTACTCGCCGAGTGGGGAGTTCTTGACTTTGCCGGAGGTATAGTTGTTCATGCTACAGCAGGTTTTGCTGCATTGGCTTCAGTATTTTACGTTGGAAGAAGAAAAGACAGACTTTCTCCTCCTAATAGTATTCCTTTGGTTGCAATTGGAACAGGTTTGCTTTGGTTTGGTTGGTATGGTTTTAATGCAGGAAGTGAGTTAAAAGTTGATGCAATTACAACTACAGCATTTTTGAATACAGATGTTGCTGCTTCTTTTGCTGCAATTACCTGGTTAATTATTGAATGGATTAGAGAAGGCAAACCAAAGTTTGTTGGACTACTTACCGGAGCAGTTGCAGGATTGGCAACAATAACACCAGCTGCTGGTTTTGTGCCTATCTGGGCTGCAATGATAATTGGAATAGCTGCAGGTGCTGTTTGCTATATCGCAGTACATTATAAAAACCGTTGGCAATGGGATGACGCCCTTGATGTATGGGGTGTTCACGGTATGGGTGGATTGCTTGGTACCGTTTTATTAGGTGTTTTTGCTTCCGCTTCAATTAACGGACAGTCCGGTTTGCTAGAAGGTAACTCATCTTTCTTCTTTAAAGAAGTTGTTGCCGTTGCCGGAGCATCAGCATATGCATTTATTTTTACTTATGTGATGCTTATTGTTATAAACTTTATTACTAAGGTTAAAGTGTCAGATAGTGACGAAGATCTTGGTCTTGACGAAGCACTGCATGGCGAAAGAGCCTACGATGATGGAGCCTTATAATTTACATTTTTTATAGATTTTTTGCATTTTTGGTATTTATGCAATTCAATCAATAATTTTAATAAATTTTCAGGAGTTTTAGTATTTTTACTGAAACTCCTGTTTTTTTATGAAGAAAAAAATAAATATCCGTTTTGCTGAAAAATCAGATTTAATTCAGATAACAGATATTTATAATCAGGCAATAAGGTCGAAAATATCTACCGGAGATACTGAAATATTTCTTCCTGAAGAAAGGCTCGATTGGTTTAAGCATTATGATGAGAAAACTTTTCCTGTATATGTTGCTGAAATTGATAAAAATATTGTGGCTTATGCAACTTTAACTCCATATAGAAATGCACGACCGGCAATGAGAAAAATAGCGGAGGTGAGTTTTTTTGTCGACTTTAAGCATCATAAAAAAGGAATTGGCAGCCTAATTCTAAACTATATTATGAAGGATTGTTCCCGCTTGAAAAAAGACACTTTAATAGCTTACATTCTTGATGCTAACCCGGCCAGCGCCAGATTGCTGGAAAAGTTCGGATTCGAAATATGGGGGAAATTGCCAAATGCCATCGATTTTGAAACTCATCGATCTACTCATCTGATTTATGGCAAAAGTCTGAAATAGTTTATCCATATTGCTCTCCTAAACAATTAAGAATTTTATAACAAACAAAAGACTACCTTTGCCGCCCTCATTTAAATAAATTTATGACATTCAAAGAATTAGAAATTATAGAGCCGATTTTACGCGCAGTAAAGGAAGAAGGCTATACTCAACCAACACCAATACAGGAACAATCGATACCAATTTTATTACAAAAGAAAGACCTTTTGGGCTGTGCTCAAACAGGAACAGGCAAAACAGCAGCCTTTGCAATACCTATTCTTCAGCATCTTTTTAATAATAAGAACGAAAATAAAGGCCGTAGAAAAATTAAGGCTTTAATTATAACTCCTACAAGAGAACTTGCCATTCAAATAGGCGAAAGTTTCTCAACTTATGGAAAATACACTGCTTTAAAAAACCTTGTGGTTTTTGGGGGCGTTAATCAAAATCCCCAGACAAACACCCTTAAAGGTGGTGTGGATATATTAGTTGCCACTCCCGGTCGTTTACTCGACCTGATGCAACAAGGTTTTATTTCCTTAAAAGACATAGAGTATTTTGTCCTCGACGAGGCTGATCATATGCTCGACATGGGTTTTATTCATGATATAAAAAAGATAATAGAGAAGCTGCCACAAAAACGTCATTCTCTTTTCTTTTCGGCTACCATGCCTCCTGCAATTTTAAAACTATCAGGAGCAATACTGGGTAATCCACAAAAAGTAACTATTAATCCGGGACAAACAACAGCAGAAAAAGTTGATCAGGCAGTTTATTATGTAAGCAAAAAAAATAAAATTAAACTATTAAAGCATCTGCTTGAGCAGATGGATATTGACTCAGTACTTGTTTTTTCACGTACCAAACACGGTTCAAACAAAATTGTAAAACTTCTTGATAAAGAGAATGTTAAAGCAGAAGCAATTCATGGAAATAAATCGCAGCAGGCAAGGCAAAAAGCCCTTAACAATTTTAAAGAGGGAATTACCAAAGTATTAGTAGCCACCGATATCGCCGCCAGAGGTATAGATGTGGAAGCTATGTCGCATGTTGTAAATTATGATTTACCTAATGTGTCAGAAACTTATGTTCACAGAATAGGAAGAACTGCAAGGGCAGGAAAAAGCGGTATCGCAATTTCTTTTTGCGATGGTGAAGAAAGGGCATTTTTAAAAGATATCGAAAAGTTAATAGGACAAAAAATTACTTTGATAGAAGATCATCCTTTCCCAGATGATGGTGTTGTTGAACAGCCAACTAAAACTCAGCAAAATCAAAGGCCAAGAGGTGAAAAGAGTAATAATTTCAGGCGAAATACTAATAACACAAAAAAGCCTTATAAATCTTCAAAAAAGAAATTTTTCCAAAAGAAAAAATCGGATTAATTAAAACCTTTAAGTGTTTTTGATTCTATTCGAATCCCCAAACTTTAATTAGTTCCTCTGGGAGTTCGGGTCGTCCTCTTTTGTTTACCGAAGTTCCAATTACCAGGCCTTTTACCATGAGTTTCTTATCGGGCAAGCGATAAATATGCTGTACAAAACCGAAACGTAATTGTGAGATTCTTTCCATACGTAAAACTGAAATAAAACTATCTCCGCTTTTCAATGGTCGCTGATAGTCTATTTCAACTCTTTTTACCATGAGAAAAATTCCTCTTTCTGCCAACTCTGCAAAATCAATATTAAGCGATTTTAAATATTCATGGCGAGTGTGCTCCAGATAATTTTGATAAACAGAATTGTTTACAACCCCCTGAATATCACATTCGTAGTCTCTTACTTTAAATTCCAGTTCAAATACAAAATCTTCCATATTTTATTATTTAGCTAGTTTTCTTAGGGCTACCCATTGTTTTAGTACTTCTCTCGAATCTCCGGCAGGATATCCCAATACAGTTTTGCCTGCGGGAACATCATTCATTACACCTGAGCCTGCTGCTACAACAGCACCCGAATGAATAGTTACATGATCTTTTATGGAAGCACTTCCCCCAATAATAACTCCATCGCCAAGGGTTACTGAACCTGCAAGTCCGCTATTGCCTGCCATTATGCATGAACGACCGAGTATGCAATTATGTGCTATTTGTACCAGATTATCAATTTTACAACCATCACCAACAATAGTAGAACTGAACTTACCTCTGTCAACACATGAATTTGCTCCTATTTCAACCCCGTTTCCAATAACAACATTTCCTATCTGTGGTATTTTTGCCAAGCCCATTCCATCTTCCCGCGGACGGTAACCAAAACCATCGGCACCAATGCTAACATTACTATGGAAAATGCAAAATTTTCCTATTTCACTGCGCTCTCTTATCACTGTTCCCGACCAAATAATACATCCATCTCCAATAATGGAATCATCCATGATGGTAACATTTGGATAAATTCTCACCCCTTCACCAATAACAACATTTTTTCCAATATAACAATGTGCACCAATTTTACTTCCTGTGCCTATGGTAGATGTAGGATGTATAACTGCTGAGAGATCGATATCTTCTTCCATTTCGGGTAAACCCGGGTCGAAAACTTCCAGCAATTTTGCCAGGGCAAGATCGGCATTCTTCACTTTTATAAATGCACGATTTTCTCCCGGTTCTATGTCAAATTCCTGCTGAATGATAGCCGCACAAGCCTTGGAGTCGGGCCAAAATTTCAAATATTTTCTGTTTCCAATAAAACTTATTTGATCTTCCGATGCTTTGTCAAGTTGTTCAGGTCCTGTAATTTTCGTGGATGTGTGGCCTATTAACTCGCCTTGTATAATGTCGTTAATCTGTTCTATTGAAAATGAATTCATTGTTTCTTTTTTTTATGAAAATACTTTTGGTAAAACTAACCAATTATACGAAACAACAAATCTGGGTTTGAGTTTGAAATCGAATTTTTTTTATACTACTTCATTAATATCAATGATATTATTCATTAATGCATAAACCATTAAACCTGAAACAGTTTTTATTCCCAACTTTTTTGTGATGTTTTTTCTGTGTGTCATTACAGTATGGATGCTTAAAAAAAGTTTATCTGCAACTTCTTGATTTGTAAGGCCTTTTACAACTTCTTTCAGGACTACTATTTCTCTTTTACTGAGAGGACCCTGTTTGTTTTTTATTAAAAAAGCATCGCTGCCACAGGCTTCTCTTAGTTTTTCAAGTAGTATATGTTTATTGGCATCATAGGGTAGTTGATATTTAAATCGGGAACAAATGTTTTCCGGGCAGTCTTCTCTTTTTAATCCTATAAGTTTTATGTCAGGCTCGTCCTGGAGTTTGCTTATAAGATTGATAAAATTATCTCCAACAGAATCCGGGTCGATAATAATAACATCAGGCTTTTTTTGAGTAAGTTTTTCGAAAAGATTTTTCTCAATACCTTCGAATACTTCTTTTAGAATTAAACCGGGAATTTCCGAAATCAAGCCTTCTAAACCTGACCTTAACAAGAAGTTTTTCTCAACTATATAGATGTTAACAACTGCTTCCATGTTTAAAAATTGGATTTAAACTGCTCTTCCATACCCTCTACCTTTGGAACAAGTATTAAATCTTCAATTCTTGAATGTTCCTTTAATTCCTTTTCCAAAACAAATAATTCTCTAAGAAGTGCATAGCTTACTTCTTCAAATATATTATTATTAGCATTTTCAGGCGGTAAATATTTGATTATCAAACTTTTCATATCGAAAAGTTTTTCCTCTACATCTTCGTGATCCTGCTCATAGGTTCTTATGGAATAATTCAATAAATCCTTATCAAGCATAGTTTGATTTTCTGAATTATCTAATGCTTCTTCCAGTTTTAAAACATAAGGATAAACCTCTTTTTCTTCTCTGGCAACATGTAATTCAAACTCCTTACAATAATCATTGAAAAAATTGCTTAACAGATTGAGAGTTTTTTTGTTTCCTTCCGAGAGATCGAAAAGTTTAGAAATCATACTTTTTATTTGAGGTATCTTTTCATCCAGATAATAAGTATGAGCTTTGTGCAGGTAATTTATTATTAGCGAGGCAGGGAAACTCTTCAAATAGTCTTTTGGAAAATACTGCTCATCGTGAAATGTGTTTAGAATACTAAGGAAAAATTCGAGATTTACATTTCGTTGTGCACAAATTTGTTTTATGGTTCCATCACCAAAACCGAGAGGTATGTCGAATCTGTTTATTACCGGTACCAAATTGTAATCGTGATGGATTACTTCAGCCAGTTTCATTTCTCCTACTATTAGCATAATTCAATTTTTTACAAATGTAAAAGAAATCCTGATTTCAATAAATACCTGATTGAGGGTAGTTATTTCTATAAATTAACTAAAAAGTCGACTCTTTCTTTTAAAATATTGTTACTAGTGCGTAGTTTAATTGGTTTAAAACTTTTGTTTTCGCTTAAAGCGGCTGTCAAATCGAAATCAGATTGCTTCTGTGAAAAATAATGCTTCTTCTGTTTCAGCGTATCTGCAAGATATTCCTGCTCCGTTTGTCCCGGGGTAGGGATAAATATTGCTCTTTTTCCAAAATGTGCTAAATCCATAATCGTTGAATAACCGGGCCGGCTTATAATTAATTCGGATTCCATAATTGTTTGTGCAAATTCATTATCCGGTAAGTGCGAAACCTTAAGTATGTTTTTAATGTTTAACTGTTTATTCAAATTTGGCTTTGCACTTAGCATTATACATTTCAATCCTGAATTTAAAAGTTCTTTTTCCAGCAGTTTTTCAAAAATACTTCTCTGGGGTTCCGGCCCTGAAAGTATTGCCATTATATCATATTTTTTTGGCAATTTCTTTAACTCAAAAGTTGAAAATCTGCTTAAAGGCCCGATGAAGAAATAATTATCAATTGGAGGTTTTACACTATGTGATAAAATTCCCGACAGGTTTTCTTCACCTTCAAAATCAGGAATCCACAACTCATTATACTTTCTGATATATCCATTTATAATGCTGTTAATCAGTGGCTTGAAAATGCTTTGAATACCCTTCACCTGAATATTTAATTGATGAGTCATAAATACGGAATAAGCATTCTCAGTAGAAAGTTCATAACGATTATCAGAAATTACAACATCAATTTTATGTTTCTCAATTATTTCTTCCAATTGAATTTTAGCCATTTTTGCTGCTTTAATCATCGCAGGAAACTGCATTGCCATTTTAAAAGCCATATTTTTTCCTTTGGGATATTTTGCTTCAAAACCTTTCAGTTTTATAAAATCACAATTTGGAAAACGGAGTTTTAGAAACTCAAGAGGGCCATTATCGGCGGCAATAGTAATGTGCGCTCCTTTTTCTAATAGCAAATCAATTACAGGAACCATACGTGTGGCATGACCTAAACCCCAATCAAGCGGGCAAATAAGTATTTTTTTTTGCTTTTTCAAAATCTTATGGCAAAACTAATTTAAAAATTCTATATTTTTGAAGTATGCCCAGCGACTTAATTTATAAAATAGGAATAACCCTCATTCCAAATATTGGAGTAGTAAACGGGAAACTTTTAATTGCACATTGTGGTGGAGTGGAAGCAGTATTCAAAGAAACTGAAAAAGCCTTATCAAAAATACCCAATATTGGGTCGGTAATAATAAAAAATATTAAGAACCAAAAGGTTCTGCAAAGAGCAGAGGAGGAAATAGAATACATTGAAAAAAATAATATCAAGGCACTTTTTTATAAGGACAAAGACTATCCTTCGCGATTAAGTAATTGCCATGATAGTCCGATAATGCTCTATTATAAAGGAAATGTTCCTCTAAATAACAGGAGGGTGGTTTCCATAGTGGGAACCCGTCATGCATCATCTTATGGTAAAGAAATTTGTGAGGAAATATGTACGCATTTGAAAAATTATGACGTGCTTGTTTTAAGTGGTCTTGCCTACGGCATTGATAGTTGTGCCCACAGGGTTTCATTGGAAAATGGAATTTCAACAGTAGGCGTTTTAGGTCATGGACTGGATACTTTATATCCTTCTCAAAATCGAAAAATTGCAGAAAGGATGATAGAAAATGGTGGCTTGTTGAGCGAATTTATCTCAAAAACAAAACCCGACAGGGAGAACTTTCCCAAAAGAAATCGAATTGTTGCAGGTATGAGTGATGCAATAGTTGTTGTGGAATCGGGGAGAAAGGGTGGAGCAATAATTACTGCCGAATTGGGCAATTCCTATAATAGGGATGTTTTCGCTGTTCCTGGCAGAGTGGGTGATGAATACTCTGTAGGATGTCATTATCTTATCAGAACAAATCGTGCTGCACTCATCGAAAATGGTAGTAATCTTACCTATTTTATGGGCTGGGAAAAAGTTGAATCAGAAGGTGTAACGCAACAAAAGTTATTTGTGGAACTGTCAGATGATGAGCAACTTATATATGATTGCGTATGTAATAACAAAGAAATAAGTATTGATAAAATTTCAATAATTACAGCAATGAAGCCATCCATTGTAGCATCAGTATTATTAAAACTGGAATTTGAAGGAATGGTTAAGGCCTTGCCGGGCAAACTGTTCAGGAAATCTTAACTTTTTTCGGCAGTTAGTTTAACAGATTTATAGACTAAACCAATTGTAATTATAAGAAATCCTATGGCCGTAAAAATCAGCAATCTTTTATCGTGGGTTATGAAACAGAAATAAAACAAGCCGTGAAAAAAAGTAGATGCAAATATTGCAGTTGAACTATCAATAAAACCACTTTTCCTAAGTTTTCCCATACCTACAAAAAAGCCCATCACACAACCTAAAGTAATACTGGCTAATGGGAAAGTATATAAAAATAAGGTCATATCAGTAAATTTGGTGTGGGTACCAACAATACCATAGGCATATAAAATGGAGGCTATTGCTGAGAAGCCAAGACTAATAAATACACCATAAATTATTCCGCCGAGCGGACTTTGAAATGATTTTAAATTGAAAAAACTCATTCTTAATACGGCAAATTTTGCTATCTCCGAACTAAATGCAGTTATAACAAATACAAAAAATGCCATTCGTCGCATATTCCTTAGGTTTCCGCCCCAAACGAGATCAATTAAGTAATTAGCAATTATAAGCAGCAAAACAGCAATTATTCCCCAAATAATTGCATTTGTGACATTCTTAAAACTTTTAATAGAGAATTTAAACTTTAAATATATTATCGAAAGGACAATTAATATTGGGGAAACAGCGAAAGATAAGTAGTTGAGCAGAGACATACAATTGGTATAAATAATAATTGGGTTCAAATATAACAAATGTTTGTAATTTTAGCCACATAAAAATTAATTTTTAAATGATAAAAAAAGCATGACCAAAATTGAAACAGGTGTAGTAATTAAATCCACGGGCAGTTGGTATCATGTTCTTAATAGTGATAATACTATTGCAGAATGCAGGTTAAGAGGGAAATTCAGAACAAAAGGAATTAAAACTACCAATCCTGTTGCCGTTGGTGATATTGTAGATTATGAGATAGATACGCATGCTATTGTAAATATTCATCCGAGAAAGAATTATATAATTAGAAAGTCAATAAAACTTTCAAAACAAAGCCATATTATAGCCTCGAATATGGATCAGGCAGTTGTGATAGGGTCATTAAAAAACCCTAGAACTTCGACAGGTTTTATCGATAGATTTTTAGTAACTGCCGAGGCATATCATATTCCCGGCATTATAGTTTTCAATAAAATTGATCTACTGGAGGATGAAGATGATTTGAACAAAATAATTTTAGTTTATGAAAATATAGGCTATAAATGTTTAAAAACCTCTGTGAAGGATTCTATTAACCTTGATGAATTTAAAAATATTTTAAGTGGGAAAGTTAGTTTGTTGTCGGGGCATTCAGGGGTTGGAAAATCGGCTTTAATAAATACATTAGATGCAAATTTGGAGTTAAAAACCGGTGAAATATCCGATTATCATGCTAAGGGTATGCACACTACAACTTTTGCTGAAATGTTTAAATTGGATGATAATACATCAATTATAGATAGCCCGGGGATTAAAGAATTGGGACTTGTAGGTTTCGAAAAATACGAACTAGGTCATAGGTTTCCTGAAATAAGAGAATTACAAAACGAATGTAAATATAACAACTGCTTGCACCTGAATGAGCCCGGTTGTGCCGTAAAACGTGCCTATGAAGAAGGTGAAATATCCAGTTTTAGATATATAAACTATCTGAATATGTTGGAAAGTATTTAATTATTTGTCGGAGCCGAATTCCATTAGGAATGCCTTTATGAATTCATCCAGATCGCCATCCATAACCCCTTGTACATCTGAAGATTCATGATTTGTTCTCACGTCTTTTACAAGTTTGTAGGGATGCATAGTGTACGACCTTATTTGAGAGCCCCATTCAATTTTCTTTTTGTTACCTTCAATTCTCGCTCTTTCATCCTCTTGCTTTCGGATTTCTATTTCATAAAGTTGCGACTTAAGCATTTTAAGGGCTTTTTCCCTGTTTTGACCTTGTGAACGGGTTTCCTGACATTCAATAACCAAGCCAGATGGGTCGTGATGCAAACGAACTGCCGTTTCAACTTTATTTACATTCTGACCTCCCGGACCACCTGAACGAAATGTGTCCCACCATATATCAGCAGGGTTAATAACAATTTCAATGCTGTCGTCAACTACGGGGTAAACATAAACAGAGGCAAATGATGTATGCCTTCTGTTGGCCGAATCGAAAGGGGAGAGGCGTACCAAACGATGCACACCATTTTCTCCTTTTAAATATCCAAAAACATAATCACCTTCAATTTCGAGCGAAACGGATTTTATCCCTGCCACATCACCTTCCTGATAATCAAGTTCTTTAACTTTAAAATTCTGACGTTCTGCATAACGAATATACATTCGCATGAGCATTTCTGCCCAATCCTGGCTCTCAGTACCTCCTGCTCCCGGATTTATTTTTAAAATAGCATTGAGTTTATCCTCTGGTCTGCTTAGCATTTGGAAAAACTCCAAATCCTCAACGGCCTTTAAGCACTTATTGAAATGCTTATCTACTTCTTCCTGTGAAGTTTCGCCCATTTCATGGAACTCCACCAAAACTTCCAAATCATCATATAATTCTTTGGCTTGCAAAAAGGAATTGGTAATATCTTTTTGTTCGTTAATTTGTTTTAAAAGCGTTTCTGCACTTTTTGGGTCGTTCCAGAAATCAGGATCCTGGGTTTTCTCTTCATCTTCCTCAATTTCAATTAGTTTTTGGTCGATGTCAAAGATACCTCCTCAAGGCTTCAAGCCTCTTAAATAGTTCTTTTTGTGCTTCGGAAGAGTACATGTTTAATTGGTTTTTATTTTTCGCAAATATAGAAGAAATTAATCATGCTTATCCTTTATACCCGGATGTAAAAATAAGTTTATAGTTTACCGTTTAGAACTTCCATAACTACAGATGTTTGAAAGCCTTTTTGTTTACAATAATTTACCATCTTGGCTTTTCTTTTAAAATCATCAGCTTCGTTTATCTTCTTTGAAGAAATAATTGATTTTAAAATGTTTATATATTCCTCATCATCAATTTCATTGAGAGCCATTTGAATATATATTTCAGGAACATGTTTTTTCGAAAGCGCATAGAAAATTTTGTTTTTACCCCATTTATTATTTCTGAGTTTTCCATTTGCAAAGGCTACAGCATAGCGTTCCTCATTTATATAATCCTCATTTTCAAGTTTATTAATAATTTTTTCAATGCTGTCTTCTGAGGCACTCCATTGAAGTAATTTTGTTTTTACCTCATAAATACATCTTTCCTGATAATCGCAAAAATTTCTGGCTTTTTCGTATAGAAAACTTTGTTGTGGTGACATTTCTATAAATTTTTCCACAAGATAATAATTATTTTTTATCGTAAACCTGTAGAAGTTTTAATTCAAAAACAAGTACTGAATACTCAGGTATTTTTGCTTTGGCAATACCTCCATAACCCAGATTAGATGGTATAATCAGCAACATCTCACCACCTTCACCTATTAGTTGTAAGCCTTCAATCCAACCGGGAATCATTTGCGCTAACTGTACATTTAATTCTTGTGATCCATCATCAAAAACGGTACCGTCCAGAAGATAACCCTTATATCTTGCTATTATAAATGAATAATAATCCGGATGATTATCATCGCCTTCATCATAAATAATATAATGCAGACCACTTTCAGTTTTTGTGGTGTTTAAATTATTCTCAAGTATATATGCTTCAATTAACTCCTGATCAATTTCTTCCTGCGAAGGTCCTTTATCACATGAGTCAAATGAAAGTATTGAAATCCCCATAAGGGCGAATAAAAATATCTTTTTAAACATTGTTATGTTTTTTAATATCTGCAAATTTACAATATAACACAATGCATACCATACTATTAATCTTATTTCTGAAATAAAATTAAAAAATGAATATTAATTTTGTTTTCTTATTTTTGCTGAAATATGAAAACTGACAAACATATATATCTTGCTCCTTTTCAGGGGGTTACAACCTACACTTTTCGAGAAATCTACAGCAAGTATTTTCAGGGTATTGATAAACTTTTCACACCCTTTTTTACTTCGGTACATAAAACCAATACACTGGCTAAACGTGGCCGGGATTTAGAATTTCAATATCAGAACAAAATTGAAGTTGTACCTCAAATCCTGTCGAAGGATGCATCTGAAATATTACGGTTTGCAAATTACTGTCATGATAAAGGTTTTAAAGAAATAAACTGGAATCTGGGATGCCCCTATCCACGTGTTGCAAATAAAAAAAGAGGTTCCGGATTGCTTCCCTTTCCAAATGAAATAGATGATATTTTAAATCAAATTGATAATGATTTAAAACTAAAGTTTTCCGTAAAATGCCGCCTAGGGTACTTTTCTGAAGACGAAATCTTTCCTTTGATAGATGTTTTTAATAAACATAAAATTTCTGAATTAACGATTCATGCACGTATTGGAAAACAATTATATAAAGGAGAAGTAAAGGCTGATGTTTTTGAAAAAATAATAGATTTATGCAATATTCCTCTCGTTTATAACGGCGACATTTTTACCAGTGAGGACTTCATTAAATTCGATAATAATTTTAAAACTATTGATAAATGGATGATAGGCAGAGGCTTGCTGAGAAACCCTTTCCTTCCTGCCATTATTAAAAATATGGAAGTGCCTGACAAGGAAAATCAGAAATCATATATTTATAAGTTTGTTACCGATTTATATCTGTCTTATTTAAAAAAAATGAATGGGCGTCCGCATGTAATAAATGTTATGAAAGAGTATTGTAGTTTTCTGTCATACTCATTTAACAATCAGCAGAAAGTATTCAACCTGATAAAAAAAACCAAATCACCAGAAGAATATGAAAATGCAGTAGCCTTTGTGTTTGACACTTTTGAATGGATGGGAAACGAAACTTTAAAAAATTAATTTATTTTACTTTCTTTAACCAGAAAAACTGCTCTTTGTTACCTCTTATATTAGAAATCGAAATGTTTAATAAAGTATCGTTTTCAATTTCATAATTGATAATTGATGGAAATTCGTTATCAGGATTTACAAATGTCCATTTATGTTTTTTTGCCTCTGTTAGTTTAAATTTTGTTACCCTATCCGACTCTAAAATTACCGAATAATAAATAGTATCGTTATACATTTTTATTGATAAGTTCTCGTAGAAGGATGTATCGTTTTCATTCAAACTAAAGCCTATTCCCTTAAAGAAATTTTCACTCTCATAAATCCAGTTTTCGTTAAAAACAACGCCTTTATATGATTTCCAATTTCCCTCTAATTGCTTTAAATCCTTAATGCTTTGTGAACCTGTGGGTCGATAGCACGAACTCATAACAATAATTATTGAGGAGAAAATTACCATCATAAAAAACCACTTAATTTTTAATGCCATCATAAATTCAGTTTTTAAAGCCTATTAAATATTATACTTTGCATGCAAAGATAAAATTAGTTATTTTTACATGACTGCTTAAACCGGAAATGAAAAGAATATAAATCAATAAAATATTATAATGAAAATATTTACGAATAAGACATCAATAATTTTGGTATTGACCATTTTATCAATACAATTATTGAATGCTCAATCTTTTGAATGGGTACAAAATTCAGGTGGAGAATCCAGCGACCAGGCTTATTGTATCAGTTCTGATAATGATGGCAATGTTTATGTAAGCGGATGGTTTTCAGGCAATGCCCATTTTGGCGATATTGTGCTTAGCAGCGAAGGAGGCAAAGATATTTTTATTGCCAAATATAATAGTAGTGGTGAACTATTGTGGGTTAAAAAAGCCTGGGGAGCCGCCGATGATGTTACTGCCGGAATAACTACCGACTGGGATGGGTTTCCCATAATTACTGGGTGGTTTTCCGAAGATTTACATTTCGGAGATAATGTAATAGAAAGCCAGGGTAGTACCGACATGTTTGTTGCAAGATACAATGCCGAGGGAGATGCTTTGTGGGCTAAACGAGCAGGCGGAGAAGGTGATGACTACGGTAACAGGCTGACTACCAATGCAGAAAATGATGTTTTGGTTTCAGGAAGTTTTAGATATACCGCAAATTTTGGAAATGAAATTACAGTATCTAGTGAAGGTAATCGTGATATTTTTATTGCAAATTATTCCAGTTCAGGGAATATTCAATGGGTAAAACGTGCCGGAGGTATTGGTGAAGACCGGGCATATAATATTATTTCTGACGATAGTAATGGAGATATTTATATTGCTGGTATGTTTAATGGAAAAGCATTTTTTGGGGATAACTTTATTGAATGTACTGCCATCGTTGGTTCATTTGTTTCACGTATGGACGCTGCCGGAAATTTCATATGGGCGAGAAAGGGAATCGGCGGAGCCAACGATTATGCAAGAGGATTTGGGATAGGTTTGGATGCTGAAGCTCATGTTTATTCCAATGGGACGTATTCAGGTAAACTAACTTTCGGGGATCTGGCGGTAGAATCTTCCGGTGGTCAATTCGATTTCGATACATATCTGGTAAAGCTAAATCAAAATGGGGAAACTATGTGGCTTAAGTCGGGTGGTGGATACGGGATAGATCAGTCGAGGGATATGTTTACGAATAATAATGGCGTTTCTTTCACTACAGGATTCTTCTCTTCAAATGCAAATTTTGGCGACTTATTATTGGAAAGCGTTGGAAAGTCAGATGTGTTTGTAGTTGCTTATAACTATGCAGGAGAAGTTGAATGGGCCAAAAGAGCAGGTGGCAACTTTTTAGATTATGCCTATGGAATTTGCAAAGGTGCTCCCGAATCGGGTTCATTGTATATTTGTGGCAATTATCAGGAGCAAGCTAGTTTTGGCGATCATTCAATAGAAGGATGGGGAGGTATGGATATGTTTGTGAGCAAGTTGAATTATGATAATAATTCGGTAAGTGAAAATAAAAACTCTAATATTTTTATAAGTCCCAATCCTTCCAAAGGTGAGTTTAAAATACATATAAAAAACCCTTCAGCACAATCAAAAGTAAATATTTACTCAATGGATGGACGATTAGTATTTACTAAAGATATTAGCGATATTGAAACTGCTATATCCACTGATTTGCCACCGGCATCATATAATGTTCAGGTATTGCCTGAAAATGAGAATTTTATAGTTGTTATAAAGTAATGTTATCATGGAAAGTAAAAAAGAAATTATAAAATTATTGCAAGAGCAATTGGAAAATATCGACTCTAAAAATTTTAATTTAGATTCATGGAAGAAATATAATTACCTTTTACTTTCAAGGATATTTGGTGCTTCTGATGAGAAAGTTATACAGATAAATTTACTGGAATATGAACATAGTTCATGGTCGCTCAGAGATGCTTCCGGAAATGATTCCTATCTTGGTAAAACCAAAAAACTGGCAAAAGAAATTATCCGCGCCTCCATTGATGAGATCACAGCATTTGGCCTGAAGAGCAAAAATAATGAAACAAAAAATGAAGAGGCAAACAAATTAATTAATTTTGTTTTTGATGAGTTAAAAGGCTCTCAAATTAAAGAGATTAATACTGTTTTGAAAGGCGATCTTTCCATGGAAGAAAAAAAGAGGCAGATTTATGAAATTATTACAGATTTAGATGATAGAACTAAAAATGAATTAATTACAAATATGATAGTTTATCATTCTGAAAATATCTAAGCAGACTTAAATATATTCGTTAAAGTTTATTAAGAATTAGGCTGAAAAATAATTATAAATTTTACTTTTATCAAAAATTAATTTTAAAAATAAACACATATGAAAATTAACAGATACGTTGATATTTCAACGATAGAAAGAGAAGCAAAAAAGGATTATATCGATCGTCATTCACCATTTATTCATTGTGAGGATACTGCCAAAGAAGGTGAAAAATTTACTGTAAAAGTTAAACTCGGAAATGAGTATACTCATCCTGACGATTTTGATCATTACATTGCTAATGTACAACTCTGGAACAGAGAAACACTTCTTGCAGAAGCAACATTTACTCCCGGAACTTTAGGGAATAAACCCGGACATGTGGAAGTAGATTTTAATATAGTTCCTTCAAGAGATATGAAATTACTGGCAACTGCATATTGCACAAAGCATGGTCTTTGGCATAGCGATGAAAAAGAAGTTGCTGTAAAATAAGTTTTAGTATACAGATGATAAAGGGAGCCAATTACAGTCTCCCTTTTTTTGTTTTTTAGATACATAACTTTTACTCATACACATAAAAATTCGTTTTCTTATTTAAATGCAAAAAGCCTCAGTATTGTTTATAGAGCCTAAATGTCAAATAATCAACACAATACAATTTAAAGGCAGGCAAAATAACATATACTGTTACTAATTGGGTTTTTGCTTAAATTTGCACCCAATTTTTTTATTATCATTTAATACAATCTTTTTAATGTCAACAGGATATCAGGAATACAAACACCTTAATTTAACCGGTATAGCAGACGGGGTCTTAAAATTCTGGGAGGAGAATGGTGTTTTTAACAAAAGCATGGAGTTGAGAAAAGGGAATGACAATTTCGTTTTTTACGAAGGTCCTCCCTCGGCAAATGGTGTTCCGGGAATTCACCATGTTATGGCCAGAACTATTAAGGATTTATTCTGTCGCTATCAAACACAAAAGGGAAAATTTGTTGAGAGGAAAGCCGGCTGGGATACTCATGGTTTGCCAGTGGAAATTAGTGTTGAAAAAACCCTTGGAATAACAAAAGAGGATATTGGAAAGAAAATTACCGTTGAAGATTATAATAAAGCCTGTCGTAAGGAGGTTTTAAAATATAAAGATCTCTGGGATGACCTTACAAAGAAAGTAGGATATTGGGTAGATCTTGATAATCCATACATAACCTTCGATAATAAATATATCGAATCGGTATGGAATTTACTTAAGAAGTTATTCGATAACGATTTACTTTATAAAGGCTATACAATTCAACCTTATTCACCTGCAGCAGGTACCGGATTGAGTACTCATGAACTTAACCAACCCGGTTGTTATAAAGATGTGACCGACACTACTGCTGTTGCACAGTTTAAATTGAAAAAAGAAACTGTTCCGGCCAGTGTTTTAGAAAATGTTGAAGGCGATATTTATATGATAGCCTGGACTACTACTCCATGGACTTTACCTTCGAATACAGCATTAGCAGTAGGTGATAAAATTGAATATCTAACAGTTAAAACTTTCAACACCTATACTGGTGATCCTATTAACATAATACTTGCAAAGGAAAGACTTAGCGCTTATTTCAAAGCGGAAAATGAAAACCTAAGTTTTGAAGATTATAATTTAGGCGATAAAAATATTCCCTACAAAATTATTGGCTCACATCCTGGTTACGAATTAACAGGAATGTCTTACGAGCAGTTATTTCCATGGGTGAAACCAATGGGTAAGGCTTTCGAAGTTATTCCCGGAGATTTTGTAACCACTGAAGATGGAACCGGAGTTGTTCATATCGCTCCTACTTTTGGTGC
>PKTA01000030.1 GCA_002869365.1 Marinilabiliales bacterium | reverse complement strand
GACCATCCCAACTCTACTTCAGGGTTCGGTGAACCTGAAAAATATCGCTGAGCGTTAGCCAGTTGGTTAGTATAACCACCTGTTTTGGATTTGAAGATAAATTCTCCATCAATAATATCAACTATTTCAGGAAGATAAAATTCACTAACTTCATGACCTTCCTGGTTTCTAATAATATAAAATGCATCACCTACGGCTCCTCTGCCACTTAGCCAACCGTTATTTTCAAAACCGCCTTCCGAGTCGCTATTATTAGCATCAAACAACTTAATCCATTTTGATTTGTTTCTGGCAACAGTTAATGATGTTCTATATGTAAAGTTGCTTGTAGTTACAACATATGCGTTTAAATATAGTTCAATACCTTTGTTTGATAATTCACCGGCATTGTCAAAAGTTCTATCTGAAACATTTCCCCCCTCTATTGCGGTTACCCTGGGATAGAGCATGTCTGTGGTATTTTTTTGGTATAATTCCAGAGTACCGCTTAGTTTGCTGTTCATTACAGCAAAGTCGATACCTATATTTGTTTCAACAGTTTTTTCCCATTTTAAATCGGGGTTTTCATTTCTCGCCGGTTCAAAAGTTACTACCTGCTCTCCGGTTTCCGGATTAGTTGCTAATCCGGTTGGACGATAACTTACCTGACTGTATCCTGCTCCAAAGGCCTGGTTACCTGAAACGCCATAACTGGCTCTCAGTTTCAGTTGATCTACCCAGGAAACATTCTGCATAAAATCTTTGTTTATGTCCCATCCTGCTGATACTGTTGGGAACCATCCCCATTTATTATTTATACCAAATTTCGAAGAACCATCTCTGCGAATACTTGCTGATAGATAATACTTGGAATTGAAGTTGTATTGACCTCTGGCAAAGAATCCGATAAGGGTTTCATTGCTTTTATATGAACCAACATCACCATAATTTACTTCAGAAAAAGTTCTCAGGTCGTTGGCACCTATATAAGGTGACTGTGGATTCTGAGCTTGTGAGAACAAACCGTCATATGTTGCTTCCCTCCAAGAATAACCACCCATCAAATTGATATTGTGTATTGCATTGAACGTCTTTACATAAGTAATATATGATTCAAATAACTTATCCTGGTAATTGTCATAACTACGTCTACCAAAGCCATTGTCAGCAGAAGCAAATACTCCTTTTGGTCTGAAATATGTAAATTCCTGGTCGTTCCTTATATAACTTATTGTATTAGTAAAATTTAGACCTTCCAGAATACGGAAGTCAGCTTTTAAACTTCCAAGATACCTTTTCGCATCCCTTCCATTGGTTACCATATTAATAACTGCAAGAGGATTTTCATAATTAAATACCCTTTGTGTTTTATCAAAATTACCATCAGCGTCATATACCGGATCAGTAGGGTTTCTTGTTAGGGCCTGGTATACGATATCGTCTTTATCATTACCATCATAGTTTTCATAATCATTATTTTCGAAAGCAATTGCCATATTCGCACTCAGGTTTAACCTATCGTTAATTCCCTTATGGTTAAGGCTGATTTTGGCAGTTGTTCTCTCTTTAGAAGTTCCATTCATAACTCCAACCCATTCGCTATTTGCTACAGAGGCTCGATAGAAACTTTTATCGGAACTGCCCGTAAAACTCAGCGATTTTTCAAAAGTACTTCCTGTTCTGTAAATTTCATCTTGCCAGTTGGTGTTTGCGCCACCATCAATAAAAGGTTTATTATACTGAATAGAATAATCACGAATTTGCTGTGCATCTAATACATCAACAAGTTTGTCAACCTTACTCAGAGAGTATTTAGTGTCGAAAGTTACTTTTCCTAAACTCATACCTTTTTCGCTCGATTGGGTTCCTTTTTTAGTAGTAATAATAATTACTCCGTTAGCGCCTCTTGAACCATAAATAGCGGTAGAAGCAGCGTCTTTCAGAATATTATAACTCTCAATATCTTCTGATGAAATCATAGTAGGATCTGCTCCTGGAATACCATCAATTACATAAAGTGGATCAGCAGAAGCTGTGTAGCCGGATGCACCTCGTATCCTAACTGTGAAACCTGCATTGGGGTCGCCACCTTTTTTAGTGATAGAAACACCGGCTGCTTTTCCCTGAAGGCCCTGAATAGGGTCACTTAAATTACCAGAATTTAGATCAGAAGCATCTACTTTGGCAACAGCACCCGTTTTATCAGTTTTCTTTTGTGTACCGTAACCGATAACTAATATCTCATCAAGCATCTCTGAAGATTCTGATAAAGATACATTTAACGTATTGCTCAAGGCTACCAACTCCTGACCTTCATATCCTACATATGAAAAAACCAATGTGTCTCCCATCTGTACAGATATGCTATATTTTCCATCAATGTCGGTAATGGATCCGTTCATAGTGCCCTTTTGAAGTATGGTAACTCCAATTAAAGGAGATCCGTCTCTGGCATCTACTATAGTGCCAACAACATTTAACTGTTGTGCTACACTAAAGGAGGCAAAACCTAAAATCATTAAAAATGACAATAGGAGCCGCCTAAGAATAAATTTTTTAGACATGGTATATTTTTTAATTTAAGTACGCATTAAATTGAATCAGGCTAAATTAATAAAATTGACATTGACTTGCTAACAATATCTAATCAATAAGCTATTAATATTATTATATTATTAATTAGGACTCAAAACAATCCATTGCAAACGTTTGTAACTATTTTTAATGTTCTTATTGCAAGTAATATTTATTAAAAATTTACTTCCAAATATACTACAAAATGGGGCTTTTATCAATATTTTGAAGTTTTATTTGGTCGAAAAAAGTTTTTTTTATGGAAATAGAACTAATTTGGTAATTATTTATTAAAAGTCGTTCAATCTATAATACACTATGAATTAATAAAAAAGGCTTAAGTTTTTTGGCATACCTTTTGGATTTAGTTGATTAAATTTTAGAACCATGAAAAAATTAAACCTGCTATTTGTTTTACTTATTCTTACCCCTTTATTTTCATTTCAATCTGCAACTAACAATTCCATTAAGGTCGCTCTTTTACTTGACACATCAAATAGTATGGATGGTTTGATAGATCAGGCAAAATCACAATTATGGAATGTTGTTAATGAACTTTCTGTAGCGAAATGTAATGGGGAAACACCAAAACTTGAAATCGCTTTATATGAATATGGAAACGACCAGTTATCAATGCGGGAAGGATATATAAGGCTTGTGAACCCATTTACCAGGGATCTTGATTTAATTTCAGAAAAACTATTTTCATTAAAAACAGATGGAGGATCGGAATACTGTGGTCAGGTAATTCAGTCGTCTTTAAAGGCCTTAGATTGGGATGAGAATCCGAACGATTTGAAAATGGTGTTTATTGCGGGTAATGAGCCCTTCGACCAGGGGAACGTTGATTTTAGGGAAGTATGTAAAAACGCCAGAAACAGGGAAATTATAATTAATACAATTTTCTGTGGTAATTTTGAAAAAGGCGCCAATACATTCTGGAAGGACGGAGCTTATATTGGTGGTGGTAATTATATGAATATCGACAAAGACGTTCAATATGTGCATATTAAAACTCCTTTCGACGATAAAATAATTGAACTCAACAAGCAGTTAAACAAAACATATGTTGCTTATGGAGCAAGAGGTGAAAAGAGTTATTTAAGGCAAGCAGAACAAGATAAAAACGCTTATTCTATGAATGAGGAAGTGGCTATTCAAAGAATAAGTTCCAAGAGTAAATCTGCTTATAAAAACTCTCATTGGGATTTGATAGATGCTGCTTCAGATGAAAATTTTGAACTTGAGTCACTCGACGAAAACGATCTACCCAAGGAAATGAAGAATATGACAAAGGAAGAAAGAATAAAATATATAGAAGAAAAGGCAAATAATAGAAAAGAAATTGTTAATCAAATTAATGAGTTGACCTTAATGCGTGATAAATATGTTGCTCAACAAAGAGTTAACGACCCTGAAAATATGCTGGATAAGGCAATTGTAAATTCTGTAAAGAAACAGGCTGCAAGCAAGAATTTTGTATTTGAAAAATAGGACATGAAGCGTGTATTTTATAGAGTTGCGAACTACATGTTACAGCCAGCCTGGTTTAATGGAACCCACTTTCGCCTTTCGCCTTTCGCCTTTATCCTTCAAAAAAAAGCGGTCTAAAGTAACAATAGAAGGGATTAATCGTCATTAATATATTAATTGTAATTTCGATTATTAATATTTGAATTAATTATATGTTACGAAAACTAATACTACTATTTACACTATTTTGCTTCTTTGGAACTTTTGCCCAAACTAACTATGCAGAAGTCACGTATGTAAATCATCTAAAGGGAACGGTTCTGGATAGTAAATCAAAAGAACCTTTACCCTATGCAAATATTTATGTTTTAAATACAACTAATGGTGTTATAAGCAATGAAACAGGCAATTTTTCATTAAATATTGCTGGGATAAAAGAATCAGATACTGTGTGTTTTCAATATATTGGATATAGAACGAAAAACATTTCCTTTAAACAACTTCAGGATTCTTCTACGATTCTTCTCGAGGAAGAATTATTCAACTTAAGTGAAACACTTGTCTTTGGAAGTATCCCTAATTTAAAAGATATAGTAAAAAAGGTTATTGAAAATAAGGATGTTAACTATAAGAAAACCAATTCAAAATTGAAAGTTTTTATACGTAAGCGTGAAAATTCAGATATTAAGAATTTCGATCTGGATTTAAGAAAAACATCTTTTGATGAACTGGATGAAAACCTGATTCGAACCATTGAAAAAGCCATGCCTAAAAACTCCATATCATATACGGATTTTATGGGAAACTTCTATTGTTCTGCAGTACAAGATGATAGCATAAAATATAAAACAGACCCTATAAGGACTGTATCTCTCAAAGAAAAAGATATTGCTGAGCTTGAACAACTGGAAAAGGTCTTTGAAAATGTTTTTAAAAATACTGATGAAGAGGAATATTGGAAAATTAAAAGTGGGATTTTTGGTCAGAAGATTGATATGGATGAAGAAAATAACGACACTGTTTCGAAAAAGGATACCACTATTAATAATAGTCGTAGAAGGTTGTCGTATTTTAATAACAGTATAGTTAACAACCTTAAGTTTAGCAATCTGGATGATGAAAAGCAATGGGAATTTTTATATAAACTATCACGATACAAATACACCTTGGCAGGTGGAATTGCTGTAAACGGCGAAGATGTTTATATTATTGATTTTGAGCCAAATAATAGGGGTATGTACATTGGTAGAATGTATATTTCCATGGAAACCTACGCACTAATAAAAGCAGATTATAAATATGCCCCCGGGAAAAATGGCAGGGATTTAAGTCTGTTAGGAGTTTCATATTCTGAGGATCAGTTTAAAGGATCGGTTTATTTTCAGAAAAAAGATGGAACATATAAACTAAAATATTACTCCAAAACTGAGGGTGCCAGTGTTGGGTTCGACAGAAGTATTGCTCTTTTAAAGAAAAGAAAAAGATGGCTGTTCGACAAAACTCTTAATGAAATAAAAGTTGGAATTAATCTTGAAATTGAATCCAGTTCATTGGTTGAGTTTTTAGTTTTGGATGAAAACGAGATATCTCATAATCAGTATGCTAATTTTAAGCAACAGGAATATATGGATGTAATTTACGTTGACCAATTTGATGAAGATTTATGGAAAGAATATTCCATAATTGAGCCAACACGAAAAATGAGGGAGTATAAAAAATTGGCTTCTGATGATTTTATTTCAGGAAAAGCCAACACTGAGTAAACGAACCTTGTTAATAGTTATTTTTTGCTTTCATGATAAGCATGATTTAGTTAAAAATATGTTTTTTTTAAACGCTAATTTATTCTAATTTACATTGTGCAAAACCAAAAAGAAACACAATAATTAACAAGTATATTGTAAAATAACATATGTTATTTATTTGTTAATTAGCACAATGACAGTTAATTATATTCGTAATAAGTTTAGATTAGCATGCTAATATTTTAATGGCGTTTACTTATGCTTTACAATTATTATCTGATTAATTGTTGTGTAGTTAAAAGTGATTATATATTTAATATCTTAGTATTGTAGTTTAGGCAATATCTTAATAAGTTAAATTACAACCAAAAATTAATCAAAACTAAATTAATATTATGAAAAAATTACTACTTGTTTTATGCTTAGTAGTGGCCTCATTAATTTCAACCCAATCATTTTCTCAAACTAACTCATCTTCTAATGAAAAATCATTTTTTGAATTACAACAGGAATTTAATGATTACTGGGGACCAAAAAATGTGGTAAATGGTTACTACATAGAAAATGGAGAAAGAAAAAAAGCAGCAGGCTGGAAACAGTTTAAACGCTGGGAATATTATTGGGAGAGTCGTATTGACCCTCAAACTGGTGCTTTTCCAAAAACGGGGAGGGCTGAAATATACCAGCAAATTCAGAAATCTAATGGCTCAAGAAATGTAAGTGGTAACTGGCAAAGCCTTGGTCCTAGCAGTTCTCCTGGTGGCTACGCCGGATTGGGAAGAATAAATGTTGTTGGATTCCGCACTGGAGATAATAATACTCTTTATGCTGGTTCTCCTTCAGGAGGATTATGGAAGACGACAGATGGAGGAAGCAATTGGACAGTGCTCACCGATGCTAATGCTGTTTTAGGTGTTAGTGATATAGTAGTAATTGCCGGAGGAACAACTGATAACGATGTTTTATACATTGCAACTGGTGACCGTGATGGCGGAAGTATGTGGTCGTTGAGTGGTGGTCAAAGCAACGATAACAATTCCATAGGTGTTTTGAAATCTACTGATGGTGGAAGTACTTGGTCAACTACTGGGCTTATATTTACTACCAGTCAAAAAAGAACAGTTAATAGATTATTGATAGATCCTAATAATAGTAATAATATTTATGCAGCAACATCTGCAGGAGTTTATTTGACAACAGACGGTGGAACATCATGGCCTAGTTTATGGACTGGTGCTGAATTTATCAGTATGGAATTTAAACCAGGTGATGCAACCATTATGTATGGTGCTACCAGAGGAGGTACTATTTATAGGTCTACTGATTCAGGTGCCTCATGGACATCGGTTGCTACGACTGGTAGTTCACGGGTTCAATTGGCTGTAAGTGCAAATGACGCTACTGTAGTTTATGCTGTTGCGAATGGAGCAAGTGGCCTTAATGGTATTTATAAATCAACAGATAGTGGTTCATCCTATACTAAAATTTTTGACGGAAGTGTTTCTGGAAATAACCTGCTGGGATATTATTGTCTAGGAACTGGCACTGACACACAAGGATCATATGATTTATGTATAGCAGTAGATCCAACTGATGCTGATAATGTTTATATAGGTGGAGTTAACACTTGGAAATCTACTGATGGAGGATATAATTGGAGTTCAAATAATATGTGGACATCTAGTTCTACTTATAATAGTTGTGGTTCTCCGGTTGTACACGCCGATAAGCATTTTCTAGGCTTTCAGGATGCATCTAATACCCTTTTTGAAGGTAATGATGGCGGTGTTTATAAAACTACAGATGGCGGATCAAACTGGAGTTATATTAGCAACGGTATGTATATAAGTCAATTATATCGTATATGCGTTTCACAAACCTCCTCATCAAATGTTATTGCAGGATTACAGGATAATGGCAGTAAAAGTAAATCTGGATCCATATGGTCAGATGTAACAGGTGGTGATGGAATGGAATGCGCAATAGATCCTACTACTGTGAGCACTCAATACGCTACATATGTACGTGGGACACTTTATCGTACAACTGATAGTTGGGCAAACCAAACAACAATTACGCCTTCGGGACAAATAGGTGCCTGGGTTACTCCTTATTCAATTGACCCGAACAATAACACTACATTGTATGCTGGTTATTCTGATGTATGGAAATCAACAAATCAGGGTACGGCATGGACTAAAATTAGTTCATGGGCAGGAAGTACCTTAAGGTCATTAGCAGTGGCACCTTCAAACTCAAACTATATATATGCTGCCACTCAAACTATTCTTTATGCTACTACTGATGGTGGCACTAACTGGACAAATATTACTGGCACTTTACCTGTGGGCTCTGCATATATTACATATATATCCGTTAAAAGTGATGATCCTTCAACTGTTTGGGTTTCATTTGGAGGATATAATAGCCTTGGTGTTTATGAAACCACTGATGGTGGAGCTAACTGGACAAGCATATCAACTGGTTTACCAAGTATTCCTATTATGTGTGTAATACAAAACAAACAGAATACAGGAGAAAATGAACTTTATGCCGGAACAGATGTAGGTGTTTATGTCAAAGTTGGATCAGCCGATTGGGCAGCATATAATACAGGTTTACCTAATGTTGTTGTTGCAGAACTTGAGATATATTATAATACAACATCTCCAAACCTAAGTAGATTGCGTGCTGCAACTTTCGGTCGTGGACTTTGGGAATCTGAATTGTATTCCCCTTCTACTGCAGCACCTGTTACCGACTTTATAGCCGATGATGTTACACCGGTGGTGGATCAAACAGTTAATTTTACCGACCTAACTATTAATGATCCCACAAGTTATTTATGGTCGTTCTCACCGGCAACAGTTACATATTTGAATGGCACTTCAGCAACGTCAGCGGAGCCCATAGTTAAGTTCACAGCAGCGGGTACTTATGAGGTGAGTTTAACTACTGCAAATGCCAATGGTAATCATACGGAAACTAAAGCAAATTATATAACTGTTTCAAGTTCTCAAACTTATTGTGGCGCCTATTCCACAAACCCATATGGTTATATAAGTCGGGTACAATTGGGAAGTATTGACAAAACTTCTACTTATACAAATACTGGTGGACCTGATCCAAATGACACATATTACGAAGATTGGACAGCTTTATCTACAGATCTTGCAATATCATCTGCCAACTCAATTACTGTTACAAACGGATCATCTGATGCTAACCTTGACCTTGGTATTTGGGTTGACTGGAATAAGGATGGTGATTTTACCGACACAAATGAAGAAATTCTATGTGGTATTAATAATGGTGGATG
>PKTA01000073.1 GCA_002869365.1 Marinilabiliales bacterium | reverse complement strand
TTGGTGATGGAACCCAGTCTAATCCATATCAAATAGCCATTTTGGATAATTTATTGTGGCTTTCGACCACTCAAGAACTGCCTCAGCCAGTATTTATCATTCAAACTGCTGATATAGATGCTTTTGATACTCAAAATTGGAATGACGGTGATGGAATGCATCCAATTGGGCTCTCACAATTATATGGTTTTGTTGGCTCTTACGATGGATTAAACCATAGTATTTCCAATTTATATATAGTACGGGATTACCACCATTCTGGTATGTTTGGCATAATTTCCAATTCAGTAATAAAGAATTTAACTTTAATCAATACCCATGTGGATTGCAATGGTAATTATGTTGGAGCATTAGTTGGCAGGTCATATAGTTCATCTATTTTAAATTGTTCTAGTGAAAACGGAGATATTAATGGAATATCTTATGTAGGTGGTTTAGTAGGAGATATGCGGCTTAATGAAGAGTCAACAGGTGATTCTGAACTTCTGTTTTGTTATGCCACAGGTATTGCATACGGAAACCAAATGGTAGGAGGGCTCGTTGCCAGTGTGCAATACACTTTAGTTGATAATTGCTTTGTAGAGATGGATGAGTTATTAGGGGGCTCCAAAGTAGGAGGATTATTGTACAATGCATCTGCTAGTGAAATAACTAACTGCTTGGCTTTTGCGGATGTTGCAGCTGAAACTAATCTCGGAGGCTTTGCTAGCAGTATTGGGTATTATTCAACAGTGAATAATTGTAGTAGTGAAGGTGAAGTATTAGGAGATGATTATGTAGGTGGTTTTTCATGTCATATAAGTAATAATTCTGTGGTCACTAATTGTTATAGTTCTGCCGATGTGTATTCAACTTGGGGTACCTCAGGCGGATTTCTGGCTAATAATCAGGACTATGCCGTAATAAAAAACTGCTATAGTTATGGATATGTTGTTAATGGAGGGGGTTTTGCGGGGAATGTGAGTAGTGATTATATTGTATGTGAGAATAACTTTTGGGATGTAGAAACGTCTAGTCAAACTTCTGGATTGGAATATGGTAATCAGGCAGGGATAACAGGTAAGTCCCATGCCGATATGCTAAGTGTTGCAACTTATACAGATACAACAACTGTTGGGTTAGAAACGGCATGGGATTTCCTTGGTGACCCATTTGATGACGATCAATATGAAGACATATGGAATATTGATGGATCTACAAATAATGGTTATCCATTTTTTACAGATCCAATATATACTGCTATTCAAGAACAGAAACCTGAAATGGTTTTATTAAAAAACAATTACCCTAACCCCTTTAGTTCTTTCACTAACATTTCGTTTTCAGTTGAACAAGATAGTAAGGTGAACATAATCATTTACAATTTCCAGGGTCAGAGAATAAAAACGCTCATAAATAAGCAATATTTAAAAGGTGAACATAATGTAATTTGGGATGGGACAGATGATAATAATAAAACTGTTGTCTCGGGCATGTATTTCTACCAATTAAATGTAAATAATAAAACAAGAGCCATTAAGAAATGTGTTCTTTTATTATAAAAACATCAATATTTTTACTAGTTAAAAATTATAAAATGAGCCTAATGTTTAGGTCGAACTCAGTTTAGTTGTTGATAATGTAGTTTATCCTTTATGATATTTTTGTTACATCTAAAACTTTAGATTACGGGCTATTGCCGTTCTATTTGAGGTTAATTAAAATCAATCACATCAATATGATCTTCGCGAACATAAGTGTGTTTATTTAAAAATCTCTATAAGTTTTTTCTCACGATAGTCAAATATCTGATTTATTTTTTGCTTTATCATAAGTGAGTTGGCCATTTTTCCAAGTATCCCAAAGGGCGGACTATAAGTTAATATGTCGTTCATCAATACACCATTTTCAGTTTCTTTAATAAAGTGCTCATGATGCCATATATTATAAGGTCCTATAAGTTGTTCATCAACAAAATACTCCATTTCTTTAACATGTGTAATCTCAGTAACCCATGTCATGGGTATTTTCAGAAGTGGTGATACCTTGTAAACTATTATTTGACCTTCATACATTTTATTGCTGGTTTGCTCCGATTGTATATCGAATCCCATATATTCCGGAGTAATCAGTTTCAGGTTGGAAGGACTTGAAATAAAATCCCATACCTCACTTAGGCTAGCATTTAGTAGTTGTTCTTTTTTAAATTGAAAAACAGACATATTTAGTTTTTTAAATTATCGATATCCTGCAGTATTTCTTGCGCTTCAGCATATTTTTTTTCACTTTCAATTCTGCTAGTTGTTGATAATTTGTGTGATTCCTGAAGAAGACGCTCGTATTTTTTGTACAATTTATCTTCTTTCGATTTGCTTTTGAAAAATTTAAACATAGTTTTATGTATTTAGTTAAGTTTTATATAATCAATTTCTAGTTCGAAGTCGCCCTCTTTTTTATTGCTTACAATAATTCCTAGTCGGGAAATATCGTCAAAATCATTGGCGTCTATTTTTTTATCTCTTTCATTATTTAAAATATACTCTTTGAATTCATTGAGAGAAATATTAACAGTTTTCCATTCCCATGAGGTTTCATCAAAAGTTTTTTTGAGATATGGCATAAAAAACTGATCCCATTTAAGGAATCTAATTCCAAAAGCCTGACCTTTGCTCCTATACCTTATTTCCAAATTGGAATAAGCAGAATAGTCCATATTGTTCTTCGGCCCTCTGAGAGCAGCAAAACCTCCATTATTCTCTAATGAAATATTACCTTTAAAGTGAATAGTGTTTTCTGATAGTAATGATGAGGAAGTTGAAAGTCCACCCATTACACCGTCTACCACTACAACCCAATCTTCTCCATTTTTATTTTGACCAAAATCGATAGTGTAATTATAATCTGGAGGAATTATTAACAAGTTTATTATTAGTATTAAATTAATCATTATTTAAAAGATATTAGTAGTTAGAAAAAATGGTTGAGAGAATTAAATTCCCCCAACCGTTTAACCCTATTAAAGAAATTTAGTTAGGAAGTAAAACTCCATTAATAACGTGAATTACTCCATTAGTTGTGTTAGTGTTAACGCCAACAATCTCACTTGTTTGATTGATTGTCAGGTTGTTTAAATCAATTGTGATATTCTGACCGAGTGCTGTTGGAAGTTGTCCGTTCTCATCGATAACACTTGATAGGTCTTTGTCATAAGCTCTTGCAGGAACAACATGATAAGTTAAAACTGCTATAAGTGTTTCTAATGGAATATCATTTAAACTATTCCATTGCTCATTGCTATCTAAAAGCGCCTGAAAAGCGGCATTAGTTGGAGCAAAAACAGTATAAGGACCATCAGCGCTCAGAACTGTTAATAGATTTTGATCTGGCCTTCCTTCATTTGCAGTTCTTTGCAGAGCGGCAACCAAAGATGTAAACTCTCCATCTACACTAAGTCCCACAGCAGTTTCTACAATATTTCCATTTGGAGGAAGAAGCACCTTATCAATAAGGTGTAAAACACCTGTTCCGGCTTCGATATCAATTGCTGTTATTTCAGTATTTCCATTTATATAGTTGCCGGATGAAACTATTGAAAAATTAATCTTGTTACCGTTAACCGTAACAGCTTCTGCTGGAATTTCACTACTTAGAACTTTAGTTGCAATAACATGGTAAGTTAAAACTGAAGTTAAAGTTTGCGCATCAACAGCATCAGGATTAATACCTGCTGCATCAAATGCATTATTATCTGGTGCAAAAATTGTTAAACTCTCTGCTTCCAAAAGTGTTGATGTTAAATTAGTTTTTACAACTGCTGAAACTAATTTTGAAAAATTCTTGTTAAAATATGCAGGCTCAAGAATAGTATTTACAAACTGAGCAATTGATGAAGGAACCAGTACCTGGTCTATAGTGTGAATTACTCCATTTGATGCTTCTACATCATAAGGCATTACTACACTTACATCATTTATTTTGATGCCATTCATAGTTGATACCATTAATTCTTCACCCTGAAGAGTAGCAACTTTTCCGTCAGTAATTTGAGTTGAAATTACGCTTGATGGAACAACGTGATACAATAGGATTTGTTCCAATATATCTACCGGGACATCATTAATGTCTGTTTGTCCTATTTCTGCAAGAAGTGCTGCAAATGCCTCATCAGTTGGAGCAAATACTGTAAAAGGACCGTCACCCTGAAGGTCATCTAATAAATTAGTGATAGTTAGTGCTGTTGCAAGTGAGTTAAAACCATTGTCTTGTGCAAGTTCTATAATATTACTTTTTTCATTTGGAGTAACATCATTGTTGTCGTCTTCTTTTTTACATCCCATGGTTGTAAAAGTTACCATGGCCATAAGTGCTAATAAAAGTGTTTTAGTTTTCATGTCTAATATTTTAGTTATTAAAGTTCGACAAATATACAAACAATTATTTTAAATGTGCAAGTAAAAAGTAAAATAAATTAGACAAAAAATTTATATGCACTAGAAATCAGGTAATTAAAATTTGCAAATATTTGAAAAATGTCTATATTTGCATAAAATAAATTAGACATGACCAAGTATTCAGTTACTCAAGTAGAAGCAATAACAGGAATAAGTTCACATAAACTACGTATTTGGGAAAGACGATATACCTTCATAAAGCCAAATAGAACAGACACTAATATAAGGTATTATACAGATGATGATTTGAAACTGCTTATTAATATAGGTATATTAACTCGCAATGGGCTAAAGATTTCCAAAATTGATAAAATGTCGAATATGGAAATATCAGATAAAGTTCTTGAAATTGCTGATAATGCAGTTCCTGAGATGGAGGACGAAATATCCAGTCTGGTTATGAGTACCATAAACTTTGACGAGGATTTGTTTAATAGAGTGTTTCAAAGGCAATTTATACAAAACGGACTATTAAATACAATTAGTGAACTCATATATCCTTTTCTTTCAAAAATTGGTATATTTTGGGGTACCAGTAAAATAATCCCTGCTCAGGAACATTTTATTTCTAATCTGATCAGGCAGAAAATTATTGCTGCTATCGACACACTTGCTGATCCACCTTTTAGTGCTCCCGGAATATTATTATTCCTTTTTGAAGGCGAAATGCATGAACTTCCTTTATTATTATCAACATTTATTGCTAAAAATAATGGATGGAAAGTTTATTATCTGGGACAAAATGTTCCGCTTGATAATGTTATAGTTACGGCTAAAATGATAAATATTAAATTGATAATGTCGATGATAACCACACCTAGGATTGAGGATTTAACTGGTGAAATTAGAAAATTATCTTCAGGTTTAGAGTTTCCTCTGATTTTATCTGGCAATTCAAATAACTTACCCGAACTGCAAGAAACTGAAAATATTATTATTGTGGATAATCCAAAAGATTTTGAATCAATTTTGGATAAACATAAATAATCTTACCTTTTGTTTTTCATTATCATTAAATATTAATTCATAGGTTTTAAATCCTAATATTAGTAATGGATTTTCAAAGATTATTTTATCTTTACCACCTGAAAAAAATCAGTATAAATTAAAAAGATTTCAAAGATGAAACAAATAATTAGTTTGATATCAGTAATAATTTTATTTTCATTAGTGTCATGTGATAATACCTCCCAACAAACAACAACTGTTGCTTCCGATTATACTAATCAGGGGGTAGTAAAGGAGTTTTATCAAGCACCCAGTTATACATATTTACTAATGAAAGAGGGTGATACAGAGATTTGGATGGCCGTAAATAGAATGGATTTAAACATTGGACAAACTTTGTATTACAACAGAGGAGCTGCAATGCAAAACTTCCATAGTAAAACACTTGAGCGTGATTTTCCATTAATATATTTTGTTCAGGAAGTTAGTCTAACTCCACAATCAGCAGCAAAACAAATGGCTGATCCTATGCAAGGCGGAACTCCCCAGAAGCCTGAACTTGTAAAACAAAATATTGAAGTAACACATGCGGAAGGAGCAATAACTATTTCTGAGTTATACGCTAATAAAGAAAAGTATAGCGGACAAAAGGTTAAAGTTACTGGTAAAATAACCAAATACAATGAAATGATTATGAGCCGTAATTGGTTTCATATTCAGGATGGAACAGAGAATGATAGTAATTTTGATTTAACAATTACATCAATGGATGTTGCCAATGTTGATGCCACAGTTACTTTTGAAGGGGTAATCAGTCTCGACAAAGATTTTGGAGCAGGTTATTTTTATCCTGTAATCATGGAAGATGCTGTAATCGTTAATTAGCAGAACTATGAAAAATAAAAAAGTCTGTCTTGTCTAGCCTTAGGCTAGGCCAGACAGACTTTTTTTTGGTTTAATACTTTTGACTTTTTATTTAAAACTCCAGTCTGCGCCATCCTTGGTGTCTTTGATCTGGATATTAAGTTTGATTAAATCATCTCGAATTTTATCAGCTGTAGCCCAATCTTTGTTTGCCTTGGCATTTTGCCTTATCTCAAGAATGGTGTTCATCAGATAGTCAACCAACTGGCTGTTGTCCGTAGAAATTTCGGATTTCATCCCTAAAACATCTATAAGAAAGTCATTAAAAATCTGTTTTACAAAAGAAATATCCTCGGCAGTTAAACTTGTTTTTTTATCGTTAACCTGATTTATAATCTTCACTAAATCAAAAAGATGTGAAATTAATATTGGAGAATTAAAGTCATCATTAATTGCCTGATAGCATAAATCGCGATATTTATTAACATCAGTTGATGAAGTTGCTGAAGCAGATAATTTATCTATAGTAGAATAGGCGGTAAACAATTTTGTCATGCCTTTTTCTGCTGCCTGTAATGCTTCATTTGAAAAATCCAGTGTTGAGCGATAATGAGCCTGCAATAGGAAAAAGCGTATTGTCATTGGAGAATAAGCCTGCTGCAGAGACTCGTGATTACCTGTAAAAAATTCTTCCAGAGTAATGAAGTTGTTCAACGATTTACCCATTTTCTGACCGTTAACAGTAATCATATTATTGTGCATCCAGTATCTTACTGCATCTTTTCCCTGCGCGGCATTGCTTTGTGCAATTTCCGATTCATGATGAGGAAATAGTAAATCCATTCCACCGCCATGTATATCAAAGGTTTCTCCCAGATATTTCTTACCCATTGCTGAGCATTCCATGTGCCAGCCCGGGAAACCATCACTCCATGGAGATGGCCATCTCATAATATGGCGCTCGTCGGCTTTCTTCCATAGGGCAAAATCGAAACTGTTTTTCTTTTCATCCTGTCCGGCTAATTCTCTTGTATTTTCAAGTAACTCTTCAACTTTTCTGCCCGAAAGTTTGCCGTATTTATAATCCTTATTGTATTTCTCCACATCGAAATAAACCGATCCTTCCGACTCATAGGCATAACCATTTTCAAATATGGTTTTCACCATTTCAATCTGATCAATAATATGTCCTGAAGCAGTTGGCTCAATGCTTGGATGTTTACAGTTTAAAGCATCCATATTTTGCTCATAACGGTCGGTAAAATACTTTACAACTTCCATGGGCTCCAATTGTTCGAGCCTTGCCTTTTTTCCAATTTTATCTTCACCTTCATCGGCATCATTTTCCAAATGTCCAACATCGGTAATATTTCTAACATATCTTACCTTATATCCCATATGTTGTAAATGCCTGAATACCAAATCGAAAGTAACTGCTGAGCGGGCATGTCCCAAATGAGCATCTCCGTAAACGGTAGGTCCACAAACATACATTCCCACATGGGGAGCGTTAAGAGCTTCGAAGACTTCTTTCTTTCGCTTAAGGGTGTTGTATATTAAAAGTTGCATAATTAAATTTTTGCAAAATTAGTAATTGTTTTCATACATTAGAGTGATCAAAAAAGGTGTATTGGGTTATAATTTAATCATGATGCATGATGCAGGTTCGTTTTTGATGTTAAACTATAACTTTATGAACTTTCATTTAATGTTGCATGTTGCTAGTGTCAGGTCGCAGGTTTGTCGATTGTTGATCCCTAAATACGGTTGACAAGATTAATATTTTATTTTTAACTATGACACAATGGTAAAGGAAAATTGAGAATGGTTTATTAAAACTGCCAATTGAATATTGCCGACTGTAGACTGAAGATTGTCAACGGAAGACTGAATAATTTAGAACCACTCTTATCAATCTGTTTAATACATTTGCATAAAACAAAATAAAAATTTCGATGGAAAGAATTTTAGTTATAGGAAGTTCGGGACAGATAGGATCGGAACTTGTATTGGCATTACGCAAGATATATGGAGGCGAAAATGTATTTGCCACCGACATAAAAGAACCAACTCCGGAAGTTAGTGCATCAGGGCCATTTGACAAACTGGATGTGTTGGATTTCAACAACTTACTTCATTATGTTGTGAGATATAATATAACGCAGATTTATAATCTTGCTGCAGTTTTATCGGGCAATGCAGAGAAAATTCCTTTGCAGGCCTGGGATATAAATATGAAGGCGCTAATGAACACCTTAGAAGTTGCCCGCCAAACGGATGCCAAGAAACTTTTCTGGCCCAGTTCGATTGCAATATTTGGTCCCACAACACCTATGGAAAATACTCCTCAGCTTACAGTTATGGAACCGAATACTGTTTATGGAATATCAAAACTAGCCGGTGAGCGTTGGGGGGAATATTATTTCCACCGTTATGGAATAGATTTCCGTAGTGTAAGATATCCCGGACTGATTAGTTATAAAACCGAGCCAGGTGGCGGTACTACCGACTATGCCGTTGAAATATTTTATGAGGCAGTTAAAAATGCTTCCTACGAATGCTTTTTAACTGAAGATACTGGCCTTCCTATGATGTTTATGGATGATGCAATAATAAATACCATTAAACTCATGCAGGCGGATGCTGATAAATTAAGTTTACGATCTGGTTATAATATGGCTGGTATCTCCTTCGATCCAAAAGGGCTTGCTGCTGAGATTAAAAAATTAATGCCAGAATTTACTATAACTTATAAGCCCGATTTTCGTCAGGCGATAGCCGATAGTTGGCCCGCCAGTATTAATGATGAAATAGCCAGAAATGACTGGGGTCTTGAAGAAGAATATGACCTTGAAAAGATGACAAAGGTGATGTTGGAAAAGATTGGGGAAAAACTTGGGAATTAGG
>PKTA01000079.1 GCA_002869365.1 Marinilabiliales bacterium | reverse complement strand
GGTGAAACAAGAATATTATTAAACGCCTTTTTGGTGAAATAATGTAGTGCTTTCCATTTTCCATAATAATCAATTCCCGACCAGGATGCCACGGGCCAGCAGTCGTTGAGTTGCCAGTAGAGCGATCCCATGCAATATGGCATATTACGGCGATGTGCTTCCATTGCTGTTTTAATTCCTTCTGCTTGTAGTAAATGATTGACATAAATAAACATGGGGAAATTCTTGGGTTTATTATAATCTCTGTCCATGTATTCAACAATAGTTACATTGCCAATGCTAGATCGCTGATGCGATTTCATCACTTCAGAGTTAATATCGTGATCCTCCGGGAGTGTATATTTTTCTATGGAACCAATTTCGGGAAACGACTGAAAACCATATTCCGACATAAATCTGCCGATATAAGTTTTGTAGTTTGAAAAAGGCTCTTTACCCCACCATACGCCCCAGTAATGCATGTCGCCGGAAGTTTTGTTCTCAAGTTTTCCAATATCTGAACTTGGCGACGATGACCAGTATTCGGTTTTAGGATCGAGTTGTTTTACAATATCAGGCAATATTTTATGAAACAATGTATCATAATCGTTCCAAATTTTATCAGCTTTAGCTTCACCCTGATTTTCTATAACATTTTCCTTCCATCCCCATCTGTTCCATGCTGATAAAATTTCATTATCACCGCACCATAAAGCAATACATGCATGGTTTCTGAGCCGTTTTATATTCTGTTCGGCTTCCAGTTTTATGTTATCCAGAAATTCCGTGTTGCCGGGATACATGGCGCAAGCAAACATAAAATCCTGCCATACCAAAATTCCGTATTTATCGCATAGGTCGTAAAAAATGTCTTTTTCGTAAACACCTCCTCCCCAAACTCTCAACATATTGAAGTTGGCTTCTGCTGCCGATTTTATAAGGTGTTCATAATCTGAGGGTTTAGCTCTGGAAAGAAAAATATCCTGCGGGATATAATTGGCTCCTTTCATAAAAACCGGTCTGTTGTTGACTTTAAAATAAAAACTCTTTCCTAAGGAATCATTTTCTCTTACCAACTCAATTGTACGTAAACCAATATTAGTTTCTGATTTGCTAAGTATTCGATTATCTATTTTTAATTCGGTTTCAATATTGTAAAGTTTTTGGTTGCCAAGCCCATTGGTCCACCAAAGTTCCGGATTTTCTACTTCAAAAGGAATCTTAATAACATTATTTCCTTTTTTGAGATTCAAATGCTTGCTGGCTGAGATACTATTATCTGTTTTTAAAATAAGTTCAGCATTCTGGTTAGAAGATGAATTAATTCTTAATTCTGCAATAGCTTTAGCCCTGTTTTTTTCAATTTTCGGTTGATGGATATACAAATCCTCAATTTTTGCTTTGTTCCACCATTTTAGTTCAATATCTTTCCAAATACCTATGCTTACTAATCGCGGACCCCAATCCCATCCAAAATGATATTGCGCTTTTCTTGTAAAAACACATACTTTTTTATTACCTAATCCGCCCAATTCCGATTGGTCGTTTTCTGCACCAGGTAGTAGGTAGGGTAATTTTTCTCTTTTTTCGAGGCCTTTTTTAATGGGGGAATAAAAAATAATTCTTAATTCATTTTTTCCTTCCCTGAGTTTGCTTTTACACTCTACAACCCAATTTACAAACATATTGTTTGCTTTTAAAATCAATTGATTATTAAGGAAAACATCAGCATAGGTATCGAGGCCTTTAAAATCAATTTCCACAAACTCATTATTCAATATTGATTTATCTACATCAAAAGTGGTTTTAAATTCCCAGTCTTTTTTATCAACCCACTGAACATTATGCTCATTTAATCGATAAAAGGGATTCTCTATAATGTTGTTTTCCAATAAACCTAAGTGAACAGAGCCCGGAATTTTAACCTTTAAGTAAGTAGTATCATCAGTAGATTTAAACTTCCAGTTTGAGTTTAGCTTTATGCTGTTACTTTCATCAATATTGGAACAGCTGCTATAGATTGAACTTAGCAGAAGAATAAATATCAGTTTATAGTATCCAAAATTTAAAGGCAATTATTTGAATTTTAAATATACCTATTACTTCTTTTTATAAGTGGTAACGTGTCGTTCCTTTTTTATATCGTAAATGTCACCAACTGTTATCAGGATTCCTGTTTCTTCTACATCGCCAAAATGGTCGTTAAGAGCAGTTCCAAAAGTTTTCATTGTAGATGAAAGATTCATATAAGCACTAAATAAAGGAGGTACATTTTCGCCAAGTTTTCTGACTTTTTGAACCATGATTTTATAATTCTCCTCATAATTGCAGCCGGTAAAAATGCTATTTAAAACCTTATCGCTGGTAGTACGCTCCAAGGGTTTATGGGGAACTACAAGGCCTTCTTTATCAGGAAAATACTTCTCAAAAAAGAAAAGAATTATATCTCTGGCCAATCGGTCGAAACTGGAGTACATAGTAACTTTACCAAACAAATATTCAATATCAGGATGCTCAATAAGCAGAGCCCCCAAGCCATCCCATAAATTATCGAGAGCATACATACCTCTCCTTAAATTATAAGTTGGTTGATATAATGGTTGAACGAATGACCTTCCCAATTCTATAGTGTGAGGAAAGTATTTATCGATAAATTTCTGTTTGTATTTGAAAAGAGTTGAAGTAGGAGAAGCCACAACGCCTTTATCATCAATAAAGAGATTTTTACAATGAACATAACGGTATCCGCCAACTATTTCTTTCTCTTCAGGATCCCAAACAATCATTTGCATAAATGCATTTTTGCCCACATCAAACTTATCCAGATCGATGTCTTTTCCTGTACCGCCTCCGGCATCTCTAAAAGTTACCTCTCTTAAACGTCCTATTTCTCGTACAACGTTTGGAGCATTTTCATCATTGAGAATATATATCTCATTATGACCATTATTTGTTTCCCTTAAAAAGGTTTTTTCGTTGAGTTCTTGCTCAAGCAATCTTTTATCAACAGGTGGTATAATAGTTTCCATGGGGAATGTTTTTTCATTACTTAATTTCGGAAATAAAATCTTCAAAACTGCCTTTGTAACCCTGGGCTAGTTTATAAGAATATTGTCTCATAAACTCGGCCCATTGATCGTTTTTATATCTCTTGTCGAATGTTTTGTAAGAAACCGGTTTTCCGAAGTAGAACTTCAGGGTTTCTCCTTTTTGTTTGGAAAATTCATCCACAAGATATAACATTTCAATATTTGCCTTTATTCCGAGTTTTTTTCTAAAGTTTGAAAGATTGTAAAACCAGTTAGTGTTCCTACCACTGATGTTTGTAGGAATTATATCGCGTTTAAATCGTTTTGCTTTAGTGATAAATGTGGTCTTCCACTCTAAATCTTCAATTTTACCATCGCGTTTGCGCGAAACCAAACCGAAAGGAAAATAGCAAATGAGTTTTTCAGATGCAAAATTCTCATTTATTATTTTAATGTTGTCGGCATTGGAACCATGCTTATTAATTGGAATGAAGAGCGGCTCCAAATTTTTCACATTCATAAGGATATCGTTAACAGGAAAAACCAGATCAGGGCGTTTCCTTCCAACTACCAGCATTAGAGCAACCCCATCGAGGCCGCCAAGAGGATGGTTGGAGGCAATAATGCATCGTCCTTTTTCAGGTATATTTTCCAGCCCATCAGTTTCAAGTTTAACATCCATTTCTGTGAGTACCGAATCAATAAACTCGATGCCCATTAAATGCCCGTGATTTTTTATGTAATAGTTGAGTTCGTCCTGATGAACAACACGTTTCAAATACGATTTAATAAAACCTGGCAAGACCTTATTTAGAACCGGACTCTTAGTTTTTAGTACTTCATCCAGATTGATTAACTTTATTTCACTGTTAACTTTATCCTCTTTCATTTTTAAAAATCAAATCCATGCAAATATAACATATGTTAACTAATTTTTTAGCAGGGAATTTGATTTAAAATTTAAAGGATTATTAAATTTTTTCTTCTGAATTTTTGAGAATATTATAAAGAAAAGTTCGGGCCCTAAACAGCTGAACTTTTACTGTTCCCAACGGGAGATTAAGTTCTTGTACAAGTTCTTCGTATGAGTATTCTTTAAAATAACGTAGTTCAATTAGCTTTTTATAATGTGGCTTTAGCCGATGGATAACTTCCCGCATCATTAATATTTTCTGATTGTTGATTATTTCTTCCTCCGGATTTAACTCATTGTCTGCAATTTTAAAACCTAAGGATCCAGTTTTGTTTTCACCTGACTCGACTATATTGTCATGCATTTTTTTCTTTCGTATGAAGTCGATGCAGTTGTTGCTTGCTATTTTAAAAAGCCAGGTGCTAAAAGCGTAATCAGAAGTATATTGCTGCAGGTTTTTAAAGGCCTTGCCGAACGCTTCTATTGTAAGATCTTCAGCATCATAGGGGTCGTGGGTCATTTTTAACATGGTATAGTAAATGGAATCGCGGTAAAGATTTAGTAGTTCGGCATAAGCCGATTGGTCTCCTTTGTGGAGGGCCTGCTGAATAAGTTTATAATCTCTCTGACCTTTTGTTGTTAATGTATTTTTTACCTCCATGCAACTTTCTTCCTCATGCTCATTAAACTGAATATGGGTAGTAAAACTAAAAATATTACCTCCAGTATAGGCGAAAATAAATATAAACTTCCCTCATTAAGTTGATCGCTAATTTTTTTATTAACAAGTACTTGGGTAATAAATCTAATTCCAAAGGCACTCAAAACAAGTATTGGTAATGTTAGGGTTATGGCAAGAAAAGCGAAGGATAGGAAAAAAAATATCTGACTAAAAACAAATATGCTCAATAGAATTTTAAACTTCATTTTATAAACTTTTCCCGTACTTAAATGCCGAAGTTTTTGTTTATACCATTCTTTAAAAGTTGGCTTTGCCTTCGAATACATATAACTTTCTTCCGCAATCTCTATGCGGCAATTAGTCTTGTTTGCAACTCTATTAATAAATAAATCATCATCTCCCGAAGGGATATTGTAATGTGATATAAAACCTTTGTTCCTGATAAACAGAGATTTGCGATATGAAAGATTTCGGCCTACGCCCATATATGGCATTCCTGCAAGTGCGTATGAAAAGTATTGAACAGCGGTAACAAAAGTGTCGTAGCGCATGAGTAGATTGAGGAAACCTTTTTCTTTTATAAATGGCCCATAAGCTAAAACGACTTCGGTTTTTTCATCTTCATAGGAAGAAACCATTGTGCTTATCCAGTTTTTGGAATTTGGTTTACAATCGGCATCAGTAAGTAAAAGGATATCATTTTTAGCCGATTTAATACCTATGGAAAGTGGAAATTTCTTGCCCGTAAAGAAGTTCAAATCCTGATCGATTTGCACTATCTTCAAATTAGAATATTTGTGCTTCATTTCTTCCAGATAATATTTCGATTCATCGGTGGAAGCATGATTTACTACTATTAATTCAAAATCGGGATAATCCTGTTGTAATATTAACTCAAGATTTTCCATGAGGTTATAATATTCGTTTCTGGCTGAAATAACAACAGAAACCGGCGGCTTTTTATCTCCGGTCGAATCGCTTTTTTTATAGAATGCCAAGCGGGAAAATATCAGCCAATAATATATTAACTGAGTTAAGGTCGACAAGGCAAAAATTGCCGCTATAACAATACTAATGTTACTTAAGTCCTGGAACAAATCAATAATTTTTATACAAAAATACTAAGTAAACAGAGCAATATTTTTTTAGCATAATTATTTATAAACAGTTTGATGTCATTAAATATTTTATGCCAACTGTTAAGCATGCATTAATTGCTGCTAATATTGATCAACAGAAGTATTCAAAAAATGTTTCAATCGAACAAAAAGAGTAATTTTGCAAAAAATTTATCAGAATGAAATTTAGCCTTAAGGGGAAAGATATAAAGAGTTCAGCCAGAGCGGGGGAAATAGTAACAGATCATGGCAAAATTCAAACACCAATTTTTATGCCTGTGGGTACAGCAGGAAGTGTAAAAGGTGTTCATATGAAAGATGTTAAGGATGATGTGAAAGCACAGATAATTCTTGGAAATACATATCATCTTTATCTGCGTCCCGGTTTACAGGTGATGGAGGAAGCGGGCGGCTTACATAAGTTTAATGGTTGGGACAGGCCAATATTAACCGATAGTGGTGGTTATCAGGTTTATTCTTTGAGCGACAGGAGAAAACTCGATGAATCGGGCGTTGTATTTCAATCGCACATCGATGGCTCAAGGCATAATTTTAATCCCGAATCAGTTATGGATATTCAGCGAACAATTGGTGCTGATATCGTTATGGCATTCGATGAGTGTACTCCATATCCATGTGATTATGATTACGCAAAAAACTCCATGGAAATAACACATCGCTGGCTGGATAGATGTATAACTCATTTTAATAATACTAAACCAAAATATGGATATTCACAGGCTTTATTCCCTATAGTTCAGGGGAGTACATATCGTGACCTTAGGAAAATATCAGCAGAGACAATAGCCTCGAAAAATGCTGAGGGCAATGCTATTGGAGGACTTTCTGTTGGAGAACCACACGAATTGATGTATGAAATGACAGAACTTGTTTGCGGTATACTACCGGAAGATAAACCACGTTATCTGATGGGTGTTGGTACAACTGCAAATATTCTGGAAAGTATATCTTTGGGTATTGATATGTTCGACTGTGTTATGCCAACAAGAAATGGCAGGAATGGAATGTTGTTTACCAAAAATGGTATCATAAACATTAAAAATCAAAAATGGATGCATGATTTCAGTCCTATTGATGAGGAAGGAACTTCATTTGTTGATACTCAATATACAAAAGCATATTTGCGTCATATGTTTGTGGCAAAAGAAATGCTGGGGGCCATGATAGCAAGTTTGCATAATTTAAGTTTTTACTTGTGGCTTGTTGGTGAAGCCAGAAATCATATAATAAAAGGTGATTTCAGCGAATGGAAAAATATAATGGTTAAAAAACTAGTTCAAAGATTATAGAATAAACTCAACACTTAAGTGAAAATAATCGATTGGTATATAATTAAAAAGTTTCTGGGCACCTTCTTCTATGCCATTACTTTACTGATTGTTATCGTTATTGTGTTCGATGTTTCCGAAAATGTTGATAGTTTTATAAAAAATAAGGCTCCGTTTATGGCGATAGTTGTTGACTATTACATAAACTTCATTCCATACTTTATTAACCTCTTTATTTATCTCTTTACATTTATTTCGGTTATTTTCTTTACTTCCAAGCTTGCCGGCGATACTGAAATTATTGCTATTCTAAGTAGTGGTGTGAGTTTTAAAAGATTTTTACTACCATACTTAATAGCGTCCGTTTTTCTGGCAATAATATCGTTTTATCTTGGGAACTTCTTGATTCCCAAAACTAATGAAGTTAGGCGGGTATTTAAAAATACCTATATGGAGAAACTTACCAAGGATAATGAGACCAATATCCATATTCAGATACAACCCAATACCTTTGTTTATGCTAATAGGTTTAATAGTGATGAAAGTATAGGATTTAAATTCTCAATGGAGCAACTCGACGGTCAAAAATTAGTGTATAAACTCATGGCTGATAATATAAAATGGGATACGGTAAAAAATAAATGGAATATCAAAAATTACTATATCAGAACCATTGACAGTTTAGGGCAACAGCATATAAGTATGGGAGATGAGAAGGATACTACCATTAATTTAAAAACTACCGATCTTTATAAAATTAAAGAGAGGTTTGAAGAAATGAACTATTATCAGCTTAATGCTTTCATTACCAGGGAAAAGCAGAAAGGTTCAATAGTTTATAAGAAATATGAGATAGAAAAACATAAAAGAATGGCAGGACCTGTAGCCATAATAATATTAACTTTTATTGGAGTGGCTCTTTCCAGCCGAAAGGTTAGGGGAGGGATAGGGCTTCATCTGGGAATTGGTATTGCTCTGACATTCAGTTATATAATGTTTATGCAGTTCTCAACCGTTTTTGCCACTTATGGTAATCTTTCACCCATATTGGCGGCATGGATTCCTAATATTATTTATATGATTATTGGCGTTTTCCTGATTCAAAAAGCCCCTAAATAGATTAGTTTTATTAACTCGAGTTTCCTGAGTTCGTTTTATTATTGTCATATATAGTGATTGTAAATAGGTTGTATGGCTTTGAGTCACTTTGTGTAATCCTTAGTGTTACTTTGTGTTTAAATTTATACCACAAAGGATCACAAAGAACAGCACAAAGGATCACTAAGTAAACTCAACAATATTCTGTCTGCAATGGATGTATGTTAGGTTAATAGTTTAAATCATTGAAGGATTCAATAACCGGAAGTGCTGTATTATCAAAATCATAAAATGCCTGGTTTTCCCATGGAGATCCATTTTCTGATGTGGGTCCGTCGAAAGCAATTAGTTCGGCACCCCAATATGAAACTCCAAAACCCAGACTATCATTTTTAACAATGTTTATTATTGTAGAAATGAATTTCTTTTGCCCTTGGGGAGATGCAGGATAATCAGGTAATATTATTTGATCTTCCAAACCTATAATATTGTTTGTATAATCATTCCAACCCAATGTGAAAGGATAGGCAGTTTCTGCAATTGCAATGCTTTTTTTGTAGTTATCCGACACTTGGTTTATTGTGTTTGATAATACTTCCATATCCTTCCCATGCCAAATGGGATAAAAAGATAAGCCTATGATGTCGTAGTCAAGAGATTGCATTTTGCTAAAGAAGTAATCTGATCCGTTTATACCTGCATAATGTATCATAATCCTGCAGTTTTCGGAATTATTTCTAATTGCCTCAGAAGCCGTTTTTAATAAACCTATGAACTGTGTTTCATTATTGATATCGCCGTAAGGCAACAAAAAACCGGGATTAATTTCATTTCCAATTTGAAAGATATCCGGATTGATTTCTTTAACAATTTTGGTGGTATAATTACTTATGCTGTCTTTCAGAATGTCATATTCAATACCTTCCCATGCCTGAGGTATTATTTGATGCCCTGGATCTGCCCACGTGTCGGAATAATGTACTGATAACCAGACTTTAAAGCCCATAGAATGAAGTTTTTCGCTAAATGTTTTTACTTCACTAAATCCTGAATTTTCGTTTTGAGGTGTGTGCCATAACCTCAATCTTACTGTATTTATACCATTGTTTTTTAATGTTGTAAGCAAGTCTTCGGGCTTATTGTTTAAATTATAAAAAACAATATTTTTGGATTCAACAAGCGGAAGTGAAGATAAATCTGCTGATAGTATAAAGGGATAATCTTCTTGTTCTAAGGGTGATCTACTTTTCTTAGAACAGGAAAAAATAAAGAGAAAAAGTATTAAATAATAGAATATATTTTTTTGCAACGTAAATGTATTACTTGGTTTTATCTTGTATCCAGTTTCTAGCATTTACAAAGGCTTCCATCCATGGACTAATTTCATCCTCTTTTCTTTCCTTAGGATAGTATGGCCATTGCCATGGAAGGAATGCTCTTTCCAGATGAGGCATCATTGCAAGATGTCTGCCGTCGTTGGAACAAATTGCCGCTGTCGACCAATCGCTGCCGTTGGGGTTACCGGGATATTCATCATAACTGTATTTCATTACGATATTATATTGATCCTGATAATAAGGGAAGGAGAATTTTCCTTCACCATGTGCAACCCAGGCACCAAGTTTCATACATGATAAACTGGAAAGCATAACCGAAGCGTTTTCTTTTACAAGGAGATTTACAAAACCGGATTCAAATTTACCGGAATCGTTATGCAGCATTTTTGGTTTTTCGGGATGTTCTGGATAAATCAGGCCGAGCTCTACCATAAGCTGACAACCATTACAAACGCCTAAACTAAGAGTATCTTTTCTTGCATAGAAATTAACGAGTGCATTTTTTGCTTCCTTATTATACAGGAAAGCTCCTGCCCAGCCTTTTGCTGAACCAAGCACATCGGAATTACTAAATCCACCAACGAAAACTATGAAATTTATGTCTGATAAATCTTCACGACCATTTATAAGGTCGGTCATATGAACATCCTTTACATCGAATCCCGCCAGGTGAAGAGCATAAGCCATTTCTCGGTCGCCATTTACACCCTTTTCACGAATTATCGCTGCCTTAATTCCACTACTTTTTCGCCTGCTTAAATCTATGCCGTAGTCTTTTGCTATTCCTGTAAAACTCTTACGAAAATTGAAATTTAAATCCTGATTTTTGAAGTTGTTAAACCTTTCAGCTGCAAGATTGCCGGAAGTTTGTTTGCTGTCGAGTAAATAAGAAGGCTCAAACCACTTATTTCTCAAGTCATCAATATCTAAACTTATGGTTTCTGATTTTAATTTAATCTCTAACTTACGATCAGACTGTACCTCACCAAGCAAACAATAATTTATGTTTTCATTAGCGAGTATTTCTTCTATTGCTTTCGAATCTTCAACCTGGATAACTATTCCAGGGTTTTCGCTAAACAAAGTTTTAATACTGTCGTAGTCAAATGTGCTGACATCTAACTTCATACCACAATCAACATTTGGGAAGTTCATTTCCAGTAAGGTAGTTATTAAACCTCCTGAGGAGATGTCGTGACCTGATAGAATTTGTTCTTCTGATATCAGTTTTTGTACAACATTAAAAGTTTTTGCAAAATAATCAGCATCAACATCAGGACATTTTTTTCCAAGTTTACTCATTGTTTGAGCAAAACTGCTTCCTCCCAATTCGAATGGTTTATTTGAAAAATCGATGTATAATATTTTTGTGCCTTCCTTTGGTTTAAGTCTGGTACTAACTGCTTTTTTAATGTCGGTTACTTCGCCAACTGCCGAAATAATTACTGTTCCGGGAGCATAAACAACTTTACCATCAGGATATTTTTGTGTCATCGAAAGGGAGTCTTTGCCTGTCGGGATGTTTATTCCTAACTTTATGGCAAATTCACTAACTGCTTCAACAGCTCTGTAAAGACGTGCATTTTCACCATCATTTTTTGCGGGCCACATCCAGTTTGCGCTTAAAGAAACTCCCGCCAGATTTCCATCGATGGGCGCCCATACCAGGTTTGTTAAGGATTCGGCTATTGCCAAACGTGAACCTGCCTGGGGGTCGATAAGTGCAGGAACAGGAGCATGTCCTATGGCTGTTGCAAGTCCTTTTTTACCCTGATAATCGAGGGCGGTAATGCCCAAATTGTTTAAGGGCAATTGTATAGGTCCTGTACATTGTTGCATTGCAACTTTACCTGTTACTGAGCGGTCAACTTTATTTGTTAACCAATCCTTACAAGCAACAGCTTCAAGTTTTAATATGTTGTCAAGATAGTCAGTTAATTCCGATTCATTATAACTTATTTCTTTATAATCAGGATTTAAAGTTTTGTCGTTGAGTACGGTTTTAGGCGGTTTGCCAAATAGATACTCAAGTTTTAAATCAACCGGGCAAGTATCGTCAGCCTCGATTATAAAAGACTGATTATCTTTAACTTCTCCAACATTGTAAATTGGTGATCTTTCTCGTAAAGCAATTTCTTCAAGGGTTTTATAATCGCCCTTTTTAAGAACCAGGCCCATGCGCTCCTGCGATTCGTTGCCAAGAATTTCCTTTACCGAGAGGGTAGGATCGCCAACAGGCAATTTCCTTGCGTCAATTACAGCACCTGTATCTTCTACTAATTCCGACAGGCTGTTTAAATGACCTCCTGCACCATGGTCATGAATGGAAACTATTGGGTTGTTTTTAGTTTCTACCATGGCTCTTATGGCGTTCATAACCCTTTTTTGCATTTCCGGATTTGCCCGCTGAACGGCATTAAGTTCGATAGCATTACCAAATTCACCTGTGTCGACAGAAGAAACTGCTCCGCCACCCATTCCGATGCGGTAGTTATCGCCACCAAGTACAACAATTATATCGCCCGGCTCGGGATTGGCTTTTAAAGCATCATCCTTCTTGGCGAAACCAATACCACCTGCCAGCATAATAACTTTGTCGAAGCCAAAAGTTTTGTCGTTTTCCTTATGCTCAAAAGTCAGCAAACTACCATTTATCAATGGTTGTCCGAATTTATTTCCAAAATCACTTGCTCCATTTGAGGCTTTTATTAAAATTTCTTCCGGAGTTTGGTAAAGCCATTTTCTTTCATCAACACTTTGTTCCCATTTACGGCTTTTGTCTTTATGAGTATAAGAAGTCATATAAACGGCTGTTCCTGCCAGAGGCAAACTTCCTTTTCCTCCTGCAAGCCGGTCGCGAATTTCTCCTCCTGAGCCTGTGGAAGCACCGTTAAAAGGTTCTACTGTAGTTGGAAAATTATGAGTTTCCGCTTTTAGCGATAAAACAGTTTCAATATCTGTTATGCTGAAATAATCGGAAGTGTTTTGTGTTTTGGGGGCAAACTGTTCTACTTTCGGGCCAACAATAAAAGCAACGTTATCTTTATAAGCCGAGACTAATTTTCCCGGAGTATGCTCCGATGTTCTTTTTATCAAAGCAAAAAGACTGTCTTTCATCTCCTTGCCATCGATAATAAATGTGCCATTAAATATTTTATGGCGACAATGTTCCGAATTAATTTGAGCGAAGCCATAAATCTCCGAATCGGTGAGTTTACGATTTATCTTATCACTAACTGAATTTAAGTATTCAACTTCATCTTTACTTAATGCCAAGCCTTCTTTTTTATTGTATGAGTTGATATCATCAATATACTTCATTTCTTCCGCTAAAGCGGGAATATCAAAAGTAGTTTGATTTAGGCCATTGTAAAATTGTTGCAGCATAGGATCGAATTTCGCCTCTCTGCTTTCAACCCTTGTAAATTCTTCTATCCTTTCTATGGTATTTATTCCCATATTCTGACAAATCTCAACAGCATTTGTGCTCCAGGGAGTTATCATTTCTTTTCTGGGACCAATAAAGAAGGCGTCAACTGAGTCGCTTTCAACTCTTTTGGCCTCACCAAAAAGCCATTTAAGTTTTTTTACGTTGTTGAGTCCTAATTTTGCTGAAGATTTAACAAGGTAAAAATGTTTGTTGTTGAGGTGGAAAAATGAAATCATACAATAATGTTTTGACATTAATTATGGCTGCAAATATAGAAAACACTATAGTATGAATAAATAAAGTTTTAAGAAAATATCAAGGTATAAAAGTTAATATAAAGGCAAGTTTAAAATGCAGTTAATAAATTAGTTAAGCCATTATTTATTTCAGGTCGCTTTCGGAAACACCATAGGCCTCATCTTCTTCTATTCCCTTTGGGTCGACATGAATAAGCACATCATAAATATTATCAATTTTTTCTTTTATCAATGCATCGACCTGATTGCTAATTTCGTGAGCTTGGTTTAAACTAAGATTTCCATCAATTTCCAGATCCAGAGCAACCAGATAGAGGTTTGCTAATTTGCGAACTCTTATACGATGTGGGTTATGGGCTCCATCAACAGAGTTTACAATTTCAATAATATTTTTGTAAATTTCGGTATCGCTTATTCCATCCATCAAATCACGATTAGTTTGCATAAATATTCTGAATGCAATAAACATAATATGAAAACTTACCAGTAAAGCAGTTATGGTGTCGAGAATTGGCAATTCAAACCAAAAAGTGAAACCTAATCCTATTAATACGCTTACAGAAATAACCACATCGTTTTGCATATTACGACCGTTTACGATAAGCATCTGACTGTCGATTTTTTTGCCTGTTTTATTTAAATACCATGCCAGTGCAAATTTTCCTACAATGGAAATAATTATTATGTAAACCGAAATTATTCCGGGTAAATCTCTTTCAGCAGGGTTGAGAATATTGTCGATGGTGGAAAGGGCAAGTTGCGCTCCTGCAAAGAAAATAATAAATGACAAAGCTTTAGCGGCAACGGTATCTGCTTTTCCATAGCCATAGGCGAAATTGGGGTTAGGCGGTTTTGAAATTATTCGGGCAGTAAGCAAAGTTACCAGTGATGTGATGATATCGCTGGCTGAATCCACTCCGTCGGCAACAACAGAGATACTTCCAGAAATAAGGCCAACAACTATTTTAAGAACAGAAAGAACAGCGTTTCCTATAATAGCCACCCATGATGCTTTTATAATTATCTGCGTACGTTGTTGTTCAGTTGCCATTAGCATTACTTATTAAGGCAAAGATAAAAATAGTTTTGGGCATTTATAAAGAATTCGATAACTTAACTTTGAGTAGCATAAAAATAAAAAAGGTCCAGGAATTAAATCAATTTTACTCCTGAACCTTTTTTGGGATTATATATGTTTATTTATTGTTCTCCAATAAATCTTTCTGCTTCCATAGCGGCCATACATCCTGTTCCGGCAGCGGTAATTGCCTGACGGAAGTGTTTGTCCTGTACGTCGCCAGCAGCAAAAATTCCGGGTACATTAGTTGCTGTGGAGTCGGGTTTGGTTATAAGATAACCAGTTTCGTCCATTTCTAGTTTGCCTTTGAAAAGATCCGTATTGGGAGTATGTCCAATGGCAACAAAAAATCCTTCAATATTAATTTTTCTTTCTTCTCCGGTAACTTTATTTACTATAATTGCTCCGTTTAAGGCTTTTGTAAATCCTTCTTCAACACCTACAACTTCTTTAACCTCACTGTCCCAAAGCATTTCAATATTTTTAGTGTTTAGCACTCTTTTAGCCATTGCCTTTGAGGCTCTAAGTTCATCTCTACGGTGAATCATATAAACTTTACTTGCAAGGTTTGCAAGGTAAGTTGCTTCTTCAGCAGCAGTATCTCCACCACCAACAACGGCAACAGGTTTTCCTTTGTAGAAGAAACCATCACAAGTTGCGCAAGCAGACACTCCACCACCTTTAAATTTTTCTTCTGATTCTAGTCCAAGATAACGTGCTGTTGCTCCGGTTGCAATAATAATTGTCTCGGCCAAAATTTCAGTGCCATCATCTATTTTAACATGAAAAGGACGTTTAGTGGTATTAACCTCTGTTACCATTCCCCAGCGGGCATCAGTACCAAATCTTACGGCTTGATTTTTAAGGTCTTCCATCATTTTAGGTCCGTCAATTCCATCCGGATAACCAGGGAAATTTTCTACTTCAGTGGTAGTTGTTAATTGGCCTCCGGGTTCCATTCCTTCATATAATACAGGTTTTAGATCTGCTCTAGCAGCATAAATAGCAGCCGTGTAACCAGCAGGTCCGGATCCAATTATTAAACATTTATGTTTTTCCATATTTTTAATTTTTATTTGTCGTTAGTCAATTAGAATGCCAAATAATTTTTAAGATTGTTTAAGTGACAATATGTCTTTTATATGTTTAAATTTGCATTCAAATGCTAAAAATTATTTTATGATAAAGATAATTAAATTACTTAGTTTATTATTAGTTTTTGTGGTTTCTTCATGTAGTGTTGTGCCTATGTCGAGCGAAGCTAAAGCACGTTATATTAAAGAAGAAAAAAGAAAAGCAGATGCATATGCATTGGCAGAGTTGGATTGCCAGAAAGTTTTGATTGAAGATAAGTTGACGAAAACACGCGCTGATAGATCTTTATATCAAAAAAAATCGACAAATTTCAAACTTACTGTAGACTTAAAAAAATATATTTTTAATAAATATAATGGCGACACTATCGAAATAAAGAAGTTAGATCAACTGAAAACGGAATTGAGTAAAGAACTCGAAACGTGCCGGCAAGCAGGGCCTTTGGTTGTTGATGAGAATCTACCCTCTACTGACAAGAAATAATTAACTATTAACCTGAGTTCGATCTAAGATTTGATGCTCAGCCCAACACAAGTGTGCTATTAAATTCGTTACAGCCTGCTTCTAATGATTATTGTTGGTCAGGTGGCAGCGCATAGGCTGACTGTACTATTATTATTACTCCTGAATAAACTATCTTATTTTTCTACTTACTTCTAAACTATCCATAACGGACAGTTTAATATCCATCAAAATCAAATCAATATCCGAGCTACTTTTATTTATAACCGCTAGTGAGTTTAAATCAGCATAATGTTGTAACTTGATTATATATAATACTTTGGGTTAAAATTAAACTTTATTTATTGTATTTGATTTCAGATAGGTATATTTTGAAATTATATCATAGTTCGATGACGGTAAATTGACTTAATAGATTGTTTGTCAAGGCCTTAACTGATAAATAATATTGATAAAAAACTTGAAAAGACTAATCGAAAAGAATTACTTTTGATAAAACATTTGTTTGTAATAATAAAGTTCGACTAATCAATTTATGACTACAGGAAAAAAAGACATAGACTATTCAATACTCACTCTTGGGCTGAAGAAATTAGCTACTGAAACAATTGGCACTGCTCTAGATAAGGAAATTCAGGTGTTTCAGAATTTTACAAATAGTTTTGTTCAGAGTATTGATGAGTATAACACCAAAACTGCTGAAGCAATAAATAATGGTTCATTACAAGTTTTACTATACGAGAATGAACGTTTAAGCAAAACTGTTTTTTCCTTATTGGAAGATACTATTAAGGAAAAAACACCTGTGTTGCTGAAGGAAATGACGAATAAGTTTATAATTGATGCATACAAGCAATTAGAACTTATTCCTGAAAACGAACGTTTATCCGAACAGATTAGAATTGCCCGTTCGAAAAAGGAAAAAAGTGGTTTTTTATCAATTCTCTCTGATTCTAAGTCAAAAACTTATATGAATTTAAAAGCGCAAAATGAAGGATCTTCACTTGCCGCTTATAAACAATTTCAGAACCGAAACTTTTTCTTTTATTATTTAATACTAAGTAATTTAAAGAGGCAGATTAAACTTTACAATACTTTTTCTTCAAAGATTATCCTGCTGCTTAATAGTTTATGGAACTTTGACAAGAAAAGAATTGAACAATTCAATCTGTTTGCATCAACAAATTTTCAAATAGATGTAGATATTAAAGCCCTGAAAATTGAATATAAAATTGATGAAATAGAACAACTTTTAAATGAAATAAATTCCTCAAAAGATCAGATTACTGAAGAGATAAATATTGAAAGCAGTAATTTTATAGATGATTTTAACTCAGGAAAAATAATAGAACACGACACTTATCAAAGCAAACTCAACATTGAAACAGAGAGTGAAAAGTTGGTTCAGGCAATAGTAAAAAATAGGCAAAACTGGCAGAATTCTATTTTTATTCTTGCCGAGGATTGGAAATTGGATCTGGAAGTAAACTCGTTCAAATTTTATATTCTTAAACAGTTCTTTAATTTTTCGAAGGTGATGGATACCCGCTATACTGAGCCTGTGGTTGATATTATAGAATTGATAAATGCCTCGCTCGATGATTTAAAAGTAAACGTAGTAAATACAAGTAAAAATGTAAAAACTAAGTTTAAAGAGCAACTTACTGAATCAAAATCTGAATTCAAGAGAAAATTATTTTTGAAAATTATTCCAGTTTTAAAGGAAGTTATTATTAAGTCGGAGATAACTAAGGCAATTGACAGTATAGAGACAGATATAACAAGCCGTTTTAATGGAATTTCAGAAAAGCGTTTTGTGACAAATATGTCAGAATACTCAAAGCCCATTGAAAAATCAGAATTTCAAGGTATTTCGCCCAAAGATATTATTGGATATGAGTTCATGCCACAGTTAAAAGCCGTTTTTCCAAAATTAAAAACTAGTTTTATTAATCATGTAGAAGTCTTTGAGAAAAAGGTTGCTGAAATTCCTGAAATAATAAATTTTGCAATCGAGTCATCTATTTCATTTAATGAAAATGAAGGAAGCGTCGAAGACGCAATTAAAATATCCACAGAAGGTATTGTGAGGGCTGAGAAAAAACTGGCGGAAATATCCGGATTCCACCAATCATTTAGCCAAGGCGAAGTTTCAACATTAAAACTATCTATCGAAAAGTTTTTAAATGAAATAACTGCTATCGCTGATTCGGATAGTGCCTCACAAATCAACATACGTATAGTTAAATTACAGGCTCTAGCAAAATCAAAAGAGATCAGGCAAAATATTAGTCGGAGGATTAAAAACTTTATTCCGGTTGTTGTCGAAAACTTAAAATTTGGCATTAGGTTTTTATGGCAATCTTCTGAAAAAATTGGTAAACAATTTAGAATTGAAGAAAAACAACAATTTATTACCTCCGAAACTTCCGATTATTTGGCTACTACTGAATTAGCCATCAATAAATTACCATATATATATCAACGTTTGTTTAAAATAGAAGCACTAAAGTCGTTTGAACTTTTTATTGGGCGTGAGAAGCCAGCTGAAATTTTGTCAATAGCTTATTCTAAATGGAAGGAAGGAAGATTTGCACCAATTGTAATTATTGGGGAAAAAGGCTCAGGTAAAACAACGATTTTGAATTGGTTTTTAAAGACAAAGGTTCATGATGAAAAAGTGATTTTACTTGATTTGCATGAGGTAAACAAAACCCCTGAAATGTTTTATAACGAAATTGAGGCCCTAGTTGCTGACAAGCATAATGTAAAAGCCTCTAATTCTGAAAGCAAGAATACTATTTTAGCTATTGATGGACTAGCAAGGTTGTTCACCACAGAAGTAAATGGCTTTAAGTACTTAATGAAGACTATGAAACTTATTTCTGATACTAGTTCACAAGTCCTCTGGATAGTTTCCGCTCATTTGTATTCGTGGTATTACATAGATAAATCCTTTAATATTTCTGATTATTTTGCATATCACATAAAACTGACAGACATTACAGCTGCTGATATGAAAGGTATTATCGAACGACGACATAATATGAGTGGATACAAACTGGTTTATGAAGCATTGCCTGAAAAAAAATCTTTCATTCGTAAAAAAAAGTTGACATATGAAAAAATGCAATCAGAACTTGAAGAGATATATTTCAAAGGCTTAGCAGAGTTCAATAACAACAATTTGTCGCAGGCATTTCTATACTGGCTACGATCAACTTCACGGGTTGAAAATGATGTGATTTATATCCGTCAGATTTACGAAATTAAAAACAACTTTATCAAATCCATTTCGCTGTCAAAAATGATCACCCTAAAAAATATACTTATAAATAATGGAATAACCATCGAAGGTCATTCCCGGAAATTTAATCAGGATTTTGAACTCAGTAAATTGCATCTGGATCAGATGAAAGATGACGGATTATTAGTGATGGCAGAAGAATACTACTTAATTAATCCGCTAATTTATAGTCAGATAATTCGCGAGTTGTACATTTTGAATTTATTACATTAACTTAATGAACTTTGAATATGAACTATTTTAATTTTTCCTCCATCAAGCGACACTTTTTACAGATAACCGTTTTGTTTATACTTGTCAATCTTATTCTGCCAACTGCTGTTGCACAGACAAAGGATACTGTTTCTGTTCAAAAAGAAGTGTTAAATAAACTCTCTGTTGAAAAGGCAACACCCAAAAAAGTTGTTGTATTGGCTGAGAATGACACTACACAATCTGCAAAAAATAAAAGAGATTCATTTAAGCCACCAGAGTTATCTGATGTTGTTTCTTTCTCGAATATTGTATGGACTTTCATAACCTTAATCCTTGGTTATTTTGTCATCACTCTTATAATCAATCTACTTTCCAATATTGCGCGAAGAAATAAAAAACGTGAGTTTGCCATTAAACGTATTATTCCAATCATCAGAATCCTGAGTTGGGCTTTTATTGTCTACCTCATAATTGAGGGAATTTATAGTCCTCCTGCAGCAACAGTTTTTGCTTTTCTTGCATCGGTAGGCGTAGCTGTTGGATTTGCGTCGCAAGATTTACTTAAAAATGTGTTTGGAGGACTTGTTGTTATGTTCGATCGACCCTTTCAGATTGGTGACAAAATCGAATCAGGAAAATATTATGGTGAAGTGATAGAAATTGGTATACGTTCAACCAAGGTTGTCTCTCCTGACGACTCGGTGATAACCATCCCTAATAGCGAGTTTATGATGCAATATGTTGCTAATTCAAATTCAGGTGAAAACAATTGCCAGGTAGTAGCCGAAATTTATTTACCCCTGGATATCGATACTGGAAAAGTAAGACAAATAGCAACAGAAGCCGCTTTGGTTTCTAAGTACATTTTCCTGAATAAACCAATTTCTGTGCTATTTTTTAACGAATTTAAAGACCGCAACTCAGTGTTAAAAATGCGATTGAAGGCATATGTATCAACACTTGATAAAGAATTCGCTTTTAAAAGTGAGTTAACTGAACTCGTAATCAAAGAATTAATAAAGGAGGGGATATTAAAAAGTAATATCTTTAATAGGCCAACTTAGTATTATTAGAAGATTCACATTTATAGTTATTTTTTAGAAAAAGAATTATCTTTGCAACTGATTTCTATATGGAATTCATCGGGGTGTGGCGCAGTTGGCTAGCGTACTTGCATGGGGTGCAAGTGGTCGTCCGTTCGAGTCGGATCACTCCGACAATAAATGTTTCAAAGACTGTCTTTAATAGGCAGTCTTTTTTTGTTGGCTAGCGTATCCCGAAGGATGGTCATCTGTTTTAGTTGGATCAATTCGACAGTTTTTGTAGCACAATTGTGAAACACAAACTGAAAAGATAAAGGCACAATCAAATTTACTTGTTTCTCCGCTTTACCGTGTAATTATATTAACATAAATTCGGTTTAATCAACATCCCCTCAACACTTTAATTCAAACTTTAAATTAGCATAAAGCATTGTAAATGAGTAAATAGTATGAATAAATAATTATGCAAAATTTTGGCAAGATTATTTCACTAATAATATAGAACAAATTTTTTAATACTTTTGAAAATAGAATAAAAATCAAAGCATGGGAAAAAACAATCAATATGAAACTATGGTAGAAGCCTTGGAGCAATTAATAAAGAAAGGCTACACACACAACTTTCAAGTAAATGAACACGGCCAACTTGTAGAGGGTGAAGAAGTTTCCTTTTTACCTTCGCAGGTGGAATTGCATGAATTTCATCGCTTTGAAGGACTAACCAATCCTTCGGATATGAGTATTTTATATGTTTTAGAAACCTATTCAGGTCTTAAGGGAACGGTTGTGGATGCATATGGAGTTTCAGGATCAGAAACGGTGTCAAATTTTATGAATCAGGTAGATCAAAAACAATTTGATTCTTAGATTGATTTATTAAGGACTTAAAATAATTATTAGGAATAAGAAAGTTTTGCAAAAAGGAATCAAGAAATTTTCGAAATCTGTAAATATAGCGTTGAGGATACTAAAAAGCAGCACATCATACATAAAGTATAAACCTGATTGCTGGGTGGGCTAATGTAGGTATAATTAAAAATAGTTTAAAACTTCAATACGCTTTAAGTGATTGATAATTAGTAGTTAACAATTTTTACCTTTCGCTAAAATATTCTAACTGTTGAAAAACACAACATGTGTTGTAAAATGCAACAGTACACCTAAATGCCTGAAATACAATACTTATGCTTCATTTGCCATTATTTTGTGTAAGGAAATTCAACACAAACTCTCTTTGATTTATTAACTCAAATTTCATAAAATACTTATATACAATGTGTTAAGTCTCTATTTTTGGGTTTGGCATGCGGTTTGAATTTGCTTAGCTAAGCGACGGGAAAATGTTTCGTCGTAGCAAACCACTAAATATCGCAAAGATGAAAAAGTTAATTACATTAATCAGTTTAGCGACACTTTTCTTAGTTTTTTTCACAAACACTCTGGTGTCAGCAAAAACCCTAAAAACCAAAAGCGATTCGATTCATGTATGGTGCAGCCCCAACCTGGCCGAAATTGCCACCTCCTGGATGAGCGAATACACACACTTAAATTCTGAAATAAAAATGGGATTAAAGGTTATCGATAAGGAAGCAGTTCCTTTGTTGATGCAAAAACCAGATTATTTGGGGTTTTTCTCCAATGATTTTCTCCCCCTTGTCAAGGAAAAACCTGTATGGAAAATGGCTGTTGCACGCAACGTTATAGTACCTGTTATAAATTCCAAAAATCCCTTTCTCAACAAAATTCAACAACAAGGTATTACTCCTGACCAATTTGCTAAGGTTTTCGGGGTTTCTTCTAATCAGTCATGGGGAATTTTACTTGATGATGAACAGTTAAATTCAAGTGAGTGCTATTGTTTTGGGGATCAAAATGTGGATGCTTGCCTGTCAAAATTTCTGAAAACAAATCAGCAAGAAATCCACTACATTAATGTTTCTGGAAAAGAAGAGTTTATTTCAGAGATCTTAAGTAATCCCTACTCTATAGGTTTCTGTAGTTTGATTGATGTTATGGATGCCGAAAATCAGAAATTACTTAATGGAATTAGTATTGTACCAATTGATAAGAATGGCAATAATAAAGTAGACTATTTTGAAGATATTTACAGCAGTTACGATGATTTGTCGAGGGGTATCTGGATAGGTAAATATCCCAGAGACTTATATGAAAACATTTATGCTGTATCCGGCACTCAACCACGAGATGGAAAAAATGTGGATTTCCTTGAATGGGTATTGACAGAAGGACAACCATTTCTCTTTGCCTCTGGTTATTCTGAATTGGTTTTCAATGAACGAAAATCAAAAATTGAAGACTTAACGGAGGTTCAGACACCAATTATTGAAGCCCAAACAAATACAAGTCAGGCTGGTATGATATTAATATTTATCGGTTTGATAGCTCTTGGTGTATTAATATTGTTTTTGGTTTTCTACTTTAAGAGTGAGAAAAAAGATGCAGTTAGGGAAAGTCTGCCAAATAGTGCAGTATTTGGTGAGCATTCAATAACAGCGCCTTCAGGTTTGTTTTTCGATAAATCTCATACCTGGGCATTTATGGAAAAGGAAGGAGCCGTCAGGATAGGAATCGATGATTTTCTACAACATGTAACGGGTTCCATCACGAAAGTTAAAATGAAAAATCCGGGTGAAAAAATTACAAAAGGCGATACTTTTCTTTCCATTATACAGCATGGTAAGCAATTGGATATTAAATCCCCTGTATCTGGAATAATCATGGAAAAAAATTTATGTCTTCAAAATAAGTCTTCCATTATTAATAGTTCACCTTATGGTGAAGGCTGGGTATACAAAGTGAAATCGGATAACTGGCTTAAAGAAATAAAATCCCTTTTTATGGGAGAGACCTATCAAATCTGGTTGCAAAACGAATTTATCAGGTTGAAAGATTTTCTCACACTCAGGATTAAACCCGAATCTTCATTGAACATGCAGGTTGTAATGCAGGATGGTGGAGAAATTAAGGATAATTTACTTGAAGAATTCGGTCCGCAAGTTTGGGAGGAATTTCAAAATGAAATTATTAATAAGCCTGATAAAATGTAAGTTAATACTTATTTATTCTTTTCCTAAAAAGTTATAATATGAAAATAAATAGAAGAAATTTTCTTGCAGTATTGGGTGTTACAGGTGTTTCTTTAGCCACCGGAGAAAAATTACAGTCCAGCCAAGAAAATGAGAATGAAACAGAATTCTTTGGTATCCTTTACGATGCTACACGCTGTGTGGGTTGCCAGAGTTGTGAATTCGCATGTGCTGCTGAGCATGGTTTACCTGAACCTGACCCGAGCGACATGCCTGAAGTAGGTAAATTACGCAAGACAAATGAAAACCGACGAACGGTTGTTAATGCATACGAAACCTCTAAAGGTGAAATTTATATTAAAAGTCAGTGTATGCATTGCAATCAGCCTGCTTGTTCTTCTGCCTGTTTAACAAATGCAATGAAAAAAACATATGAAGGACCTGTTACCTGGAATGGTGACAAATGTATGGGATGCCGATATTGTATGGTTTCCTGTCCGTTTGAAGTTCCTAAGTTTGAGTATCATAGTCCAAATCCGAAAATTGTAAAATGTAATATGTGTTACGATAGGGTTATAGAAGGTAAATTACCGGCATGTGTTGAAAACTGTCCTGCCGAAGCAATTACTTTTGGTAGCCGACGTGAACTTGTTGCTGAAGCTCATAGACGTATCAGCGAAAATCCTGATGATTATCATAATTATATTTATGGAGAAAATGAAGCCGGAGGAACCGGATTTATGTACTTGTCTCCCGTTCCTTTTGAAGAACTGGGATTTAATACTTCCATACAAAAGAGTTCATATCCTGAATTAACAAGTGGATTTCTTTATAGCGTGCCTTCCATTTTTGTATTGTGGCCGGCTGCTTTGCTAGGAATACAAAAAGCATTAAAAAATAATAAATCGGAGGAGGAAGATTATGAGTAGTCAAAATACAGTACTGGTAAAAGATAATGACGGCATGCCCATCATGAAGTTTTTAAAGGAGAATATAAAGCCACAGGGAAAGTTTTTTACCCCATTTAACATGATTTCAATACCAATTATTTTGCTGGGTATTGGGATTATAGTTGTTAGGTTTATTAAGGGAATAGGCTCTGTTACTAACCTAAGCCAGGAGGTTCCATGGGGATTGTGGATTGGCTTTGATGTGGTAACAGGTGTTGCATTTGCCGGAGGAGCTTATGTTATCACCTTTATGGTGTATATTCTTCATATGAAGAAATACCGTTCAATAGTTAGAGCAACAGTATTGAATGGTTTTCTGGCTTATGTGTTTTATGCCGGAGCTTTATTGCTCGACCTTGGGCGTCCCTGGAATGTGATAAACCCTATCATAGGAAATAGTTTTGGAGTGAGTTCTGTACTATTTCTGGTAGCTTGGCATTTCCTTTTGTATATGATTGCTATGCTCATTGAATTTTCTCCCGCAATTGCGGAATGGGTAGGCCTAAAGAGGGCCAGAAAAATACTTTCCGGAATGACACTGGCAGCAGTGATTTTTGGAATTACACTCTCCACACTTCATCAATCAGGTCTTGGAGCCTTATATCTTATGGCAAAAGAAAAAATCCATCCTCTATGGTATTCCGAATTTATTCCAATATTATTCTTTGTTTCCAGCATCTTCGCCGGACTCTCAATGGTTATATTCGAAGGATCTATTAGTCATAAAGTCTTTGGTAAGCAGATAAGTGATAAGAATCATAAAAGCCATAATGGTATTATACATGGACTATCAAAGATTTGTACCATTACTATGTTTGTTTATTTATTCCTTCAGGTACTTACTTTCGTTCATGGAAAAAGATGGGTTTATCTCGATAGTCCTATGGGAAGATGGTATTTGGTTGAAATGATAGGCTTCGTGCTCCTGCCAATGGTATTATTTTTCTATAGTTATAGAAAACAAAATATCTTCCTTATTAAACTGGCTGCGTTAATTACTATGGTTGGTATTATTATAAACAGGCTAAATGTGACAGTAATAGGCTTTAAATGGGACGCGGCTGTGCATTATGTGCCATCTTGGATGGAAATTGTTGTTACACTCACAGTATTATTTATTGAAATATGGATTTTCAGATGGATAGTAAACCGTTTGCCTGTATTGCGTGATTCACCATCTTGGGTAAATAAAAAATAATTTAACATTAAAAAATAAAACAATGGACGAATATAGTTACATAAATATTTTCGATACAAAAGGTATAGAGTACCTTGTTATCATAGCTTTTCTCGTATTGTTAATACCCTTTTGGAGGGCTCTCAACAAACCAATAAAAGCAAGGGCAATTGCCATGTCAACTTTGCAGGCCCTAACGGCAAATATCCTGAAAATTAAACAGGGCATTTTTTACAATCCTAATCATACTTGGGCAAGACCCGAATACGGGGGATATGCCAATGTGGGACTGGATGATTTGTTGCTGCATATCGTGGGGCCGGTAAATATCAAAACACTTAAAATGTCAGGTGATCGTGTTGTAAAAGGAGAACAATTTGCACAAATTGAAAGTGCAGAAAGAGTATTAAAAATAAAATCTCCTTTAACAGGTAAAATTGAAAGAGTCAACACTTTGCTTGATAAAGAAACCTTAAGTAACGATCCTTATGGAAAGGGATGGATGTATAAAATAAAAACTGAAAAATGGGCAGAAGAAACAAATTCATCTATTCAGGATAATGAAGTTGCAATTTGGTTTAAAAACGAACTACTGAGATTGAAAGATTTTCTGGCAACATCATTGAATAAAAATGCCCTTGAACCTGCCGCTGTAATATTGCAGGAAGGTGGTGAACTGGCCGATAATCCACTGTCGGAAATGTCTGCTGAAATATGGTATGATTTTCAAGAAAATTTTCTAAATAATTAAGAATTAAAACATATTGGAATCATTTTATTTATCGGATCTTTTTTTGTACTTTTAGAACTTATTGAAACAAAGTTTTTGACTGAAGAATAGAAGTACGCTTGTTGTTGTGAAAAGGTTGTCTTTTGAATTACCTATTCATGATTGCAAAAAACATTAGTGATGATGCTTAATAACTATTTGTGATGTCAGGAAACTTAAAGAAGATCTATCAAAATTTACTCAACAATGACTTAGTTAAAAGTTATAATAGATTAAGTTCATCCATTTATGGTCAGGTAGTATTAATAATTGGCGGTTCCATACTAGTTTTATACATATTATTCAATATTGTTTTTCGCTCTGTATACGAAGAATTTATTAACACAACAATCAGGCAAAATGGTGATAATGTAAGTTCAATTGTTGAAGGCTCATTGTATTTTTCTATGCTGGAAAACGACAAGGCCATGTTGCAGCAAACACTTTATATTATCAGTACCATGTCGGGAATTGATGAGGTAAATATGTACTATGAAAATGATAGTCTGGCCTTTACTTCTGTTTCCACCGATAAAGATGGACCTGGTAATCCCAATTGTGGTGCTTGTCATGCTGATTTTGGAACCATGTTTCCGTCCAGAGAAGAATCGTACCGCATAGTTGGAGAGATGCCGGGTTGTGGAATTTCACAAACAGAAACCAACAGCCGGTATCTTCTGATTAGAAAGCCTATTTTAAATGAAAAGTCATGCTATACTGCCGCTTGCCATGCTCACGACAAAGAAGATGCTGTTTTAGGATCATTAATTATTAAATTACCATTGAATAAAATTGATGCATTTGAAAATAAATCATCTACCGATTTTATTCTTATCGTTACAGTGATTACAGGACTATTAATGACATTTTTAATTCTGTTTACTCGAAAGAAAATTAAAGATCCATTGTATTCTATAATTCAAGCCAGTGAGGCTGTGTCGAAGGGCGATACCAGCATACGGCTGGATATTAATCCCAATCTCCTCGACGACCTAAGCAAGGTTTCCCTTGCATTTAATAATATGCTCGATAATATAGAGTCGGCTGCTACCGAATTACAAAATTGGTCGCAACAATTGGAGTATAAGGTACAACGAAAAACGGAAGAACTTTCGGAGGCGCAAAATGAACTTATTCACGTGGAAAGAATTGCCTCACTTGGTAAGTTGTCCTCATCAGTTGCACATGAAATTAATAATCCTTTATCTGGCATACTTGTTTATACAAAATTGATATACAAGCAGTTAAATAGTGATGATTTCAGCCACAAGAAGAAGGAGTCAATTTTAAAACACCTTAAACTGGTGGAAAATGAGACTAAACGTTGTGGTGATATTGTAAAAGGTTTACTGGATTTTTCCAGAAAAGATCAGGAAGATTTTAAAATAGCACATTTACATCCATTGCTTGAAGCTACTTTTACATTGATGACTCATTCCATAAAAATTGCAGACATCAACTTTTTAACTGACTTTAAGGCCGAATCGGACGAAATATTCTGTAGTCAAAATCAAATAAAACAAGCATGTGTGGCTATTTTAGTAAATGCTTCAGAGGCTATTCAGGAACATGGCGAAATAGTTATCAAAACATGGAATCCTGATAAGGATTCTATACGACTTGATATCTCTGACGATGGCCCGGGAATAGCACCAGAAGACAAGTCTCATATTTTTGAACCTTTTTTCTCAACCAAGCGAAATGCCAGCGGCATTGGTCTTGGGCTTGCCATAGTTCACGGTATTATTGAAAACCATAAAGGAAAAGTAATTGTTGACACCGAAGTTGGCAAAGGCACAACCATTTCTATTATTTTCCCGCTAAGCAATAATTAAAACACACTATCATGACAGATAAAATTTCTATACTTATTGTAGATGATGAAGAATCCGTTAGAGATTCATTGTATAACTGGTTTATAGATGATGGCTATATAGTTGAATGTGCAGAGAATGCAAAAAAAGCCTTATCTATGCTTGAGGAGAATGGTTTTGATATTATTCTGGCAGATATCAAAATGCCGGGTATGGATGGGCTGGAAATGCATCGACGTGTAAAAACACTTAATAAAGAACCCATTTTTATTATTATGACTGCTTTTGCCTCTGTGGAAACTGCAGTGCAGGCACTTAAAAACGGAGCTTATGATTATGTCACTAAACCTTTTGATCCTGACGAACTATCACATTTGATACGCAATGCAACAGCCCAGATAATGCTCAAGAGTGAAAATGAAGGTTTGAAGAATAAGTTATCAACTCTGGAAGATGTGGATGATTTAATAGGCGAAAGTGAAGCCTTACAAAAAGTACTCAAGGAGGTTGAAAGCGTGGCTCAGTCCAATTCATCAGTCATTATCACTGGTGAAAGTGGAACAGGAAAGGAGTTGATTGCCAGGGCAATACATGCAAATTCTCCCAGGAAATACTTTCCGTTGGTAAGTGTTCATTGTGGTGCCTTATCAGAAAGCCTCCTGGAAAGTGAACTCTTTGGTCATTAAAAAGGAGCCTTTACCGGAGCAACTTTCAATCGAAAGGGAAGATTTGAAATGGCCGATGGAGGCACCATTTTCCTTGATGAAATAGCAACCATATCTTTTAAAATGCAAATTGAACTCTTACGGGTTCTTGAGTCAAAAACCTTTGTGAGGGTAGGAGGTAATAAGGAAATATCCTCCGATTTCAGGGTAATTTGCGCCACAAATCGTGATTTAACAAGCATGGTGAAAAACGGTACTTTCCGTGAGGATCTTTTCTACCGCCTGAATGTGGTGAATATTAAAATCCCCCCTTTGCGTGAGAGGACTGAAGATATACCAAGACTTGTAAGCCACTTTATAAAAAAATATTGCACTTCTATGAGTAGGGATATCATTTCAATAGAACCAGCCGCTCTGAAACATTTGGAAAGATTCGAATTTCCGGGAAATGTGCGTGAATTGGAAAACATGATAGAACGTGCCATTGTAATAGGGAACGGTAAAGAAATAAGACTTAAAGATCTTCCCATGGGCAAAGAAGTTATCAGTAATTCTATTGAAAGCCTTGACGATTTGGAGAAGAAGCATATTGCAATGATTCTTAATAAATACGGATGGAATATTTCACGCTCAGCCAAAGCATTAAGCGTCGACAGGGTGACACTCTACAATAAAATTAAGAAATATAATTTGAAAGTGGATGAATAGATCATCTGTAAAAACTGAAATTTTCATTGAAAAAGCAACCTATCATACTATTGTCCTGTGGTCATTTTGAGAAAGATATGCTCAAATTGATTTCTAATGATATTACCCGAGCATTTCATTATCCTGTTGTTCATAAAGAATGTAGTTTCGAATTAAGTAAGTTTTATAATCCGGGTCGTCGCCAATACGATGGCAATGGAATATTGAAAATGGTTGCTGATAAATCTACGCCCGATGCGCTGAAAACCATTGGATTGTTTCGGGTTGATTTCTTTATCCCCATACTTACCTATATTTTCGGACAAGCAACATTAAATGGTGATGTTGGTATTGTATCACTTTTTCGATTAAGAAATGAATTATACGGCCTTGCCCGTAATAATGATTTACAAATAGAGCGCTTTAGGAAAGTAATACTTCACGAATTAGGGCATACCTTTGGATTGATACATTGCCATAATCCTGTTTGTGTTATGCGATCGAGTACCTATGTTGAAGATATTGATCAGAAAAAAATATTATTTTGTCAATACTGTCAGGATAAATTGAACAACAACCTTGACCGGCTTTTAATGGTTGAAGAATAAAAATCAAATTACATAGATTGCACGAAATTTGATTTGGTAGTTGGTGTTATATTGTATTAATATACTTTAACTTACCATCTCCTTAATATCATAACCCAATAAAGCCAATATTGTAAATACCAACATTGATAATATTACTACAACTAGTAAGAAAAATGCCATACCTAAGACAATAATTATCAGCGATTTAATAAATGCTGAAATAAGTGAAGTGTCAAATATTTTTTTGGTAGCATAGGCATAATAAATCGCTAAAATAACAAAGCCAAAGGGGAAGAGCAATCTGAATAAATCATCGAAAGGGGCTATTATTATTACAATAACAGTAGTTATTAGCAAATACTGGGCATATAAATAGGTGTTTATTAAAAGATGCTCTCCATAAAACAATTTATGTTTGCTGAAAACCCATTTGGATACAATGCTAAAAAATGGGATCATTATAATTGGTATGATGCTTAAGTACTTTTTCGTATATGAATTTATCGTTTGCTGAAGTTGTGTTTGTTTTCCATATTCACCCATTAGTTCGTTCGTAGATGCTATATTTGATTCAAAAATATTAAAGCCGATCATTAGAATTGCATAGATTCCGGCTACTACAATTAAGTATTTTAAAGGATTATAATACTTAACTGTTTTGCCATTAAGATAATCGTGAACAACAATATCAGGATATGTAAACAACACGCGCGCAGTATAAATTATTCCCCTATCAATATCGAAACTGGCGAATAGCAATTTGAAAAAATGTTTTACGGTATTCCTCTCATTAATTACCTTTTGACCACAAGAAGGGCAAAACTTACCTCCAAAATTATTTCCACAATTTTTGCATTGTATAGCATTTGAAGGAATGTTAATGTCTGTATCACTCATAGCAAATGATTTATTTTATTCTTGTAAAGATAAGTAAATTGAGTTTTCTGTCAGCAGTCTTCAGTAGGCAGTCCTCAATCCTCAATCCCAAGTCTTCAGTTTTCAACTTTACTTTATCTAATAATTAATAACTCATACTTCTATGCCCTGCCTAAATTACATTCCGGCAGGCAAGTTTTTCACTTTTAGTTTTTCACTTTTAACTATTAATTATTCACTAATTCTCCTCCATTCACCGACCAGAGTATTCCATTCGCCTATTTCTCCTTCTCCACCCTATGAGGTCGCCATATATTTGCTGAAAAATTAGATAAACAATTAAAAAATATAAAAATGAAAACTTTAACTACATCAATACTAGCAATACTAATGACTATCTTTTTAACTACAAATATTTTTGCTGGCGGCTTCGAAATGGAGAATGAAGAATATATTAATGATATTCCATTTAATACAGAAAAAATAGCAGGGCAGATGATTTTAGACTACGCTCTTAGTACAGAGTTTTCAATTGAGGAAGAAAGTGTAAATGATATACCTTTTGATACTTATGAAATAGCAACAGAAAAAATGCAGGAAATTGCTATGCAAAAGGATTTTGAAATACAGGAAGAGTCATATATTAATGATATACCTTTCAATACAAATTTTATCGCGAGCCAGAGTGTTGATAGTACAATTTTTATGGTAAATAAGTAAATCTATATATAAAGAAGCCGGATAGTAATTTAAAACTTATTTGACGGCTTCTTTACCTTTTAAACCCTCAACAACCATAAGATTATTTTTAGCCTTTACGAAACCCGGATCCATTTCCAAAGCCTTTTTCAAATAAATTACCGATTCATCATACCTTTTTATCTTCGCTAGGCAGAAACCAATATTATTATAGGTTTTTATGAGTTTAGTGTCGTTACCTATCTGAATATCAATCGACTGTTTGTAATATAGGTCTTGCAATTTTAAATAACTTTCCGATTCTAAAATATTATTTATTTCCTGGAATAATGAGGATGTGTCGTCTAACGATTTCCGATAATTAATCAGCATGCCTTTATAAAGGTTTGCAAAAGTCTTCTTGTTTTCTATTGCTAACTTAAAGTTTAATATTGCTTCCTCCCACTCATTATTATTCATTAAAATATGTCCTGCTTTTTGAAAGGATTCCTCAGGAAATGCAGCGTGCTCAGCAGAAAGCAAATAGTACTTAATTGCTTTATCTAAATCATTTTGTTTCTCGTATATTTCAGCAATATTGAAATATATTACTTCCGGATATTCAGGATTTAGTTTTAAAAGGTGTTTAAAGGTAATGAGTGCCAGGTTAAAGTTAGAAGATTTTTGATACGATACTGCTAAGTTAGCTATTGCGCCTTTTAAATCAGGAACTATTTTAAGTGCTTTTTTATAGAGATTTATTGCATCGCCATATCTCTTGTTTTTCAAATAATTATCGGCCGATTTTTTAATGCTAATAGCTTCGCTGTTTTTACCGGAAACAGATAAATCTTGCAGCCATTGTGGTTGTAGAAGGGTAAAAATTCCCATTATAAGAAGTAATCCCCAAATGCTAAAAATTACATATGATATGATTTTATCAAGACTCATATAAATTAATTATTATGATAAATAAGTAATGGTCGTTTACCTTCAGTTTTTAATCGGTTGAAGGTGGAAACTGCCATTTCATTTTTTTGAGGTATTATCTGAATTCCTTTCATTTTATTCTTATCGAAAACAAAATGCACATTTTCACGAGATGTAAAACCGTGTGCCCCTTCTCCGTTTTTACCGGAAGAAACTATAATAATATTTTCACTTTTTGCCAATATGGTTTGCTGATCTCTTAAATTAAAAGTTGTCTTTTTATCTACCAGTCTGAAAAGCCCATTTGGATAGATAAGTACATCAAAATAAACTATAGGAATGCCTTTGTAAACGAGTATATTACCATGGGAGTAAGTAATGTCTTTGTTGAAGTTTTTTATAATCGAAAAACCCAAAGAAAAGAAAAAAATAAAGATTAGTGAAATGAGTATATAACCTAACTTTTTAAATTGCGAAATATGTACTGCGAATGCGATGAAAGAAAAAATTATCAAGGTGAAAATTATAGACTGCAAAATGTAATCAGTGTCAGTCAAAATGGAAGAAACAAACATAAAAATGTAACTAAGGACAAACAGGAACATAAACAATGAAACAGGAGATTTGAAGTAATCTTTAATGATTTTTTGTCGGACGTTCCATTTAGTTTTAATTATTTTACCATTTTCCAAAACAAAATATATGAAGAATAGGCATATCATTGTTCCCCATAAATCCTTTGAAACATCTCCCAGGTCAAAAATTCTATTTGACAATGGCATTTGTATTAATTCGTCAAGGGTTGAAATTTCTAATGCAGAAATAAAGGTCAGTAGAATTATCCTGTAATCAGGACGATTTTTTGCTTTTAACCATCTATAATTTATAAATGCAAATATGGAGTATGCAAAATAATGCCAATTATATTGTAGTTCGTAAAACTTATGATTGAAATAAAAGTCTGTGGTTTTTTGCCCTATCCAAAACAATAAAATTATTATCAGCCAACTAATGAATCGAAAATAATTAATTTTTTTCAAGGTAAAATACAGCGTTACTAAAACTATTGCTATTGCAACAGTTAAAGTAATGGGCATATCGATATTTCCTATTTTATAAGTATAATCCGATAATTGACCTAAAGCGGATTGTAAATAGTTTTGAAGTAATAAAAATGGAGTTGCAATTAAGAGAAGAATATAGAGTAACCGGCTGGTCGTTAAACTGAACAGTGTAGATTTAGCATGACTCATGCATACAAATCTATGAAAAATATTTATTATTTAGGAGGTAATCCTAGTTTTTTAACTATAACTACGTTTTAAAATAATTTCAAATTAGAATTCTAGTTTAATCCATTTCTAATTAAGAAAGCATCAATTTTTGGTTCTGAGCCTCTGAATTTTTTATATAAGTCCATTGCAGGCTTAGAATTTCCTGCGGAGTAGATATTATCTCTTAGAGATTTTGCAGTTTCCTGATCAAATAATCCCTTTTCCTGAAAAACACTAAATGCATCAGCATCTAAAACGGCTGCCCATTGATAACTATAATATCCTGCTGCATATCCGCCACCAAAAACATGTGAGAAATATGGGCTTCTATATCTTACAATAATTTCCGGCAACATATTAATTTTTGCCATTACCTCATTTTCAAATTTTGTTGGATCACGTTGAACAGTGTCGTTAATAGTGTTCCAATTCATGTCTAATAATGCTGCTGAGGTATACTCAACAACAACAAATCCATTATTAAAAAGTCCGCTATTCTTAAATTTTTGAATTAGCTCATCAGGAATAGGATCCCCTGTTTTATAATGTTTTGCGTACATTTTAAGAACCTCAGGATGCGTTGAATAATTCTCCATAAACTGCGATGGTAATTCAACAAAATCGCGGGCAACTGAGGTTCCCGAAAGAGTGTTGTATTTGCAGTTTGATAGCAATCCGTGAAGTGCGTGACCAAACTCATGGAAAGTTGTTTCAACCTCATCGATTGAAAGTAAAGCAGGCTTATCGCCAGATGGGGTAGTGAAATTGAAGTTAGTGGTAATTACCGGGCTAACACCTTCCGATTGCTTTCTGAAAGCATCCATCCATGCCCCTCCACTTTTGCTACTTCTTGGATACCAATCCATATATAAAATTCCCAAATGTGAATCATCAGGATTTAAAACTTCAAATACCTGAACGTCGGGATGATATTTTGGAATATCTGTTCTTTCCTTGAATTTTAATCCGAATAGTTTATTGGAAACCATAAAGGCTCCATCACGTACTTGGTTTAATTCAAAATATGGACGAAGCATTTCTTCGTCAAGATTGTATTTATTGGCTCGTAATTTCTCAGAATAATACCACCAATCCCAATGTTCAAGTTTAAATCCACCATTTTCTTCATCAATAAGTTTTTGAAGTTCTTCAGCCTCTTTTTTAGCAATAGGAAGTGCTGCATCCCAAATATTATTGGTAAAATCGAAAACTGTTTCAGGATTTTTTGCCATGTTTTTATCTAAAACATATTCAGCATAATTATCAAAACCAAATAAATGAGCCTTGGCAGTTGTTAGTGATGCAATTTTGGCAAGTATCTTTTTATTATCGTATTTGTTATTATTATCGCCACGCATAATATATGCTGTGTGAAGTTTTTCTCTTAAATTACGCTTATCCGAATAGGTAAGAAATGGCAACATGCTGGGCTTATGAGTTGTAAATACCCATTTGTCGTTAAGATCATTTTCTTCAGCAGTAACTTTTGCAGATTTTTTAACTGATTCCGGCAAACCGGATAAATCCTCTTCATTATCGATAATGAGTTTATAGTTATTGGTTTCTGCCAAAATATTATTGTCGAATTTCAGTTGTAAAACTGCAATCTGACCATTTAATTTACGAAGTCTTTCCTGCTTATCAGCACTCAAGTTTGCGCCACCACGCTCAAATCCCTTATAAATAACTTCAAGTAATCTGCTTTGTTCTGGACTTAGTTCTATATCTTCCCTGGAGTTATAAACGGCTTTTACTTTCGCAAAAAGTTTGGCGTTTAAAGCAATATCATCGAAGTGTTTTGATAATAGCGGAGCAACAGTTTGTGCAATGTCCTGCATGCTGTCGCTTGTTAAAGAGGCATTAAGATTGTTAAAAGTATAAGAAACTCTGTCTAATAATTTACCACTGGCATCGAGTTCTTCTATAGTATTTTTGAAGTTTGGTTTTTCTGTATTATTTACTATTGCCTCTATTTCCATGGCATTTTCCTCCATAGCAACTTTGTATGCGGGTAGAAAATCACTCACTTTTATCTGTTCGAAAGGTGGAACCTCGAATGGTGTATCAAACTTTTGTAGTAGGGGGTTCTTCATTTCTGTTTCTTTTTTTTGTGTGCATGAAGCAAGAATTAGTCCTGCAAACAATGCGATTATGATACTCTTTTTCACGGTGTGTAGTTTTAATTTTTGGCAAATGTACACTATTTGACTTGTTTTTTTAAGAAAGATATTTTGCTACTATAGGCATTCTGCGTCCCATTCCAAAGGCTTTAGTTGAAACTCTAAGAATAGGAGGGGTTTGATATCTTTTGTATTCGCTGATGTTTACCAATTTTAATATTCTGTTTACCAATGTCTCCTCGAAGCCCATGGCAATAATCTCCTTCGGCCCTTTGCGATGTTCTATATACTGATACAGAACCTCATCTAAAATATCATAGTCTGGAAGTGAATCTGAATCTTTCTGGTCGGGACGTAATTCTGCTGAGGGAGGTTTGGTTATTATGTTTACAGGAATCATTTCTTTGTTGGTGTTGATAAATTTCGCCAATTCAAAAACTTGTGTTTTATAAACATCACCAATTACCGATAGTCCACCATTCATATCCCCATAAAGGGTTCCGTAACCCACTGCCGCTTCACTTTTATTGCTGGTATTCAGTAAAATATAACCAAACTTATTGGATAAAGCCATAAGCAAAACACCACGGGTTCGGGCTTGTAAGTTTTCTTCCGCGATATTAAACGGTAAGCCTTTAAAATATGGCTTTAAGGTATCTTCAAAAGTGCTGAATGCTTTTTCAATTTCAATAACATCATAAGGCATTCCGTAGTTTTTAACCAGTTTTAATGAATCTTCAACCGAATGTTCCGAAGAAAATCTGCTTGGAAGCAGAACATTATAAACGTTGTCGCTGCCTAAAGCTTCTGCTGCAATGGAGGCAGTTACTGCAGAATCGACACCTCCTGAAAGACCTAATATTGCTTTTTTAAATCCTAGTTTTTGAAAATAATTTCTTACACCCATTACCAGGGCTTTATAAATAGATTCAATTTCACTAAACTCCTGATTTTTATTGATTACTGATTTTGTTTCTATTTCTTTTAAATCATAAACTTTAAAGTCTTCTTCAAAATATTTTAACTCATCATATATTTCCGATTCGGAATTTAATACAAGCGAACCACCGTCGAATAGAAGTTCTGTTTGTGCTCCAACATGATTAATATAAAAAAGAGGCAAATTATATTTTTTAGCATTTCTTTTAAGTATCTCTTTGCGTATTTTTGTTTGATGATAATTATATGGAGATGCAGCTATATTTATCATTAAATCAGGCTTTTGCCCTATCAGCTCATCCATTGGATTTATATTGTAAAGAGGGTTATCCTGTACATTCCACAAATCTTCACAAATGCTAAGGGCTATTGTTTTGCCTTTATAATTTATGCAGTTGAATTCACTATTTGGTTCAAAATATCGGTACTCATCAAAAATATCATAGTTGGGTAATAATGTTTTATGAACTAACTGAACGAGTTTTCCATCACTTAAAAATGCTGCAGAATTATAAAGCGGTTTACCCTTTTCTTTTGGATTAAAAGTTGGTAACCCAATAATTGCAGCAATACCTATACAATGTTTGGCAATTTCGTTAACTGCCTCATTACACTGGATAATGAAATCGTTAAATTCAAGAAAGTCGCGGGGAGGATAACCTGAGATTGCCAACTCTGAAAACACTACTAAATCTGCATTTTCTTTTTTGGCTTTATTAATTGTAGAAATTATTTTTTCACTGTTTTCTGTGAAATTCCCTATGTGGTAGTTTAATTGTGCTAATGCTATTTTCACTACTTACTTTTTTAGAAAAATACTGATAAGTTAATTTCAATAAAACTATTTCTGCCATTGTTTTTTAAATATGCATCGGTGTTGTTGTAACCTTTTAAAATATTAACAAATGCATTATCGAATTTGACGCCAGTTCTTATGTAAGTTGATCCTTGTATGGGAATTTCTGCTCCCAAACCAATTATTAATGATTGTCGCGTTCGTGATAAATCCTTAAATGCATTAACAGTTTCCGAACTCGTAAATTCACTGTCATTGGCAACAAAATCTTCGTCAGCTTTCGCTGAAATTAAAAAGCCCATTCCAAAACCTACCTGACCATAATAGCGTAGGTTACCTATTTTATTGGTTTTCATGGTCAAAACCAAAGGGATCTCTACATATTTTGGTTTGTATTTGCGTGTACTTACTCCATCTACCATAACTGTTAGTACATCATGAGGTTTATGGTCGGGATATGAAATTGTGCTATTTAGATATATTAAATCGAAACCAGTTGTAAATGAGTAGTTTTCCATAAGAAAAATATCTGCTGTAAATCCCCATGAGCCTCCAAAATTTGCACCTTCACCTTTATATCCTGTAGCGTCAGTTGCAAACCAACCCAAATTAAGAGCCCCTTTAAAACCCATTTGAAAAGCCTTGTGTTGGGCAAAAGAACTTAGAGCAAGCATTATTAATGTGATAGTAAGTAGTTTTCTCATAATATTGTTTTTACAAAAACCTGTGATTTATTGTCTGTATATTTAAAATAATTACTGTTTCCCTTTGAAAATTTTAAGGTACAAATTTAATTATTCACAATTAATAATCGATTTTTATGTTAATTAAATTAAAATATTACAAAATTATTTTACTTTTGATAACATAAAAAAATTAAACTTAAATATTATGAAACGTTTAACAGTATTAGTATTGGCATTGGCCTTTTCTTCAACTATGTTCGGCCAATTTCATTTTGGCCCACAAATTTGCTATTCCGCATCTAACATAAGTATGAACACTGACGATATAAAAAATAACCTGAAAAGTAGTTTTACGTTTGGTGTATTCGTGCGTATGGGTGATAAAGTATATCTGCAACCCGAAGTTAACTGGATGACTAAAGGAAGCGTTTTTAAATATCCAGAAGTAAATCTTGGAGGTGTTAATTTAAGTCCTTTTGAACAAAATGTTAAACTTAATACTATTAATATTCCTTTATCTCTGGGCTGGAAAATAATTGATCTTAAACTAGTTAATATTAGGGTATTCGGTGGAATTAATACGGATATTGTTGTAAATAAGGAAATAAACAATTCAGAGGATGTTAGTGGTGTTGATGAAGACTTATTTAGACCAATACAAGACTCTGATATTAAGGATATGGTATGGAATTATCATGTAGGAGTTGGTGTGGATGTGTTAATGTTTGCACTTGATGTTAAATATGTTGGAGCATTTGGTGAGCCTATTGTTGGCGACCTAACATATAATGATGAATCTCATACAGTTGGTTCAAAATCAAGTATGTTTTTAGTAACACTTGGTTGGAAGATATTCTAAATCAATAATTATTTCAATATAATAAGCCTTTAGTATTAGCACAATACTGAAGGCTTTTTTGTGTTTAGTTCCTAAAAGATCGTACATCATTTTCTGCTACTTTTGCAAAGCAAAAATTAATTATTATGTTGAGGAAGATAGTATTTGTTTTATTAATTTCGATTGTGCTCTTTTCTTGTGAGGAAAATACCAATAAATTTATAGTCGATGATTCTAAACTCCCTGAAATACAAGTCAATGTAAAACGATATGGGAAGGCTATTTTTGAAATTGACACTTCTAAAATGGTCGAAGGTTTGAAAAGTATAAAGCCTGATTATCCTCTTTTTCTGGATGCCAACCTGGATGATACTTCTAACGTGAATCAAATAAAAAGATTTATTAGTGATACGGCTCTAATTAGAATTTATAATAAAACAGACGAAGTATTTCCTGATAATAAATATTTGAATGAGAACTTAAGTTCACTATTCAACTATATGAAGTATCATTTCCCACAAATTAGTCTTCCAGAATATGTTTATACTTATGTTTCCGGGTTGCAGTTTGAAAGTCCTGTTTTTATACAGGATAGTATAATGATAATTGGACTTGACCTTTATTTGGGAGGTGATTTTATTCCATATTACAGTTTGGGTTTGCCAAAATATAAAATATCATGCATGCGACCCGAAATCCTGGATATTGATGTAGCCAAACAGTTTTATAATCAGTATCTGATGAGAAGAACAATACAAAATACTTTGCTCGACAGAATGATTTCAGCAGGTAAATTGATGTATTATTTAGATATGGTACTTCCATATAGTGCCGATAGTTTGAAAATTTGTTATACTTCTGATCAGTTGGAATGGTGCGATGATAATGAGGAAAATATCTGGGCATTTTTAATCGACAATGAGTTATTGTTTTCCACCGATTATAAATCGCAATCGAAACTCATGGTAGATGGTCCTTTTACAACTGGTTTCTCAAAGCGATCTCCGGCAAGAATTGGGGTATGGTTAGGATGGCAGATAGTAAGGGATTATATGGAAAATAATCCCCAAACAGATATCAAAGAGTTGTTAAATATTTCTGATTCTCAAACTTTACTTCACGACTCTGGTTATAAACCATAATTGTAAATAAGCTCCTTGATTTTCTTCATTTTTTTTGAAACTTTTTACGTTTATTTGCCGTTAAATCCCAAATTTAAACCCGTGATATTGCGGATATTAACATTTTGTAATGCGCTGTTAAACAGGTATATGCGTTTTTAATCAAATTTTTAACTATTTTGTAAATAGTTGTATATCAACAATATAAATTTGTTAATACGACTTATTAACAATTTAAATTTTATTTTATTGTTAATAAGTTTGAAATCAATATTTTTATTAACCTTAAAATACACTAAAACAGTTAGTTAAGTAAATTCTTCAAAAAAATATATTTGTTAATATGAAACCTTTTATCAACAAAGTGGTAAAAGGTGGTATATAATGTAAAAATGTGGTAAATTTACGCCATAATTCGAAGTTTTTCAATGGTCAGTGTTTTAGGTACATACGAGTGTAAGTTGGATGCGAAAGGCAGATTCATGTTTCCTGTTCAGTTCAAGAACCAGATGGGAGAGGAATTGAAACGCGGTTTTGTAATCAAGAGAAGCATTTTTAAAAAGTGCCTTGAGTTGTTTCCAATTGAGCAGTGGCAAACAGAAACTGCCATGGTGAGCAAATTGAATATGTTCCGGAAGAAAAACGCGGATTTTGTTACCAAGTTCATGGCAGGGGTTAAGCCTGTAGAACTAGATGGTACAGGAAGGTTGTTAATTCCCAAAGACCTTCTGCGTTATGGCGATATTACCAAAGAAATCGTGCTTACCTCGGTTGTAAACCGTATTGAAATTTGGGACAGATCCCAATATGAACTTGCGGTTGATTACGATCCCGATGACTTTGCCGGCCTGGCAGAAGATGTTATGGGAGAGTTAGAAATTGAGTAAGGCATATGTATCACAATCCGGTTTTATTAGAAAAATGTATTGAAGGTTTGTCAATAGATCCTAATGGGATTTATGTTGATGTTACCTTTGGTGGTGGAGGTCACAGTCGTGCCATATTCAATAAACTTGAAAATGGAAAACTCATAGCCTTCGATCAGGACGCCGATTCTTTGAATAACACCATCGATGATGAGAGATTTATCATGGTAAATCAAAATTTCAAATTCCTCAAAAATTTCATCCGGTTTCATGGTTTTCAAAAAGTTGATGGAATATTGGCTGACCTGGGAGTTTCATCACATCAGTTTGATGAGGCCGACAGAGGATTTTCCACTCGTTTTGAAGCCAGACTCGATATGAGAATGGATAGAAAACAGGATTTGGATGCGGCTAAAATTTTAAATACTTACGATCAGGATGAGTTGATTCGAATTTTTAAAGAGTATGGCGAAATAAAAAGTAGTTATAAACTGGCAGTAACAATTTGTGAACGCAGAGAAGAATATCCGCTAGAAACCAGTGTTCAACTCAATGAAATAATTTCTGAAATATTCCCTAAAACCAGAATAAACAAATTCCAGGCAATGGTTTATCAGGCACTTCGAATAGAAGTAAATGATGAGTTGGGGGTGTTAAAATCCTTCCTCAAACAAACCATAGATGTTTTAAAACCGGGCGGCAGACTGGTTGTGATCTCTTACCATTCGCTGGAAGACCGTCTGGTAAAGAATTTCATCCGTAGTGGAAATTTCGAAGGTAAAGTAGAAAAAGATTTTTTTGGTCAGCCCCAACTTGATTTCAAAACATTTGGCAGTAAACCAATCATACCTACTGATGAAGAAATTGAGATTAATAACAGAGCCAGAAGTGCAAAATTAAGAATAGCAGAAAGATTATAAAGTGAAAGGAAATAAGTTAAAACATATCGAAGAGCCAGAACCTCAGAAACTTGAAAAGAAGCCTAAGAAAAAGGTGCTTGACAAGGGGAAAGGTATTGGAAAAGCAGCGAAAGGTGTTTTGGCCGGAGAGTATCTCTCTGAAAGGAGTTTTAAATTCTTTCCATTTCTTCTCTTCCTGGCGATGCTTGCTTCAATATATATTGCTAATAATTACCTGGCAGAGAATAAGATACGTAAAGTGAATGATTTGCGTGAAGAACTAAAGGAATTGAGATATGAGTATATAACAGGCAAATCGGAACTTATGGAAGCTAGTAAGCAATCGAATATTTCTGAAAGGCTTAAAATATTAGGAATAAAAGAAAATGCTCAACCTGTTAAATCGATAATTATCAAAAAAGATAACTAGTGTTAGATAGTAAAAAGGACATATTATGGAGGGTTTACCTGGTATATTTCGGTATACTTCTTTTTGCTGTTGCCATTTTGGTAAAATTAGTTTTAATACAGTTTAAAGAAAGGCAAAAATGGATTGAAAAGGCCGAAACCCAGGAAATAAAAGAATTTAGTCTTGAAGCCAGTCGTGGGAATATACTCGATGCCAACGGCAATCTTTTGGCTACTTCAATTCCAATTTTTGAAGTCCGCTTCGATGCATCTTCTCCTTTGATATCAAATGATGTATTTTATTCAAATATCGATTCTTTATCATTGGGGATTAGTAAAATACTAGGAAGTAAGTCGAAAGCTCAGGTCAAGAAGGAACTTGTGAAAGCGCGAAAATCAGGAAACCGTTATTTTTTAATAAACAGAAGAACTACTTATCAGCAATTAAAAAAACTCAGAAGATTTCCAATTTTTAGAAGAGGTAAATATAGTGGAGGACTGATAACACATCGGAAAACTAAACGCGAGCATCCATATAAAGAATTAGCAGCCAGAACTATAGGCTACGAAAATGCTAAGGAAGATTTGTATGTGGGTATAGAAGGTGCTTATGCCAATTATCTACAAGGAAAGAAAGGTAAGCAATTAAGACGCCGGATTAATCATGGTGACTGGATACCTCTTTATAATGAGAATGAAATTGAGCCACAAAACGGAATGGATGTGATTACAACCATCGATGTAAACATACAGGATGTTGCTGAGAATGCCCTTCTTCGTCAACTTCTAAACCATAAGGCTTTTCAGGGTTGTGCTGTAGTAATGGAAGTTGAAACAGGCGATATTATAGCAATTGCCAACCTTCGTTATGACAGTACCGATAAGAAATACAAAGAAACCTATAATTATGCCATAGGAGAGAGTATTGAGCCGGGCTCTACTTTTAAACTTCCTTCATTGCTTGCGGCTTTAGATGAAGGTAAAACAAAACTTACTGATAGTTTGATTACGGGAGCAGGATATAAAATGTATTATGGCAGAACTGTTCAGGATGTTCATAAAATTGGAAATGGCAGAATAAGCGTTCGCGATGCTTTTGAACAATCTTCAAATGTTGGTCTATCAATTATTATCACCGAATCATTTAAGAATAATCCTTCGGCTTTCGTCGATAAATTATACGCTATGTCTCTCAACAAGCCCTTGGGCCTGAAAATAAAAGGGGAGGGGAAGCCATATATTAAGCATCCTTCAAATAAGCAAACATGGTATGGAACTTCATTGGCATGGATGTCGTTTGGGTATGAACTTCAGATAACACCTCTTCAAACCTTAACATATTATAATGCTATAGCTAATGGCGGAAAAATGGTTAAACCGCGCTTTGTAACTAAAATCATGAAAAATGGTTTGGTTGAAGAAGATTATGGAGTAGAGGTAATTAATAAACAAGTTGTAAAAAAAGAAACTGTTGAATTGGCAAAATCACTGATGGAAGGCGTTGTGGAAAGGGGAACTGCAAAAACAAGTTTCCAGGGTAGTCCATATAAAATTGCAGGAAAAACAGGAACTGCCCAAATTTCTGTCGGTGGCGCCTATAATAAAAGGAATTATAATGCATCTTTTGTGGGTTATTTTCCTGCCGACAATCCTAAATATTCATGTATAGTGGTTGTTAATAATCCCTCTGGAGGAAAATACTATGGCGGTTAAGTTGCCGCTCCTGCCTTTAAGGAAATATCAGATAAAGTTTATTCGAACTACCTAGCTCTTGAAATGGACAGCGATACCACTATTGATGAAAGTGAAATGAATTTTGAAACCCCAATTAGTTGGCATGATGATATTGTAACTGTTTATGATTTTCTGGGAATAAAAAAGAATGACTACATACACGAACAACAGTGGGCAAGTTCAAAAATTGAGAATGGTGTAGCTACCATTGATGCGGCCTTAATAAATCAAAAATTTATTCCTGATGTCAGGCAGATGAAAGCCAGAGACGCAGTGTATCTGCTTGAAAACATGGGGCTTGAAGTAAGTTTATTCGGAAAAGGAACCGTTAAGAGTCAATCTGTTAGGTCAGGTACAAAAGTTACTAAAGGAAGAAAAATAAAGTTGATGCTCTCAACATATTAATGATGAAAAAGAATTTACAAGACATATTATATAAAAGTGGTTTGCTAAAAGTTGTTGGCGAAATCGATAGAGAAATATCTTTTGTAACTATGGATTCGCGACAGGCAAAAGAAGGCAGCCTGTTTGTCGCTGTTAAAGGTACGCGTGTTGATGGTCATGACTTTATAAGTAAAGTTATTGAAGCAAATGTTGCTGCAGTTATATGTGAAGTTTTGCCTCAGAATACCACGGCTGAGGTTACCTATGTTCAGGTTAAAGATTCCTCTGTTGCTCTTGGAATAATTGCTTCTAATTTTTATGATAAACCTTCAGGAAAACTAAATCTTATTGGCGTAACCGGAACAAATGGTAAAACAACAACAGTTAGTTTGTTGTTCCGACTGTTTATGTCTTTGGGATTTAAAGTTGGAATGCTCTCAACAATAGAAAACAGAATTAATAATGAGGTAATGCCCTCAACACATACAACTCCCGATCCCATTAGTTTAAATAGCCTTATTCACGATATGGTAGAGGCCGGATGCGAGTACGCGTTTATGGAAGTTAGTTCGCACGCAATACATCAG
>PKTA01000111.1 GCA_002869365.1 Marinilabiliales bacterium | reverse complement strand
TTGTATGGGAAGAAAGTAAGTTCTAAAAAGATAATTTCTGAAGGATTTAAATTTGAATATACTACTCTCGAGTCCTTTTTAAATCAACATTATTAACTTCATAAATTTCATGATATTGCTTCTCAATAACCATAGTTAACTCACTAATAATCATTGCGGTAGCACCCCAAATAGTATTTCCATCAATATAATAACAGGGAACATTTACAAGTTTACCGGTTCTGTGTTGGATATCTTTATTTGTAAATGTATGTGGATGTAGTAAAACATCTACCTCAGTTTCAATTATTTTATCTACTTCATCTTTGTTGGCAATAAAATCAGGTCTTTCATTGGTAAAACCCACATATGAATGCACCTCAAAATTACTTGGGGGGATGTATAATTTACTTAGGTTTCCCAGCAGTTCAACTTTTTCCGGCCGAATTCCCATTTCTTCATTTGCCTCTCTAAGGGCTGTATCAGCAAGAGTTTTATCATCTTTTTCCAACTTCCCGCCGGGAAAGGAAACTTGTCCGCTATGCACAGTATTATCAATGGGGCGTTTCATAAGTACCAGCATTAACTTCTCCTTATAAGGATAAAACAAAATAAGCACAGCACTTTTTCGGGGATTTGCCTTTTGTGCCATTTTTTTTAATTCCTCAAGGCGTGTAATTGGAGCCATTTTTAACTGTGCTTCTAAACCAGGTAATGTTTGGAGTGATATTTTTAGTTTTTCTTTAAATAGTTCAAACTTATTCATGCTGCAAAAGTAAAGAATTCAACATTTAGTTTTATTATTATCGTCCGTTATAATAGTATCTCGTTCCTACGGAACTTTGAATCTTTTTTTTTAATATGCTTTCTACTAATATATTGTCTGGACGGGACTGTTCCGTTAGGAACAAAATGTGGGTAGTAATGAAATCAACCCTATAAATTAAAAGTTCCGTAGGAACGTAATATTATCAAGCGTTTTAATAGAATCGGCAATTTTTAACCTGACACGATTGTTTTTTATCTTTTTTTGAAGGTGAAACAAAAATTTGTTCTAACTTTGTTTGGTCTGATATAAATTGGATTCATGCTTAAAGAAAAGAAAAAACCTATAGGTGAAAGCGAAACTGACAAGGAAGAATTTAAAAAGTTAATCTTGTTTAATGACGAAGTAAATACTTTTGACTTTGTTATTGATTCGTTGGTTGAGGTTTGTGAGCATGATTTGATGCAAGCCGAAAATTGTGCAATGATTGCGCACTATAAGGGCAAATGCGCTGTGAAGACAGGGACATTTGACGAGTTAAAACCCTTACACCTTGGTTTGTCGAATCGGCAATTAACAGTTGAAATACAGTAAGATATGTGGTGGATAATAATATTGCTTATTTTAATAGGATTGTTACTTCTGGTACTTGAGATTTTGGTAATTCCGGGTGCTGGTGTTCCAGGTATAGTAGGTTTTGGCTTAATGGTAACAGGGGTATGGTTATCGTATTCCAGAATTGGAACCTATGAAGGTAATATTGTTTTACTTTCTACAATTGCAGTTAATGTGGTAGGAGTTATAATTGCCGTAAGATCGAAAACATGGAATAGAGCCATGTTGAATACTGAAAATACAGGAAGGGTAAACCTTATTGATTCAGAGAAAATTAAGGTTGGAGAGCAAGGGATTACAATTAGCAGATGCACTCCAATGGGCAAAGTGCTAATAAATGGAGAATATGTAGAAGTTAGTGCCTTATCAGAATTTATTGATCCAAACACAAAAGTCGAAATCATAAAAATTCAAGGCAACAAAGTATATATAAAACAAATTAAAGATAGTTGATATGAATGAAATTTATGTAATTATTGCAATCGGAGTAGGGTCTATATTTTTATTATGGATAATTTTCTACTTTATTCCGGTAGGATTGTGGTTTACGGCACTTGTTTCAGGTGTTAGGATAAACTTACTACAATTGGTACTCATGAGATGGCGTAGAGTTCCACCGGGAGTAATTGTAAGCAGTATGATTGGAGCCACAAAAGCAGGGCTCGACTTAAAACGTGATGATCTTGAGGCTCACTTTCTTGCTGGAGGAAAAGTTCAGCAGGTTGTAAATGCTTTAATTTCTGCCGATAAGGCAAATATTGAGTTAAACTTTAAAACTGCTACAGCAATCGACCTTGCCGGTCGTGATGTTTTGGAAGCAGTTCAGATGAGTGTTAATCCAAAAGTTATTGATACTAAGAAGGTTGCGGCTGTTGCCAAGGATGGTATTCAGTTAATTGCAATTGCAAGGGTAACAGTAAGAGCAAATATCAAGCAATTGGTAGGAGGTGCCGGTGAAGAAACAGTTTTAGCGCGTGTTGGTGAAGGTATAGTATCTTCTATCGGTTCTGCTGATTCTCATAAGGCTGTTCTTGAAAATCCTGATTCTATTTCAAGAGTAGTTTTGGATAAAGGACTGGATTCGGGTACTGCATTTGAAATTCTTTCGATTGATATTGCTGATATTGATATAGGTAAAAATATTGGTGCTGTTCTTCAAATGGATCAGGCCAATGCCGATAAAAATATTGCTCAGGCCAAAGCCGAGGAGAGAAGAGCTATGGCTGTTGCCAATGAGCAGGAGATGAAAGCTAAAGCACAAGAAGCACGTGCCAATGTTATTCAGGCAGAAGCACAAATTCCAATGGCTATAGCCGATGCATTCCGCAGCGGTCATTTAGGTGTAATGGATTATTATAAATTCCAGAATATCCAAGCTGACACTAAAATGAGAGATTCTATTAGTGAGGACCCAGGAATGACTGAAGATCCTAATCAAAGTTAAATCTTTGTGTTGAGAAATAATAATAAACCGCCCGGGAACGTTTTTCCCAGGGCGGTTTTTTTTGTAACGAAAATAATTAAATTTGCCTCATTAGAACGAGATCTATGTATTCATAATTTATATGGGAAATAATAAATTTGATAGTTTATTGGTGATTGGAGGTAGTCCTATTTCTAAAAAGGATAAGGGATATCTGCTAAAAGCCTGGGAATACGTTCAAAAATATTCTTCGAAAATTGATGACAGAGAACGACCATATATCGATCATGCCGTTGATGTTGCCGAAACATGTGTAAGAGAAATAGGCCTGGGACCTACATCAGCAATTTGCTCACTACTGCACGGACTGGTAATAAATAATATTGTTGAATTAAAAGATCTTGGGAAGGATTTTGGAGATAATGTTGTTGAAATATTAAGTGGTTTCGAAAAAGTATCTCAACTTCAAACTGAAAGAGTTAGTTTTCAGTCGGAAAATTTCAGCAAACTGTTTCTTTCAATGGTGGACGATATACGCGTGATCTTAATTCGACTTTCTCATGATTTAAATGATTTACGAAATATCGACAAACTGGGCGAAAGGAAAGAAGCCTTAATACAGGAAATAAAATATATTTATACTCCCATCGCCCACAGGCTTGGTTTATATAAAATAAAGACTGAGCTGGAAGAGAGGGTAATGCTTTTCGAGAACGCTGAAATCTATAATGCCATAGAAACAAAAATTCAGGAGACAAAAGCCAAGCGGGAAGTATTTATTCAGGATTTTATCCGACCTTTCGAGCGTGAGCTTATTGCCCAGGGCTTCGATTTTGAAATTAAGTGGCGTACAAAATCCATACCCAGCATCTGGGCTAAAATGAAAAGGCAAAACATTGATTTTGAGCAGGTTTTTGATTTGTTCGCAATCAGGATTATTATAAATAGTAGGAAGTTAAAGAAGGAAAAAGAAGACTGCTGGAGAGTTTATTCGGTGGTAACAAATTTCTATTCTCCCGATCCAAAGCGTTTGCGCGACTGGATTTCTACACCAAAAGCAAGTGGCTACGAATCCTTACATACTACCGTTAAAAGTCAGAAAGACAGATATGTGGAAGTGCAGATAAGAACCAAACGCATGGATGATATTGCCGAAAAAGGACAGGCTTCCCATTGGGCTTATAAAGGAGTTATGAACAGGAAAAATACCGATGACTGGTTAAACCAGGTTAGAGATATTTTGGAAGATCCTGATCAAATACAGCACGATTCTGCTTATAAAACAGGAAATGATAAAAATAATAGCATTTTCGTTTTTACCCCTATGGGCGATTTGAAGCAGTTGAAGGCAGGCTCAACAGTGCTCGATTTTGCTTTTGAAATCCATACTGATGTGGGTAGTAGTTGTCAGGGAGCACGTGTAAATAATAAGGTAGTTCCCATAAGATACGAATTACAAAATGGCGATAAGGTTGATATCCTTACTTCCAAAAATCAAAAACCTAAACTCGACTGGCTTTCATTTGTGAACACAGAAAGAGCGAGAGTTAAAATAAAACGTAAACTTAAAGAGGACAAGTATAGAGAAGCAGAAAACGGTAAAGAACTGCTGCTCAGGAAACTTAAAAACTGGAAGTTTAAAAGTACCGACGACCTGATAAATGTTCTTGTAAAGCATTACAAACTCGATACAAGTGTCGATTTATATTATCTTATAGCCACAGAAAAACTGGAAATTACTGAAATTAAGAAACTATTACAAGATTATATAAATAGGGATGAGGTTCAGGAAAGGGCTGAGGAAATAGCCGCTGCAAAAGAGGGTAAAGAAGCCAAATTAAAAGCACATTCCGAACAACAGGAAGACCCTGCCGATATTATTTATATTGGTAAAAATCTTAAAAATATAAACTATCGCATAGCTAAATGCTGCAATCCAATTATGGGAGATAAGGTTTTTGGATTTGTTACAATTGCAGGTGGAATTACTATTCATAGAAATAATTGTCCAAACGCAAAACGCCTTAAAACAAATTATCCTTACCGTTTAATGAATGTTAAATGGATAAAAGGAAAAGAAGAGTCTTATGTGTCGGCTAATTTGAAAATTTCAGGCGAAGACAAACTTGGGCTAGTAGGAAGTATTACAACTATCATCACCAACGATTTAAAAGTTAATATGCGATCAATTAATTTTACTTCAAAAGGAAAAAGGTTTAACGGGATTTTAAGTGTTTTAGTTAAAGATACAGAACATCTTAAACAATTGATAGCCAAAATAATGAAGGTCGATGGAGTTGAAAAAGTTGTGAGGGTTAAATAGAGTTCTCACCATTTCCATATACCAGTCCTGGCTTGTCCATCTAAAATTTTAGAAATTTTAATACACTGAATATGTGGGTTTTATTTAAAACAAAGACTTGTTTTGCTGACTTAGTAGGTTAAAATTCGTCAAATTCAGTACACTGAAACATTATTTTGTTCGACGAAAATACAACTGCCCGTATTCTTAATTTAAATCAAGTTGATTTTATTGGATTTATTACCCCTTTTTCCTCTTTTCGACACACATTTTATTAATATAATTGTACTAGGTTGATTATCATGTGATTAAAATTTACTTCTAAAGTTTTTGGGTTACCCAATGTCGAATGATGATTTTGTGACCTTCCCTAAATATGATTGACCGCTATTATTAATTATTCAAAAATTATTATTCATATTTTAATCAGACAATTATGAGCCAGAGGTTTTTCTGTTGGCTTAAAATCAAGCCGTGTTTTGCTGACCTAAAATGTACAAGCCAGGAAAAGTTTAGTGGGATTTTAAGTGTGTTAGTAAAGGATAATGAACATCTTAAACAACTGATAGCTAAAATTATGAAGGTCGATGGAGTTGAAAAGGTAGTTAGGGTTAAATAGTTTAGTTTTCGTTTCCATATACCAATCGATAACCCGAACCATGAATGGTTATAATATTTATTGTTTCATCTTCCGATAAGTATTTTCTCAATTTGGTAATATAAACATCCATCGAGCGGGTTGTAAAGTAGTTTGCATCTCCCCAAATATTATTTAAAGCAAGACTTTTAGGAAGTACTTCTCCCTTTTGTTCCAGTAGTAATTTTAATAATTCCGATTCCTTGGGAGATAGATTACGCTCGGTATTATCAATTTCATTTTTTAATACTCTTGTTTTTGGGTTGAATTTGAATTTACCGAAAGTAAAGTTTTCAATCACATAGGTATTTGAACCACCACCTCTGTTCAATATTGCTTTTATCTTAAACAATAGGATTTCTGTGTCGAAGGGCTTGGTAATATAGTCGTCGGCACCTGATTTATAACCTTTTAAAATGTCATCCCGTAAGGTTTTAGCAGTAATAAAAATGAAGGGAGTTTCCGAATTACTTTCTTTTATTTGTTTTGCGATTGTAAATCCGTCAACATTGGGCAGCATTACATCAAGTATTACCAAGTCGTAGTGTTTTGATTCGAATTTTGGGAATGCAAATTTTCCATCGTCTACCCAGTCGACTTTAAAATCGCTAAGTTCCAGATATGATTTTAAAACCGTACCAAAACTTTTATCATCTTCTACCAATAGTAAACTTGCCATTTTTTATTTATTATGATTTACACACTAAGGATATAGTAAACTTACTTCCATTTCCAACTTCACTATTAACACTTACCTCTCCGCCATGAGCTTCAACAATTGCTTTTACATAACTCAATCCCAGACCAAATCCTTTTATATTATGTATGTTACCGCTGGGTTTTCGATAAAATTTGTCGAATATATGCTTTTGTACCTCTTTGCTCATTCCCATTCCATTATCAGAAACTTCAAGTATGAATTTATTACTTCTTGTACTGGTTTCTATAAGTATTTCAGGTTTTTTGTCGTTGTATTTTAAAGCATTATCGATGAGGTTGTTAAGTACGTTGGCAAAATGAATTTCATCAACTTTTATATTAAAACATGAAGCCTTAAGCGAAGTTAATATTCTGCCACCCTTGTCTTCAGCCCTCATATTCAGAACATTGGCGACATTTTCAATTATGCTATGAATGTCATTATCTTCCAGGTTCAAACTAAAGTCGTCATTATCAATTTGAGCCATTTGCAAAACCCGCTCAACCTGTGAGTTCATCCTTTTGTTTTCTTTTTTAATGATATCCACATAATAATTAGTCTTTTCGCTGTTGCCACTTATTTTTGGTGATTCTATTGCAGATGAAGCAAGGCTGATAGTTGCTATGGGAGTTTTAAACTCATGGGTCATATTATTAATGAAATCCGACTTAATTTCAGAAATTTTCTTTTGCTTTTGAATATAGTATAGTGTAAGACCGAAGGTGAATAAAATTATTGTTGTAAATAACAAAGAGCCTATAATTAGTAAATATAATGATTTGTATATCATCTTATTAGCATCAGGGAAGCCTATGCTTATATAGGTACTACTCTTAAATAAATCGTTGGGATAAAGTTGTGTTTGATATTGTAAATTCAATACCGAACTTGTATCGGGTAAAGATGTAATAACTTTGTTCTTATCTTCTTTTTTCTCAAAAATTTGGTATTGAAAATCTAAATCTATACCATTATTTTGTAGAGAGTTGCTCAAAATTTCATCCAGATTATTGTTGATTTCAAGGAGTTCAATTCTTTCATTGTCGAAACTATATTCCATTGCCCATCTGTCGATATTCTTTTGAAACTGCTCCATTTTTTCTTCCACAACCTTTTCTTTTACAGATTGTATTTCAAGAACTTGTTGAATGGAGTCGATAATTTTTTCAACATCAACTATTTCATTGCTTACAACATATTCCATATCATTATTAAAGAATATGCGGTTTTCATCATCTTCAAAATTTGCACTAACTTTTACTGTTGTTCCGGAATTTTTCGTGGAGTCGCTTAAAACTATTACTGTTTGTCCCTTATTGGTTTTAATTTCTTTAACAATTCTGTTACTTTTATTTTTCCACCTTACCTGATCGTGGCTGGTTTTTATCAACGAATCTAATTTATTCTCCTGAATGTGATATTCAAACTTTGGAATTTTTGGTGCTGGAGGCAGATCTATTTTCTCATTCATGAAGTAAAACATCTCTTTTCTTTCCAGTTTGTCAACTGTTTCGTTAAGAGATTTATAAACAGTTTTATTAAAAATGGCCTTCTCCTTTTTAATAGCATAGTTTATCCATAAAGCCTGAACAAAGATTATCCCTAAAAGGCTCAACGACATTAAAACAATTATGTATCTATAATACGGACGCATCTATTTTATATTAATTTTGATTTTCAAAAGTACTAAGGATTTGCCTGATTCTTACAACTTTAACCTTTCTTTAACCTTTTTTAACCGGCCTTAACCGCAAACAGCATCTCCAATAAATAGTTTTGTATCATTAATAAAAGTAATCGAATTTAAATTTAAAAATAAGAAAAATGAAAAGATTAATCGCAATTTGTTTTATAGGTATACTGGGAGGTTTAATTGTTATCTCTCAGCCCATAAAAGCGCAGGATACGAAAACAGAAAAAAACATTGAAAAGAAAGTAAGAATTAAAACCGTTAAAGAAGAAAATGGAAAGAAGGTTGTTTTCGACACTACTTTCACTGTTAAAGGTGATATGGATGATATTCACCTGGAGAAATATGGTATTGATAGCGATGGAGAAGATGTAAGTGTTGAAGTTATTGTTGACTCCGATGGAAATGTAAGCAAAAGCAAAAATGTTTTTGTTATAAAAGATAAGAGTGGAAATGTGGAAATAAAAACCGATGGATCAAAAACTTATTCTTTTTCTAATGTTGATGGAAATCATCCTGGCATAATAAAATGGGTAGATGAGGATGGAAATGAGGAAGTTATTGATATTAGTTCGCATATGAAGGAGTTGGATATCAATATGGAGCATGTTTATAAGGAGCTGGCTAATGCTAACAAAAACCTGTACTTCTCACAGGAAGAACTGCAAAGAAAGCTTGAAAATATAGATGAAATTATTGAACTCAAACAACTGGAAAAACTTGGAGAACTTGATGCATTAAGGGAACTTCAATATATGGCAATCCCCCATGCTCCTGATGCACCTGAATATGTTTTCTTTAACAATGATCATGGAAGAGTATCTGATATTGAGTTAAGAGATGCAGGGATAAAAAATAAACCAAATCGTTTGGGAGTTGAAAATATAGATTTGAATGTAAAAGACGGTATGGTTGATTTATACTTCAAACTGAAAGAAGCAGGAAATCCAAAAGTAAATGTTTACAATGTATATGGCGACAAGGTTTTTTCCGATAAACCTGAAAAAATGAATGATCAGTATAGTATAAGAATCAACTTATCAGATAAGCAACATGGTACCTACTATATTATGATAGTTGATGGTAATAGTTCTAAAACAGAAAAAGTCAGAATATAATTAAACAATAGAGTAAATTTCTTATAGGGAATGGCCGGAGGGTTGTTCCCTTTTTTTATGGTCGAAGGGTTGAA
>PKTA01000102.1 GCA_002869365.1 Marinilabiliales bacterium | reverse complement strand
CTCACAACTCATAACTCACAACTCACAACTCACAACTCATAATTCATAACTCATAATTCATAACTCACAACTCATAACTCATAACTCTATGAACTCTAGCGCACTCCTATGCCGTAAGAACCATCTTATTCTCTTCCACTATCTTACGTAGGTTGATAAGAGCATAACGCATCCTGCCTAAAGCAGTATTAATACTAACATCTGTTTGCTCTGCTATATCTTTAAAACTAAGACCCACATAGCATCTTAAATATAATACCTCTTTCTGCTCTTCAGGAAGATGTTTCAACAAACCTTTTACATCCTGATGAATTTGATCTGTTACCAAACGTTCTTCAATTGACGGGTCGGTTAGTTTAATGGTGTCGAACACACTAACTTCAGGATTATAAGATTCCACGAAATTATGTTTCTTCTGTTTCCTGAAGTGGTCTATCACCAAATTGTGAGCAATCCGCATCACCCACTGGATAAACTTACCTTCATCGTTATACTTCCCCGATTTAAGGGTATTTATAACTTTTACAAAAGTGTCCTGAAAAATATCATCGGCCAGTTGCTTGTTTTTAACCAACATAAAGATATATGCGAATAAACGCGACTGATGACGATTGATTAGAGTTTGGAGGCTTGCGTGGTTGCCCTCTAAATAAGTAGCAATTAAATCACGCTCCGTTGCTGATTCCAGATTCATATTTTACCAATTTCGTTAATATGTACAAAAAGGTAAATGTTTAATCGATAGCTTTCCTCCTATTAGTTTTTTATGAATTATTAAGTGCAAATATATGGATTAAACTTAAAAAAGCAAAAAAATTGATAATTTTGCAGTCATTTTTTTAATATATGCCGAAAAACAACGATAATAATTTTATAAGAGTCATAAAATCAAGGGTTAACAACCTTAAGAACTTGAGTGTTGACATACCAAGAAAAAAACTGGTGGTAATAAGTGGCCTTTCAGGCTCCGGAAAATCATCCCTGGCCTTCGATACACTCTATGCCGACGGGCAAAGACGTTATGTGGAAAGTTTGAGTTCATATGCACGCCAGTTCCTTGGCAGAATGGACAAACCCGACGTTGATGACATACAGGGCATTTCTCCCGCCATTGCTATCGAACAGAAAGTTAAAACCCGTAGTCCACGATCTACCGTTGGAACATCAACCGAAATTTATGAATATCTTAAACTATTATACTCGCGAATAGGCATTACCTACTCTCCCATCTCAGGGAAAGTTGTAAAAAGAAACAATACTACCGATATTGTAAATTATGTGGAAAGTCTTGAACAAGGCAGCAAACTCCTGATTCTTTCTCCTATTGTTATCCCTGAGGGAAGATCTATGAAGCAGCAGTTGGAAATCCTGATGCAGCAAGGTTTTACACGTATACTTCTAAATAATGAGCCCAATCGCATAGAGGATTTTATTTCGGACCTTTCCAAAGAAAAAAAGAAAGACAAAATATATCTGATAATCGACAGGCTGGTAAACAGCAAAGATGACGATGATTTAAAATCGCGTATAGCCGATTCTGTAGAAACTGCTTTTTATGAAGGCAAAGGCGATTGCTTTATCATGAAAATTCCTGACAATACAGTGGAGAAATTCTCCAATAAATTTGAAAAAGATGGAATTGAATTTGAAGAGCCTTCAATAAATATGTTCACCTTTAACAACCCTTATGGTGCGTGTAAAAAATGTGAAGGTTTTGGAAGTGTAATTGGCATTGATGAGGATTTGGTTATCCCCAATAAATCGCTTTCTGTTTATGATGACGCCGTTGCATGCTGGAAAGGCGAAAAAATGAGTGAGTGGAAATACGCTATGATGGACGTTGCCGATAAATTTGATTTCCCCGTTCATCGTCCCTATTTTCAGTTAACCGAAGAACAAAAAGAAGTTCTTTGGAATGGAAATGACTATTTCGAAGGAATTAATCAGTTCTTTCAATATGTTGAAGAACAGACATATAAAATACAATACAGAGTAATGCTTTCGCGTTACCGCGGAAAAACTGTCTGCCCCGAATGTAAAGGCACACGGCTTCGTAAGGATACTAATTATGTGAAAATTTCCGGTAAATCAATTTCCGATATTGTTAAAATGCAGTTAAATGAACTTCACTCATTTTTCAAAAACATCAAACTAGACGATTACCAGACCAAAATTTCCAAAAGGTTACTAATAGAAATAAATAACCGCCTGGAATTTTTAAATGATGTTGGATTGGGTTATCTCACCCTCAACAGACTTTCAAACACCTTGTCGGGAGGAGAATCGCAAAGGATAAACCTGGCCACATCTTTGGGAAGCAGTCTGGTAGGATCAATGTACATACTCGACGAGCCCAGCATTGGTTTACATTCACGCGATACCGACAGGCTATTAACTGTGTTAAAACGCCTAAGAGATTTGGGAAATACTGTAATCGTTGTTGAACATGATGAAAAAGTAATAAAAGCCGCAGACAATATTATTGACATAGGCCCCGATGCCGGTGAACACGGTGGCGAATTGGTTTTCCAGGGTAGTTTCGACGAATTGAAAAATAACGATATAAGCTATACTGCTCTCTATCTTACCGGCAGAAAGCAAATCGACTATAGTACTATAAAACGTAAATTCAGAAATTACCTGGAAGTTGAAGGTGCTATCGAAAATAACCTGAAATCTCTTAATGTTAAGATACCACTTAATATGCTCACAGTAATTAGTGGTGTTAGTGGTTCCGGGAAGTCAACATTGGTTAGAGATATCGTTTATCCTGCCTTAAAAAGGCATTTTGGAGGTTATTCCGACCGCATTGGAAAATTCGCATCCCTAAAGGGTGACCTCAACAGTTTGGGGGCTGTAGAATATGTCGATCAAAATCCAATAGGAAGGTCGTCACGCTCTAATCCGGCAACCTACCTAAAAGCATTCGATGAAATAAGGCAATTATATGCTAATCAGTCGCTTGCAAAACAAAGAAGATATAAACCCGGCTACTTTTCATTTAATATTGCCGGTGGGCGATGCGATAATTGTGATGGCGAAGGTGAGGTAAAAGTGGAAATGCAATTTATGGCCGATATTCATTTGAAATGTGATGTTTGTAATGGAAAACGTTATAAAGAAGAAGTACTGGAAATAAAATACAAAAGCAAAAATATTTCTGAAATACTTGAAATGACGGTTAATAATGCAATAACGTTTTTTGGCGAAGGCAAAGATCTGTCATCCACAGAAAAAAAAATCGTGGAGAAAATACTGCCATTACAGGAAGTAGGATTAGGTTATCTTCGCCTTGGTCAATCGTCAAACACCCTTAGTGGTGGAGAAGCACAAAGAGTTAAACTGGCATATTTCCTTTCAAAAGGAAGTGTTAACACTCCTACCCTTTTCATTTTCGACGAGCCTTCAACAGGTCTTCATATCCACGACATAAAAAAACTCCTCATCTCCATGAATGCACTTATTGAAATTGGTCATAGTGTGATGGTTATTGAGCACAACAACGAAATCATAAAATCCGCCGACTGGATAATCGATATGGGTCCTGAAGGTGGTGATAAAGGTGGTGAAATAGTGTTTGAAGGTACACCCGAAGATATTGTAAAATGTAAAAAATCACATACAGGCAATTATCTTAATGATTAATAAACAGCCATTTATGCCATTAAAAAGCTAGTCACAAAAAGTTATTTATAATTGTATTTTATAAGCGTATTTTCCCTCATGTTGATCTGAAATTATTATGCATGACCAATCCCACTTCGCTGTTAATATAAGATATACATATTTTTATCTAACTCCACTAAGAATATAGTCTGACTTCAGGATTTTTATGAATATACCCCGGCTCGATTCAAAACAAAATATAAGCCCGCCAAAAACTAGCGGGCTCATTATATTAATTGCCTGATCTCATTACTTAAAGTTTTACCAATTTCCTAAACCGGGGTGGTCAGGACTCTTGTAAGAAACTCCATTAGTTCCTTCGCAAGGATCATTTATAATTTCCTGAATAATCGCAAATTCTCCCCAAATTGAAGGCCCTATTTCAACACCATCAGCATTATACCACACACCGTTTATTGAGGTTGCGTCGGTGGGTACTGCGATAATTTTTATAAATTCACTATAGGAGCAGGGATTTCCATCTTCATCATAATAAGTTGTAGTCCAGTGGTTTGTTAACCAGGCTCCTGATCCTATGTATGATGAAAGACCTAAGTGTCGGTCTAAAAGGCCATCTCCATCACAATCTTTATTCGACAACCATGAATAATTCCATTTCATTACTAAATGCCAATCAGGTTCGCCATAATCGCCATTGTATATATGCGCCTGATAATTATAACCAAAATCGTTATAACCTGTTTCAATTGTGTTACCTTGTGAATCTACCAGATTTCCGCTCTGAATAGTTGTACATCCGCCAGGTTTAGCTTTAAAAGATTGTTCAACTTCTTGTTGATTAATAGAATCTTGGTTTTTTTCGCATGCAGTATTCACGATGGCTAGAACCAATACTAAGCCAATTAAATAAATAAACTTCTTCATTTTTGTATGTTTTGTTTTATTTGAATTAATGTTTGTTTTTAATAAATATAGATACTAATAGTATCTTACGATAGGCAATTAATTCATCTTGCAAAATACGAAAAATATTTTTTTTATACAAATAATTGAATCAAAACAATCTTTTATTGAATAATTCATCTAGTGAATTCATAACAATTGAGGTTGTAATTTTATACAACTCAAATTCTACAATTTCAGGATTTTATACAATAATGAAAGTATTAAATCCGCCGACTGGGTAATCGATATGGGTAATGAAGGTGGTGATAAAGGTGGTGAAATAGTGTTTGAAGGTACACCCGAAGATATTGTAAAATATAAAAAATCCTATACAGGTATTTATCTTAATGAAGAGAAAGATTCATCAGTTTTTTACAAACTTAGCCCCATAAACTTCATTTTCACTAAAAATTCTTAAAATATATATTCCAGGTTTCAATCCCGAAGTATTTACTTTATTGCTTACAACATTTTGTATCAAAATTAGTTCAACTCCTCTAATATCTGTCACAACAATGCTGTCGCCTGACCTTGGACTGTAATCGGAAATAGTTATTTCATTTCTTGCTGGATTTGGGCTTACCCTGATACTTTTTATATTTGGGATATCATAAATTCCTCCTATATAATCCTGAAATAACCATTTATAGGCTGTTTCAAAATCGCCTCTCCACAAAGCTTCATTATGCGAACCATTGGGTATTGTTTTATTAGACAATTCATTTGCATCAAATCCACTGTTAAGTAGATGATCTTCCATAACACTCAAATTATCAACATTCTGACTTCCTTCATTACCTCCTATCATTTGATAAATCCTCATATCAAACTGCTTGGGATGGTTATCGGTAAATATCCAAACCGAATCGGAAAACCAATATGATGGTGAAAACAAACCTGCCTTACTAAAAACATCCTGATATTTTAGCGCCGCATAATGAGAAATCAATCCTCCCAACGAACTCCCCATAATGGCCGTGTTTTCTCTATCATCCAGAGTGCGGTAATTATCATCAACATAAGGTTTTAGTGTTTCAACAATAAATTCTACATATTTATCTCCATCACCACCACCATACTGAGAATTCGACCATGGAGTATACTCATTAATTCTTTCTGTACCTCCATTGTCTATCCCAATAACAATTGGAACGTTAAACGATTGATTATAAAGTTCATCCAAAGTTTCATCCACTTCCCATTCTCCTGCATATGAGGTTTCCGTATCGAACAGATTTTGACCGTCGTGCATATATAATACAGGATACGACTTTGCTGTGATGGAATAATCAGGAGGAAGATAAATCCATATTCTTCTGCTCCTGTCGAGTTGTGGCATATAAAAGTCCTCACTCATTATTGAAACATTTTCACTGGCAGTGATTCCACCACCACTACCGTCAGCCCAGTTCAGTATTATTGGATTAATAGTTTCTCCATTTCCAAAAGTAAATGTCCTGTTACCAATTTCTTCACCATTAGCACCTTTTTCAACAGTTTCCCAACTACCACGGGTAAATTTAAATTGAATTTCTGTTCCCTCATCCATGGCAGGCAGTATAAGTTCCCAGGTATTTTCAGCAGGAGTCATCTTAAACGCCTCATCTCCCGGGTTCCAGTCATTGATATTCCCGGCGAAGAAAATATCAGCATCGGCTGGCGTACTTTCCGGCACCGATTCAATTATTATTGTAAGTTGTGCTTTTACAATAAATGACGTAACAATAAAAATGATAAGTAAAAGATTCTTCATGTCAATTAGTTTTAATATCCTCAAAAATACAAATTAATCCTATTCATAACAAATCGGTTTAGATTTATTACATTCTCATATTCAACCACTTAAGATACAGGAAATATCGAATTAACTTTAAAAACCTTTGTGATCCTTCGTGAAATCCTTAGCGTTCCTTTGTGGTTTATTTTTTTAAACGCAAAGAGCGCAAAGTGAATCACAAAATTCGCAGAGAAAAATTAATCGGAGAACCCAATTATTATGCATTGGATACTCTCGTTATGACAAGTAGTAAAATATCTAAATAAATTTCAAATCCTTCAAACAGGATTCTATTATTTGATAAGTTTTTTCAATATCGTGATCAAGTCCTACAGAGAAACGGATTAAGCCTGGCGACAAGCCCATTTCCTTCTGTATTTCTTCAGGAACTTCCGAAGATGTACTTCTTCCTGAATTAGAGAACAAAGTTTTAAAATATCCCAAACTAACAGCGTGATATCCAACCTGGCGCTCTTGCATCATTTCCATCAAATCAGTTGCTCTTTCAGGAGTTTCCATGTCAATGGCAATCATTCCACTATAACCAAAACCATCATTCATCATAGAGTTCATCAACTCATGATCCTGATGATCAGGAAGACCCGGATAATTAAATTTCAATCCTATTGATTTAAATTTCTTCGCCAGATACATTGCATTTTGGCCATGCTTTTGCATCCGAATATGAAGCGATGCAATGTTTTTCAAAATATTGGATGAACGCAAAGGATCAAGAACAGGTCCAAGCAACATTGCTGTTCCGTCATTTACATTGCTAATGTCATTAATAAACTCCAATGAAGCACAAATGGCTCCTGCTACAGCATCATTCTTACCATTAATAAACTTCGTCATGCTGTAAACAACAATATCAGCTCCTAAAATAAATGGAGATATAATCAATGGCGTGAATGTATTGTCAACAATGAGTTTTATATCATTTGCTTTTGCAATTTTAGCAAGCTCAGGAATATTTGAAATCTGAAGCATGGGATTGGTCATGCTTTCTGTATAAATTATTTTTGTGTTTGGTTTTACAGCTTTTGCTACCGCATCTAAATCACTGATATTCACAAAACTAACTTCAATATTAAATTTCTTTAAATAGTTTGCTAAAAATGCATAAGTACCACCATAAGTTGTTACACTGGTAATAATATGATCGCCGGTATTTACCAATTGCAATATTGCAGTTGTTATAGCTCCCATACCCGAACCTGTTACCCAGGCTGCTTCTGTGCCTTCCATGGCTGCCAAAACCTGTGACAGATATTTGTTGGATGGATTCCAGTGACGTGAATAAAGGAAACATCCCTCGGTTTCGCCGTGAAAAGTGTCTAGCATAGTCTTCTCACGAAGAAACGTAAATGTTGCAGAATCTGTTATTGAAGGGTTTACTCCTCCAAACTCACCAAATTGTTCTATACGTTGTACGGCCGTTGCCGGATCCCATTTTTTTGTCATGATAGCATGTTTTAAATTTCGATTACAAATATACTAATATCGTAGTCGTTTTGGTAATAATTTGACAATATGAATCTGATATTGATATATTATTTTAAATTTGTAAGCAAATAACTTTAAATACATAATAATTGTTACTTTTTATTGATAATTATGGAAAATAAATTTCGAATTGATAGTCTGGACAAAAAGATACTTGGAATTTTAATGAAGGATGCCCGCGTTCCATATCTGGAAGTTGCCCGACAATGCAAAGTGAGTGGTGCCGCTGTGCATCAAAGGATTCAAAAGATGACAGAGGCTGGAGTTATTACTGGTTCCCAATTTAATATTTCACCCTACGACGCAGGTTATTTAACCCAGGCTTTTATTGGTTTACAGGTTAATTTAACCAGTACTCGAACACATGAACAGGTTTTCGATAAGATTTCCAGAGTTCCTGAAGTGGTAGAATGCCACCACACCACAGGAAAATACTCACTTTTCGTTAAAATAATGGCTAAAAATAATCAACATTTAAAAAGTATAATTATCGAGAAAATACAGTCGATACTGGAAGTTACAGCCACCGAAACTTTCATCTCTCTTGAAGAGGGTTTCAAAAGACAATTGCCTATTCAGTAATAAACCCTAAATATGCAATAGTTCAGTTCGTTCCTTGCTTCCTATTGAATAAAACCAGGATAAATAATCTTTTGTTTATCCCATTTGAATATTCTCCATAAATTAGCATCTGCAAATAAAAATATCAATATCAGTTTTGAAGATTAAAAATTCGTCAAACAATTCACTTTTTACTTACTCTTTTTTGGGTATTTTGCTAATAATATTTATTGGGTTAACCATATCCAAAAGCAGTGAGCACCGATCTCATTTTATCGATGGTGATGGCAGTGGCCATTATGCCTGGCTAAGTGCTTTATTTATTAATCACAGCCTCGATTTTAATGAGGTTTTTGAAGCAGAAAAACAAAGGAAAGGCCTTGATTACCAAGGACATAATTATCATAAAATAAACGGTACCACAATCAACAAATTCCCTCCGGGTACGGCATTCCTAATTATGCCATTTTTTCTTTTGGCCATGCTATTATCCTATATTTTTGGCTTGCAAGTTGATGGCTATAACTTCTTATTTCAATATGGAGTTGGAATTGCAGCAGTTTTTTGGTGCTGGGTAGGTTTACTATATTTATTTAAACTTCTAAAATCGTACAAACTAAATACGCAAGCAAGTTTAATTTTTGTCGCTGCAGCATTGCTTTCCACCAACTTATTTGCCTATACTTTTTTGATACCTTCCTTCTCGCACGTCTACTCATTTGCAGCGATTAGTGTTCTACTCTACTTTGTGCGCAAGTACTTTCTAGGTCAAAAATTATCGCATCTCATATTTGCCGCCATAGCCCTTGGGTTGGTTTTCATGATACGTCCTGTAAACATAATTATAATAATTGCATTACCCATGCTGGCCGAAAATTGGCTAAACTTTAAAGATACTGTCTTCCAAAAATTAAAATCACTCAGGTTTCTGTTGGCAATAATTCTGGTTATTATTGCAACAAGTCCGTATCTGCTTATAAATTATCTACAGACGTCACATATTTTTTACTTTGGATATCAGGGCGAAGGCTTTTATTGGAGTCGTCCTGAAATATTAAATTTTCTGTTTAGTTTCCGTAAGGGATGGTTTATTTACACTCCGTTTTATCTCCTTTTGT
>PKTA01000199.1 GCA_002869365.1 Marinilabiliales bacterium | reverse complement strand
TCAGGCGTTCTAACCAACTGAACTACAACCACCATTTTTCGGACTGCAAATATACAGTATTTTATTTCAAATAGACAATACAAAATTCTGATTTTTTTTGTTAAACCGTTGCCTTTTGTTACTTTCCGGTAAATGGCTCAGAAACAGTATTATTTATACATTTGTTGAAAATAATTCCCTTATTATGAAACTACTTTTAATGTATTGTACACAATTTAATTATAAACCCATATCAAAAACTCTGGAGGATTTTCCGGAAGTAAATGAAGAGGGTAAATTCGAAAATATATTACTGGCATTTATTCATGCCGAAGAAAATGATGAAGAAAACACCAAATCAGTTGAGACAAAATTGCTTAAAAATTTAAAATGGGCTGCAAAAAAGAATGAAACCACCAAAATAGTTTTACATTCTTTCGCTCATTTGGCTGAAACCAAGGCCAATCCGCATACCACAAAAGATATTTTTGATAAAGTGGAAACACGCCTTACCAATGCTGATTATGAAGCCTTTCAAACACCTTTTGGATATTTTCTGGATATAGGTATAAAGGCACCTGGAATTTCGCAGGCACGAATTTTCAAAGAGTTTTAGTTCTTCTTATTTTTTATCATCTCAGCGACCGCAATAGGAACATATTTTTCCCATTCAGGATTATTATCTTCTATCATTTTATTTACTTCCCTGGATTTAACATGAAGCTGAGCCTTCATATTACTTTTCAAATCCTTAATAAAGCCATTGTCTTTTAGATACTTATACAGTCCTTCAAGTTTTTTATTGAGCTCTATACTTTTGGAAGTCAGCAGTTCATCGCTGCCCGAATTAATGGTTGGATAGATATAAAGTTTGAGATTGGAAGGGAACAATTTTCCAAAGGCCTCCAATATCCCGCCTTTTAAATCGGTATAATATTTTTCGTCGAATAAGCCTTCCAGACTGGGAACACCTATTACCAGCCTGAGTTTATTAATTTTAAACTGTGCAAAAAGGTCAACCAATTCATAATATTTTCCAAAATCAGTAACCATAACATTTTGGCCAATGGAGTTAAGCATATCAATACGGCCTAGAAAATCGCGTTCGTCAACATCACCTTTTACCGAAAGGAGATTATTCAACGACATTTCACAAAAGAAAAGCGAGTTATTATCACGATAATCCTCATCTTTTTCAAAAAGTTCCTTGCTGGTTTTTATAATATCTTTTGCAACATAAGTAATGGGCATAAAATTCCCGCGAAAAGCCAGAACATTTTTTTTATACAGCATATCGCTGGGCATTTGCACATCACCATTTTTATCGAACATAATAGATCTTGTAAGGTGATTTTTTACCAGTTGGATACCCAACAGTCTGTTGTCGACATATTGCAGTTGAGGGCCTCTCATTCGCATCATAGTAATCCTGTAGCGATCTATGCTCAAATTATCGGTAAGCGATCTGATAAACTCATTTGGACTGTCGCTATAATTTATGGCAGCATATATGAGGTTAACACCTAAAACTCCAATTGTAGACTGTTGCAGTTTGGCATCATTTTCAAGAAGTTTTACATGCAAAATTACTGTGTTTGGCTCCCCTCCTTCTTCCAGTTGATATCTTATGCCAAGCCAACCATGACTATAATTTGATTTGTTATAATTTAAAACTTCCACTGTATTGGCAAATGCAAAAAATAAGGAGTCGGGCTTATTGTCGCTTAAGAGTTTGGTGACTTCGTTATACTCTCTGTCGAGCATTTTTTCCAGTCTACTTTCAGAAACATATCGTCCCAGATTTTCACAGTTATACTGAAGGTCGGAGAAACTTTTATCGTAGGCAGAAATTGTTTTGGCAACAGTTCCTGAAGCTCCGCCGGCAAGAAAGAAATGACGTGCAGTTTCCTGTCCTCCCCCTATCTCGGCAAATGATCCGTAAAAAGGAGTATCGATGTTTATTTTTAATGCTTTTCTGTTAGTTGGTATTATTTCTTTTTGCATGAGTAAAATTAAGTTTTACTAATTTAAAAGTATGTTTCTGTTAGAAGCAATTATGTCCTTTACCTTCGCTTTTAAATCCTCATTAGTATCGAATATCATTTGCAATTCGGTAGGGAACGGAACCGGCTTCATACCTATCTTCCTCTTGGTTTCTTTCTTCAAAGCACGTGCATCACCCTGAGCAAATGCGGTACTATAAGCGAATACAAATTCAGTGGCCACAGGCATGGTTTTTATTAGCTGACGATCTCTGTTATCATAAAAATCCAATGAACCTCCTACCCTCGCTGATTTATTCATTCTGGTTTCAATAATATTACAACTTATAACTTTATATGCAGGAACTTTTATATCGTTTCCGCTGGTATCCTTTTTCACATTTCCATTTTCGTCGAGTACGTATTCAAAGCCATCTTCTATTGTTTTCTCTTCCTTATAATGAATTTCCTTAACTAAATCAGGACTTGTAACTATTTCTTTTATAGATAGATAAATAGTGTAATCATAATTGACATTTTCATTTTCCCAGGTATCAAAATTCAGCCACTGCCTGTTCAGTTTTTTAAGACTTACTTTTAATATTTCATTTTGAAAATCTTCAGGCAATGCTGTTCGGCTTTCATTTTGTATGTAAAAAACTACATTATTTGTACCCATATACTCAGCCTGATCAATCTTACTATCTATTTGATAATAAGCAGGAAAATAATGCTTTACCCTTTTAAAATCGGAATATGCTTTACGAGCATCCATTTTGTTGCCAGTTTCCAAAAGTTTGCTTCCCCGGGCATAAAAATATTCTGCTGCTTTTTTCTTTGCCTCTACTATATCAGAATTATAATCTATATGTTTAAAATGAATTTTTGAAAGAACTTCATTGGGTAACCTTTCAACTAAATCCTGTCGGCTTATAAGCCTTGAATAATTATCCACAAGATTGTCGAAGATATCCGGCTGACCGGAAAGTTTAAGTTGGCGTATCCTATCCAAATCTCTTTTGTTTGCCAATGAAAATGCCTTTTTAAGAGTTCTTATCTCATCATTTTTATCAGGCTTTTTCATGAGAGTTTTCACAGATTTAGAAATGGCTTTATCATAATCACCCCTCTCCAGATATTTGGATGAACTTGTACAGGAAATTGCCATTGACATTGCAATAAGTAGCCAGCCAAAATTAAAAAGTCTAATTTTCATCTATTTAAAATTTATTAATTATTTGATTATAAATTAATTAAAAATTTATACATATATGTAACCGCTTCGCTTTTGCATATACTTATTTTAATCATTCTGGATAGTACGATTAAAAAAGTTTATGCTCATTTCATATTATTATATTTACTTTTCATCAAGAAGTTTTTCCAATTCCTTATTTTCATCACGCAATCTTGCAGCCTCTATAAAATCCAGAACTTTTACAGCTTCTTTCATATCACTTTTATTCTTTTCAATGGCTTTGATTACCGCATCACGACTCATATATTCCACAACCGGATCGGCGGCTAAACCGCTTGAAGAATTTTCAATATAGGCGTTATCCTCGGTATGAATGGAATTGGCCACATAGGTCTGCCCCATAATCGAGTCGGTTGATTTTATAATTTGAGTTGGAGTTATACCATGTTTTTCATTATATGCCATTTGCTTCTCCCGCCTTCTTTCAGTTTCATCAATAGTTTGTTGCATCGATCTGGTTATCTTATCGGCATACATTATAACCTTACTTTTCAAATTACGAGCTGCTCTTCCTGCCGTTTGGGTTAATGATCTTGAAGACCTTAAAAAGCCCTCCTTATCAGCATCCAAAATTGCAACTAAAGCAACTTCCGGCAAATCCAAACCTTCGCGAAGCAGGTTTACCCCCACCAAAACATTGAAATTTCCCAGGCGTAAATCGCGTAATATTTCAACTCTGTCGAGAGTATCCACATCCGAGTGAATATATCTTGTATTTATGTCTAAACGAAGCAGATACTTGGTCAATTCTTCGGCCATTCGCTTTGTCAAAGTAGTCACTAAAACTCTGAAACCATTATCCACCGTATCCTCAATTTCATCCAGTAAATCATCAATTTGGTTTATGGATGGTCTCACCTCAATTACGGGATCCAGCAATCCTGTAGGCCTTATAAGTTGCTCAACTACAACGCCTTCCGATTGCTGCAATTCATAATCAGCAGGTGTGGCACTTACATAAATTGCCTGGCCTGTAATACTTTCGAACTCATCAAATTTCAAAGGCCGGTTATCCATTGCAGAGGGCAGTCTAAAACCAAATTCTACTAAATTATGTTTACGCGATCTGTCGCCACCATACATTGCTTTTACCTGCGAAACTGTAACATGACTTTCATCGATAACAGTAAGGTAATCATCAGGAAAATAATCCAGCAAACAGAAAGGTCTTGAACCTTGTGATCTTCCGTCAAAATAGCGCGAATAATTTTCAATACCCGAACAATATACCAGTTCACGCATCATTTCCACATCATAAGTAACTCTATCTTCCAGACGTTTGGCCTCCAGGTGCTTTCCTATTTCATGAAAATAATCCACCTGCCGACGCATATCGCCTTGTATATCAAACAAAGCCGACTTCATCTTATCTTTAGAAGTAACGAAAATGTTTGCGGGATAAATAGTAATATTATCCAGTACTTCTATGCGTTTTGCCGGTATTGGATCTATAATTTCAAGTTCATCAATTTCATCACCAAAAAAAGTAATTCTGAAAGCATGATCAGCATAACCCGGAAAAACATCAACGGTATCACCTTTTACTCTGAAAGTACCTCTTTTCAGTTCGATTTCATTTCTGGAATATAAAGCGGAAACAAGATCGTGAAGAAATTTATTACGGCTAACTTTCTGGCCAACCATAAGTTTAATCACATTATTTGTAAAATCATCCGGATTTCCAATACCGTAAATACATGAAACAGAAGACACTACAATAACATCTCTCCTTCCCGACAATAATGAAGAAGTAGTACTTAAACGTAGTTTTTCTATTTCTTCATTAATTGATAAATCCTTTTCTATATAAGTATTTGTTACAGGAATATATGCTTCAGGCTGATAATAATCGTAATAAGAAACGAAATACTCAACAGCATTTTCAGGAAAAAACTGTTTAAACTCACCATAAAGTTGTGCTGCTAAAGTTTTATTATGCGACAAAACAAGAGTAGGTCGGTTTATTTCCTTAACAACATTTGCAATAGTAAAAGTCTTACCGGATCCGGTAACACCCAATAGTGTTTGAGCCTTATCACCCCGGCTAATTCCTTCAACCAATTGTTTTATAGCCTCTGGTTGATCTCCTGTAGGTTTAAATTCAGATGTAAGCTTAAATTCCATGGCGCAAAAATATAACAAAATGGGACGTCATCCCACATAATAAACATCCTTAAATCAAAATCAGAAGTCAAATTCAGTTTCCCAGAATTATTATATTCGCCCCCTCAAATAAAAAAATATTTATTCTATCTATGACGAGAAAGAAACAATCAATTTTCGCCAAATTTCTGAATGTTACTGAAAAAGTAGGTAACGCCCTACCCCATCCTGCCACACTTTTTGCACTATTTGCAGTATCGGTACTTTTTATTTCCCTTATTGCCAGTCAACTGGGATGGAATGCAATTCACCCAACAACATCAAGATTAATAGAACCTGTAAACCTGTTAAACCATGATGGTATTCACAGGATAATGCTTGAAATGGTAAATAATTTTACCGGTTTTGCTCCCTTGGGAATTGTAATTGTTGCAATGCTTGGAATTGGCATTGCAGAGAGTAGTGGATTAATTGCTGCTGCCATCAGGCTTCTGGTAATAAACTCCCCAAAGAAATACTTAACTTTTGTTCTCGTTTTTGCAGGTATAATATCAAACACTGCCAGCGACATTGGTTATGTGCTTTTGATACCTCTGGCAGGAACAATTTTTTTGAGTATTGGAAGAAATCCCCTTACGGGAATGGCAGCTGCTTTTGCAGGTGTTTCAGGTGGTTTTTCAGCCAACCTCATACTAGGAACCATCGATCCATTACTTGCAGGATTATCGCAGGAAGCTGCACAAATTATCGATCCTGCTTACGAAGTCAATCCCACGGCAAACTACTATTTTATGTTTGTTTCAACTTTCCTTGTTGCCATTATTGGAACCTGGGTAACTGAAAAAGTTGTCTCTCCACGACTTGGTGAATATACGGGATCGTTGAAAGCAGAATCTATTGAAAAACTGAATCATAAAGAAAAATTGGGCCTGCGTTGGGCTTTTATAGTTTTCCTTGCACTTTCAGCACTGATTTTAATAGGATTATTACCTGAAAACGGATTCCTTCGTGCTCCTGACGGAAGCATTTTAAAATCACCTGTTATTAAGGGAGTTATCTCGCTATTATTCTTATTTTCAGCGGTAATGGGAATTGCCTATGGTATAGTAGCAGGTAAGTTTAAAAATGATTCTGATGTTGTTGATGGCATGTCGGCAAGTATTAAAACTCTGGCTACTTATATTGTTTTGGTATTTTTTGCTGCCCAATTTGTAGCCTTTTTTAAATGGAGTCATCTTGGGGAAATAATTGCAATAAATGGTGCTATATTTTTACAAAGTATTAATATAGGAAGCATCCCTCTGATTATAGCATTTGTGATATTAGCAGCAACAATAAATATGGCAATGGGTTCAGCGTCAGCAAAATGGGCTATAATGGCTCCTGTTTTTATTCCACTTTTTATGGAGTTGGGATATTCACCGGAACTATCACAAGTTGTATATAGAATAGGTGATTCGGTTACAAATCTGATATCTCCCATGATGAGTTTCTTTGCTTTAATTATAGCATACTTCCAAAAATATGATAAGAATGCAAATATTGGTACTATTATCTCTACTATGATTCCATATACTTTTGCGTTTTTCTTTGCATGGACTTTATTAATAATTATATGGATGCAGTTTGGTTTGCCTTTAGGACCAGGAGCACCTCTTCATTATAATCCATAGTGGATTATTAATTTTTCTTAAACAGAATACTTTACAGGATTTTGAATTGTAAATACTCCTGATAGATTGTTACTTTTGCACAAAAAACAATTTGAAGAGGATATTGATAATACAAACTGCTTCTTTGGGTGATGTAATTTTAGCCTCACCGCTAATAGAATGTTTAAGCGCAGAGTACCCCAATGCCAAAATCGACTTCTTAATGAAATATGGCTATGAAGGTATTTTTCGCCGCCACCCTAAGTTGCATCATGTTATAGTATGGGATAAAAGTGAAAAAAAATACCAGCGACTTCTGGAACTAATAAAAATTATCCGTGAGAAAAAATATGATGCAGTAATAAATTTGCAGCGATTTGCTTCCTAAGGTATAATTACCGCACTTTCAGGATCGAAAATAAGAATCGGTTTCAATAAAAATCCTTTTTCGATTTTCTATACAAAAAGTGTTAAACACGAAATTGGAAAAGGCCCAGGAAATCCTCATGAAACTTCAAGAAACCTCACTCTTATCGAAAGCATAAGCAGTTGTAAAGATGCACAAATGAAACTGTATCCATCACAGGAAGATTATGCAAAGGTATCGCAGTATAAAACCTCGGCATATATTACTGTTGCTCCTGCCTCTCTTTGGTTTACCAAACAATATCCCGTTATAAAGTGGATAGATTTTGCTTCTAAATTAGATAAGGATATAAGAATAATCTTTATTGGATCGGACAAGGAAAAGCAACTATGTAATACTATTATCGACAAATCAGAACATAAAAATAGTTTAAACCTTGCGGGAAGTTTAAATTTTCTGCAATCTGCCGCCTTGATGAAAGATGCAATAATGAACTATGTCAACGATTCAGCACCAATGCATCTGGCTTCTGCCATGAATGCGAATACTGCAGTAATATATTGTTCCACAGTTCCTGAGTTTGGTTTTGGACCCTTGGCAAAAAATTCTACAATTATCGAAACAAAAAAGAAATTATCATGTAAACCTTGTGGATTACACGGATTTAATACATGTCCGAAAAAACATTTTGATTGTGCAACTACTATTGAAACAGATCAATTATTGGAAATTTTATGAGTTTTGATAAAGAAATACAAAAATCGGTAGAATTACTTAAAAAGGGTAAGGTAATTTTATATCCTACTGATACAATTTGGGGCATAGGATGTGATGCTACAAATTCGAAATCCGTTCAAAAAATTTATAAGATAAAAGGAAGAACCGAAAGCAAAACAATGATTTTACTATTGGATGCCGTTGAAAATCTGCATAAGTATGTTAATAAGGTTCCAGATATAACTCCTGAATTAATTAGCCAGTCGGATAAGCCACTGACGATAGTTTATAAGGGAGCTAAAAACATTTCTAAAACTCTAATTGCATCTGATGGAACAATAGCAATAAGAATAGTTCAGGACGATTTTTGCAGGGAACTTATTGAAAAACTGGGAAAACCATTAGTATCAACTTCTGCAAATATATCAGGACAACCATCTGCCAAGTATTTTAATGAAATTAGCGATGAGATAAAAGAAAATGTGGATTATGTTGTGAATCTTCATCAGGATAAAATTGGCGTAAAAGCCTCAACTATAATTAAGTTGGAAGACAACGGCACTTTTGAAGTTTTAAGGCCATAAATATGTTTAAACTGGCTCAGATACAATTTGCTCCATTGCTGGGAGATATTAATACCAACTGCGAAAAAGCAGAGAAATTAATATCGCAATGCAATGACAGTCAACTTATTGTCCTTCCCGAAGTATCAGATACAGGCTATAATTTTCCCAATAGAAAATATGCTTTCGATTTGGCATATGATATAGAAGAAAATCCTTTTGTAAAAATGCTTTTACGCAAATCCAGGGAAATGAACACAAGCATTGTAAGTGGTATTTGTGAGAAAGTTGACGATAAACTTTATAATTCATCTATTCTTGTAAGCAAAGGAAATATATTGGGTACATATCGTAAAATTCATCTTTTTATGAATGAGAAAGATATATTTGAGCCGGGAGTTGGAGGCTTGGAAGTTTACGAAATAGAAGGTGTTAATATTGGAATTCTTATTTGTTTCGATTATTTATTTCCTGAAATATGGAGAATATTGGCACAGAAAAATGCAGACATTATTGCCCATCCTTCAAACCTTGTAACATATAATGCATTTAAAGTTGTTCCTGCCCAGGCAATAATAAATAAGGTGTTTATTGCAACCACAAATCGCATTGGCACTGAAAGGGATTTGACCTTTGCGGGAAGATCTTTTATGTGTCAGCCCGATGGAAAAATAATAAAAGAGGCTGGAAAAGAGACAGAAGAAATTATAAAAAGCAATGTAGACGTTAAACTCGCCAGAGACAAAATGATTACTTCCAGAAATCACGTTTTCAACGACTTAAAACCTGAAAGTTATTTTTAGTGCATTACTAATTCCATTTCATAAAAAAAATCCAAAAAATATTTTCAATTTTGTCCTGACTTGTCCGATATAGTGCGGTCAAAGTAAAGAAATAATTCAATAAGTTGCTAAATATCAACAACTAATCGTTCTTGATTTATAAAAGCAGACAAGTCAGGAGGAAACTGCTA
>PKTA01000069.1 GCA_002869365.1 Marinilabiliales bacterium | reverse complement strand
ATTGTTGCGCTACTAACAACAAATTTACGATCTATCTTTTTAAATAATCCCTGTAACACTTTTCCGGGGCCTACCTCAATTACTTCTTTTGCACCATTGGCGATCATGTTTTGCATTATTCTGGTCCACATAACCGGTGCAGTTAACTGAGAAATTAAATTTGACTTTATTATTTCGGGATCGTTTACCGATTGTCCGGTAACATTCTGGTAAATGGGGCAAATACCTTTAGAGAATCTGGTTGCATTTATTGCTTCCGCCAATTCAACCCTGGCAGGTTCCATTAGTGGAGAGTGAAATGCTCCGCCTACTTTTAGTTTAAGAGCTCGTTTAGCACCAGCTTCATTACATTTTTCAATTGCCTTATCGATACCTTCAACAGAGCCTGAAATAACCAATTGTCCTGGGCTATTGTAATTGGCAGGTACAACAATATCCTTAATGTTTGCACATATGTTTTCTACCTGATTATCTTCCAAACCCAGTATTGCTGCCATAGTAGAAGGTTGTAACAGGCATGCTTTTTGCATTGCATCGGCACGTTTGGCAACCAATCTTAATCCATCCTCGAAAGAGAGTGTTCTATTTGCTACTAAAGCAGAAAACTCTCCCAAACTGTGTCCTGCAACCATATCCGGTTTAAACTCTTCACCCAGAGCGTGGGCAAGTATTACCGAATGTATAAAAATCGCAGGTTGTGTAACATTGGTTTGTTTTAACTCATCTTCAGTACCATCAAACATAATGTCGGTAATTTTGAATTTCAGGATGGTGTTTGCTTTATGAAACATATCCTTCAATTTGGAAGATGAATCGTACAACTCTTTTCCCATACCAATAAACTGGGCGCCTTGCCCGGGAAATACGTAGGCTTTCATATAATAACTTTAAATCTACTTAATATTTATATTATTGTGGTTGGTCGATTACTTATTTTCTATTGCCAAAAAAGCGCAGCAAAAATAGGAATAAATTAATAAAGTCGAGGTATAAAGTTAAAGCTCCCATAATAGTTAATTTTCTGGTGGCATCGTTTTCGCTATGTATTTGAGCGCCAATGCGTTTAAGTTTTTGTACGTCGTATGCAGTGAGTCCAGTAAATATTAAAACACCAAGAAAACTAATGATATAATCCATCATAGCACTTCCCAAAAACATATTTACCACACTTGCAATGATAATTCCCACCAAACCCATTATCATAATACTTCCAAATTTGGTAAGGTCAGTTTTAGTAGTATACCCAACAACAGCCATAGTACCAAACATTCCTGCCGTAATTAAAAATGTGGTTGCAATTGATGTACCTGTAAATGCCAGAAAAATAAAACTCAAACTAACACCCATCAATACCGAATAGGCAATAAATACCAATACCATAGTAGATGCGGACATTTTTTGGAAACCCATTGACATCCAAATAACAAGTCCGAATGGAGCAAGCATTGCTATCCAGCCTCCAACCGACATTGACCCTGTCTCGGGATTTATCAATAGGCTCATAAGGTTTTCTGAAGTGGCAAAAAGCCATGAAGTTGCTGCAGTTATAGCCAAGGCTAAAAACATCCACATAAATACATTTGCTAAATATGTTCTTGCTATCGGCATAGCCATGTCGCGCTGCTGATAGCCAAAGTTATTGTTATAGTTATTACTTAAATTGTTCATTGCTTAATATTATTTTTTTCTTTGTTTTTTTGGTTTTAAGATAATTTCGCAGAAATTAAATTTATAAATTCATTTCTTGTTTCCTGTTTATTAAAAGCTCCGGTAAAATCACTTGTTGTTGTTACTGAACTTTGTTTTTGTATACCTCTCATTGCCATACAAAGGTGTTTTGCTTCAATAACCACAGCAACGCCAAGAGGATTTAATGTATTGTTAATAGCATCTTTAATTTGCGAAGTTAACCTCTCCTGAACCTGTAAACGACGGGCGTAAGCCTCTACTACTCTTGCTATTTTACTCAAGCCCGTTATATAACCGTTAGGTATATAGGCAACATGTGCTTTGCCAATAAAAGGTATCATATGATGCTCGCACATCGAAAAAATTTCTATGTCTTTAACAATTACCATCTCACGATAATCTTCTTTGAATTTTGCAGATAGTAGAATTTCTTCCGGATCATGATCGTAACCCTGTGTTAAAAATTGTATTGACTTAGCAACACGAAGCGGAGTTTCTATCAAGCCTTCTCTTTTTGGATCTTCACCAATAAGGTTTAATATCTCGGCATAATGATGTCGTAACTTTTCTAACTTCTCAGGCTCATAACTATCTATTCGCTCGTATCCTATTATATCTTTAATCTTTCCCATTGTTTTTTAAATAATGAATTTTGTTTTAGTCAAAAAAAGTGCCACTATAATTTTTAAATGCCTAACCATAATATTCGGCAGAATTGTTTTCCGATTCGCTTACTTTAATGCAATGTAAATCAGCATCTAAGGCTTTTATTTTATCATGAAGTTCATTCCATATACCCACTGCCAGATTTTCCGTTGAAGCCAGTTTGCCTTTCATAAAATCAACTTCCAGATTAATATTTTTATGATCCAGTTTTGTAATAACAGTTTCTCTGATAAGTTTACTTAAAGTTTTGAGGTTCACCAGGAAACCTGTTTCCGGGTTTATTTCGCCTTTAAGGGTTACAAAAAGTTCGTAATTGTGTCCATGCCAATTGGTATTTGAACATTTGCCAAAGACTTTAAGGTTTTTTTCATCTGAAAAATCTTCTCTGAAAAGACGGTGGGCAGCATTAAATCTTTCCCTTCTGGTGATGTAAATCATTTTATTTTTTTTGCAAAGGTCAGAAAAAAAAGTAAATCCTTGATTTAATATTTCTTAATTCCCCTTATTGGGATTATTCATCACTAAACTCCTTAAGTAGTTTACGGTAACTTGAGAAAATTCTTGCCCGGGAAACAAAGCCTATATATTTTCCATCATCTATTACCGGAAGGTTATAATTCCCGCTATCCTGAAACTTTTGCGCTACAACTTCCATACTGTCGTTACTACTCACCAGTGGATCGGGCATAAACATTATGTCGGCTACCATGGTAGTTTCATAAAGTTCCTGTTTGAAAATTATATTTCTAATGTCGTTCACAAAAACAACTCCATAAAAAATGTTTTCTTCATCAACAACAGCGATAACGTTACGCTCCGATTCTGAAATTATCTTAACCAAATCGCCCAAATTACCTTCCGGATTTATCGTTCTGAAATTGGTTTCTATAAGTTTTTTAACACTCATCATCTGCAATACATTGCGATCCTTATGATGAGTCATTAGTTCACCTCTTTTTGCCAAACGCTTAGTATAAATACCATGAGGTTCAAAAATCATTATTGTTAAATATGAGATAACAGAAGTAATAATAAGAGGAGTAAACAGTTCGTAACCTCCTGTAAATTCAGCAATTAGAAATATTCCAGTTAGGGGAGCATGCATAACTCCGGCCATAACTCCGGCCATTCCCACCAGGGCGAGATTTTTTTCAGGTACATTGTGTAAAAAAGGAAATGCATTTAAAATACGACTATAAAAAACTCCTGCCACAGCACCCATAAATAAGGAAGGCGCAAATATTCCGCCAACACCACCACTACCTCCTGTAATGGCCATGGCTACAACTTTAAAAATAAGTATTAGAAGCAGGAAAAGTGAAAGCCAGACAATATTTGTAAAGTTGCCAAATAATGATTCGTTTATTAATCCATCAGTACTGTTGTTTATTAACTGATGCATAAATTCATATCCTTCACCATAAAGGGAAGGAAAAATATATATTAGTAAACCTAACAAAAGTCCTCCCACAAGCCATTTTTGCCATTTATACTTTATTAATGCCATTTTACTTTCTATATACATTGTACTTTTTGTGAAATACAATGATACAAGGCCGGTAAAAATTCCCAAACCGGCATAATATACAAGGTGAGTAATTTTAAATCCTTGTACAAAGTCGAAGGAAAATAACACACCGCTACCAAGAAAAAAATACGAAACAGTTGCTGCTGTTGCTGCTGAAATCAACAAAGGAATAACGGTTACCATAGTAAGATCGAGCATCAAAACCTCAAGTGAAAATACTACGGCAGCAATTGGTGCCTTAAAAATACCAGCTATGGCTCCTGTTGCCCCGGCACCCACTAATATCATTATGGTTTTATAGTTCAGATGGAATCGCCTCCCCAGAAATGAGCCTATTGAACTTCCGGTTAAAACTATAGGAGCCTCCAATCCCATAGAGCCTCCAAAGGCAATTGTGAAAGTACTTCCTATCATGGAAGAATACATATTATGTGCCTCCAGCCTTCCTTTCTTGCGGGAAACTGCATATAAAATTTTACTTACACCATGACCTATGTCGTCGCGGGCAATGTATTTTGCAAATAAGATTGTAAGACCAATACCAACCAAAGGAAAGGCCAAATAAAGATAATTGCCTCTTGTGAAGTCAAATCCGTTGGTAATCAAATCGTTTGTATAGTGTACGGTATTTTTAAGCAGTACTGCTGCCAGACCGCTAACAAGCCCAACTACCAGACTTAATATAAGAACCAGTCTTCTTTGGTTTTCTTTTGTACGAACTATTTTATAGAACCTGCTATTCAATGTTTTATGTAAGTTAAACTATTCGAAAATAATAAAATTATATTCCATTTATTAAAAAACAACTTCTTGCAAAAGTAATTTTTATAGTTCATGTTTGGAATTAATTGATTTTTAGAATCATATTAAACAGAAAATATTTACCTAAACCTATTATTATAATAATGATGCCTTACTTAAAATGTTTGCGGAAAAGGATATTTACTATTTTTGCCGCATGGAATCGAAGAGACAGGAAAGAATATCTAAACTACTATTAAAAGATCTGGGAATGATCTTTCAAACTGAAATGCAACATCTTGCAAAGGGTGCAATGATAACTGTTACCAAAGTAAATATTAGTCCAGACCTAACACTTGCAAAGGTGTACCTGAGTTTATTTGCAACCAAAGATAAGGATGCCGCTTTGAAAAATATCAGAAAGCATACTTCAGAAATCAGAGGTAGCCTGGGAAATAAAATACGTCATCAGTTGCGCATAGTTCCTGCCCTTAATTTCTATATCGACGATTCACTCGACTATATCGAAAATATCGATAATCTATTAAAAGACGAAGATTAACAACATCCTCCATTACAAATCACCGAATACTATTTTAAATGAAATACGATCCCATAAAAAGAAAACTCGGAAAGGTATTTAACTCGGCACCTTTTTTAAGAAAGTTATTTTATAGATTACTCGACCTGCTTTTATTGCGATCATGGCATATCCGTAAGGAAATTAAAAAATGGGAAAAAACTCAAAAAGGAAAACAAAATATACTTGACGCCGGTTCAGGTTTTGGGCAATATGATTATTATTTGGCTTCTCGCAATAAAGATTGGACAATTAATGGTGTAGACGTAAAACAGGAGCAAATTGACGATTGCAATAATTTCTTTGGAAAGATAGGTTTGAAAAACGCTTCCTTTAGTTATGCCGATCTTACCAAAATTGATGAGAAAGAAAAATACGACCTCATACTTTGTGTTGATGTGATGGAACATATAGAAGAGGATGAGAAAGTGTTTTCCAACTTCTATAAATCTCTCAAGCCGGGCTCCATGCTGTTGGTTTCAACACCTTCCGATCAGGGTGGTTCCGATGTGCACGACCACGATCATGACGAGTATGAAAATGATGGAACTCACTCATTTATCGATGAGCATGTGAGAGATGGTTATGGCGTTGATGATATTACTGCCAAATTAAAACGTGCAGGTTTTTCAAAATCAGAAGTTTATTATCAATATGGTAAACCCGGAAAAATTTCCTGGAAACTAAGCATGAAATATCCCATAGTAATGCTTAACACTTCTTATGTGTTTTTTATCATATTACCTTTTTATTATTTGCTGACATTTCCTATTAGTTTGATATTGAACTATCTAGACCTCAAAGGAAAGCATAAAACCGGTACCGGACTAGTGGCAAAAGCCTGGAAATAAATCCTTATTTCTATTTTTTACTCTTTGTTTACTTCTTTAATGCAACAAAAATTACGCATCTTTGCTTAAAATTTGTCAGTGAAAACATCATTATTCATAGCAACACGATATTTGGTATCAAAAAAGTCGAGGAATTTGATAAACATAATTTCTTCGATTTCTGTTGTTGGTTTGGGTATTGGTACATTCGCACTAATAGTTGTACTGTCGGTTTTTAATGGTTTCGAGAGTGTTATTAAAAGTCTTTATGGTGTTTTTAATCCCGATTTTAAAATTACAGCCCTTAACGGGAAGACATTTTCGCTCCACAATTTTCCATCCGAAAAAATAAAACAAATTGAAGGTGTTGCCGATTTTTCCAAAGTGATTGAAGAAGATGCCTTATTTCGCTATGGCGAGAAGCAGTTCATAGGCAAAATAAAAGGTGTGGAAAATAAATTCGCACAACTTAGCGGCATCGACTCCATGCTGGTGGATGGTTATTTTGTTCTTAATGAAGGAGATGCAAATTATGCTGTTGTGGGAGCAGGCGTTGCTTATTACCTTGATTTATATCCTGATGAAGTTTCAAAATTCCTGAATATTTATGTTCCTAAAAGGGGAAATCAGTCAAGTTTTAATGTTGCAACAGCATTTAACAGAAAGGCAATTCATGCCTCGGGAGTGTTTTCTGTTCAGCAGGAATTCGACGAACAATATGTAATTCTGCCGCTTGATTTTGTTAGCGACCTCATGGAATATGATAATGAAGTAACATCCATCGAATTATTTACCAAAAAGGATGCCGATACTGAAAAAGTACAGCAGCAAATAAAAAACCTTTTGGGCGATGATTTTAAAGTAGCAAACCGCTATGAGCAAAATATGGCATTATATAAGGTGTTGTCGTCAGAAAAAGCAGCAATATTTTTCATTTTACTTTTCATACTTGCATTGGCCTCCTTTAATATGATAGGATCTCTTTCGATTTTAATTGTTGAGAAAAAGAAAGATATAGCAGTTTTAAAAAGTATGGGAGCCGATAAAAAACTCATAAAAAATATTTTCTCCCTCGAGGGGATGCTCATCAGCATTATTGGAGGTTTGGGCGGATTAATTTTAGGATTTATTGTTTTATATCTTCAGCAAGCATATGGCTTTGTAAGTCTGGGCTCCGGTCAGGGCGATTTTATTATTGACGCTTATCCCGTTAAAATGAACTGGATAGAATTTGTTTATGTTTTTGCTACTGTACAAATAATTGGTTTTCTGGCAAGTATTTATCCCGTAAACTTCCTGTTGAAGAATTTTGAGAAGATAAAGCTGTAGGATTCATTATCATGATAAATCCGTTTTTATTAATCTCTTTTTGTTAAATTGAACCAATCATCAAACTTCCCAAATAAATGTTTACTTTTGCAAATTGAAAAACATGCACTATCAATATGTAAATCGGGTATTGATATAGAAACATCCTTATTATGGGTTTGATTGTATAAGTCAGCAGACATTACAAATCCCAAAGCAAAAATCATCAACCGAACTGCTCGACATCACTAAAAAATAAATGGTATGGGGAGATCTCAAGAGACTTTCAATAAAAAAGAAAAGGAAAAAAAACGCATTAAAAAAAGACTCGATAAGCAGAAGAAGAAGGAAGAGCGTATGGCTAATTCTGAAGGCGGAGACCTTGATAATATGATTGCTTATGTCGACGAACATGGAAATCTCTCAGATACACCACCCGATCCTGCAAACAAAACCAAGGTAAAAGCCAAGAATATTGAAATTGGAGTTCCTAAAAGAGAAAAGGAAGATCTTACTATAGAAAGAAAAGGTAAGGTAGAGTTCTTTAACGATCAAAAGGGATTTGGCTTTATTAAAGATATTGATACGCAGGAAAAATTTTTCGTACACGTTCACGGACTTATAGATAAAATTCAGGAAAACGACATGGTTGTTTTCGAAATCGAAAGAGGTCTTAAAGGTATGAATGCCATAAAGGTGAAAAAAGTTAAATAGAATACTCTATATTACTGTTTTCCAAATTTATCATCAAAATTCCAGGATTATTCAATTTTAATTATGATTCAATCGTTATGTAATGACATAACTAAGTGAATTATTATGTTTTATGAAGTATTTAACATAATTAAGATACTTTAATAAATTAGAATTGACATAGGCTATATCCCGCCTTAGTTTTGCATTTTATAAATTTAAAAATTTTATATTATGTTACTTAAAAAATTGAATTACATCTTTTTAATATTGAGCATTGTTGTGTTTACAACATCTTGTAAAAAAGATGATAACGAAAGTTTAAAATCGAAAGGAACAGTTAATATTGAAATTACTGATGCCCCAATCGACGATGCCTCCGTTTCAGCAACTTTTGTAACAATATCTAAAATTATGGTTGATGGTGAAGAATTAAGCGGATTTAATAAAACCACCATCGATTTGATGGCATACCAAAACGGTGACACGAAACTATTATCAAATTATGAGTTGGATGCCAAAGCTTATAGTCAAATTGATTTGGTATTAGATTATGATACTGATGCCAATGGTAACTCTCCCGGCTGCTATGTATATAACGAGTCGGAAAATGCAAAGCATAAATTGAATTCCGAATCCAATGAAATTAAACTAAATTATAATTTCCTTGTGGAAGAAAATTCTGAATCAAATCTTGTAATAGACTTCGATTTAAGAAAGTGTGTCACAAGAGACCCTAACAACAGCGATAATTATGAGTTTGTTACTAATTCAGAAATGCAAAGTGGAATTAGGGTAGTAAATAAAGATAATGTTGCTGTAATAACAGGTAGTTGTGAAGATAGCATGCTTACCAATAGCGATAAAATTGTAGTATATGCATATGGTAAGGGTAGTTATAATCGCGATTATGAATGTCACGGACAAGGAGAAAGTAATGTTGAATTCTCTGGTGCTGTAACAAGTTCAATGGTAGATTCAAATGGAAATTACGAACTTCACTTTTTAGAAGAAGGTGAATACGAATTACATTATGTTTCTTATAAAGAAAATGCAAATGGTGAGTTGGAAATTAACGGAACATTGCTAGTTAATGCTGTTGGTTCCATCGACTTATTGTCATTATCTTTAAATGCCAACGCAAATGTTGCTGTAGATGTTGTAGTTACCGGAATTGTACCAGTGTAAATTTCTTTAAATAAATATATAATACCTAAAGGGGTGAACAAATGAGTTCACCTCTTTTTTTTATCTCAATCAAAAATCATATCATAAGGCCGTGCAATACTTTCAGCCAGTTGAGGTATTGAAATATATTTACTCTCGCGCTTATATTCTTTACCTTCAAAAAATATGATTAAAGTTGGGCTTGAATATGCAGAATATTTTGCAGGAAGATCAGGATATTTATCTGAATTTACAAACGCCAATACCATTTTTGGGAATTTTTCATCTACTAATTCCTTAACTTTTGGTCTTAAACTTACACATGGAGCACATTTATCGCTGTAGAAATAGATCATTGTGCCTGTATTATCATTAATGGCAGATTGCAATTGTTCGCTGGAAATCAGTTCATTATACATAGTTTTGTGTGGTTTGTTTCTTAAAATTATTTTAAATAATAGCAACTACAAAAATAATTTACTTTACAGATTTGCAAAATAAAAAAATCATGTATCTTTGCACCCCGAATGTCCGATGGTGTAATGGTAGCACTGCAGATTTTGGTT
>PKTA01000023.1 GCA_002869365.1 Marinilabiliales bacterium | reverse complement strand
GTCATTGGGCATTGAGGTCATTAGTGGTGTTTTGTTTAACACATTTAATCTGAACTAAACTAGTCAGTTATTAGTAAGTTTTATGCTATGTATAAGAAAAATGCATCTCTAATTGAGTTATCAATCCCAAAGATACTAATATCATTCAATTAACTAACAACCAATTACCAACAACCAACTACAACAACTCATTAGCCAAATTGGCCAATTCTGAGCGTTCACCTTTTTCTAAGAGTACATGAGAATAAATTTCATGGTGTTTAATTTTATCAATTAAAACCGATAAGCCATTTGATTGAGAATCCAGATATGGGGTGTCAATCTGGAAAATATCTCCTGTAAAGATTATCTTGGTGTTTTCACCTGCTCTTGTGATAATGGTTTTAACCTCATGAGGAGTAAGGTTTTGAGCTTCATCAACTATAAAAATCACGTTTGAAATACTTCTTCCTCTAATATATGCCAATGGAGTGATAAGTAATTTCTCCTTTTCAATAGCATCATTAATACGCTTGTATTCAGGATCCTGCTCCCCAAACTGATTTTGAATATATTTTAAATTATCCCACAATGGTTCCATATAAGGGTTAATTTTTTCATGTATATCACCGGGCAAATAACCAATGTCTTTATTACTTAAAGGAACTATTGGTCGTGCCAGATATATTTGTTTGAAATTACGTCTTTGAGCCCATGCTCCTGCAAGCGCCAGAAGGGTTTTTCCGGTTCCGGCAATTCCTTGAAGAGTAACAAGTTTTATTTCCGGGTTTAAAATAGCATGTAATGCAAAAACCTGTTCCGCATTACGCGGCATAATTCGTGAAATGGCATGTTTTTCCACTCTGTCAACACGCTTGGTTATTGGGTTATAATATCCCAAAGCAGATGCTCTGTCGCTTTTGAGAATGTAGTAATGATTAGGTATTGGGTCTTTAATTCCAAGTTCTTCTATACTGCAAAAACCTTCATTATACAGTTTATCAATAGTATCAGGGTCTATATCTGATATAACAGTTTTTCCCGTATACAGAGTATCGAGGTTTTTTACTTTACCGGTTTCGAAATCTTCTGCAGTTAAGTCGAGGGATTTGGCTTTTAGCCTAAGGTTAATATCCTTACTAACAAGTATTACCTTCCTGTCGGGATGATCCTCCTTTAGTTTTAATGCAGCATTTAAAATCCTGTGGTCAGGCTTATTATCTCCAAAAACCGACCTGGCATCAGTCTTACTAAGTTCGTTCATAATAACTTTGAACTTGCCTTTTTTAGGGCCGTTTAAGTTACGCCAGGTTTTCATGGTTGACTTACCGGAAATACTATCTAAAAACCTAATAAATTCTCTTGCTTCAAAATTTTTATTGGTATTGCCCTTTTTAAAATTATCCAATTCTTCAAGAACAGTTATTGGTATTGCAACATCATTATCGTCGAATTCGTTAATGGCATTGTGATTATAAATTATTACCGAAGTATCTAGAACGAATATCTTTTTTACCTTCTCGGTAGTGGCTTTTGTTGCGGTTTTTCGAGGCATAATGTAAATCCGTTTGTGAATATTGAGTAAAATTAATTAATAATTTCATGACTTTACAATTTCAAAAACTTAATTTGCCAACACAATATTGTGCTGTTCAAGAGGATATTGAAAACCAGGAAAGTGTTTTTTGTTGATAAAGTAATTGATTGCTTTATAAAACAAGATTTCCGTTTAATCTTTTTGCTTCAATTAACATAAAAATGATTCGAACATGATAGTTATTTCACCTACAGCATACAGGTTGGTGGTCAATTTTACATTGATTTTTTATCAAATAAAAGATTAGTTTTTGAGTCAATTGTGTCCGGATAAAAATTATCGATTTTATTAAACCGCTTGATAATATTACGTTCCTACGGAATTTTTTTACAGGGGGTAATTTCAATTCTATTCACATTTTGTTCCTAGCGGAACAGTCCCAGAGGGACAACATATGGGTAGAAAGCATAATTCAAAAGAATCAAAGTTCCGCAGGAACGAGATACTATTATACCAGACAACAATATTTTTAGATAAAGAAAATCACTAAAACACTAAGGAATTAGCAGCCGATATGTCGTGAAATAACCAGTCTTTGTATTTCAGATGTACCCTCTCCAATTTGGAGTAATCGCTGGTCGCGATAAAAGCGTTCTACATCATAATCTTTCATTAGTCCGTAGCCACCATGAATTTGAACAGCTTCATCGGCAACTTCGCGGGCAATTTCCGAACAATACAATTTCGACATTGCAGCTTCTTTGCCGAAAGGCTTATCATTATCTTTCAGCCAGCAGGCTTTATAAAGAAGGTTTCTGGCAAGTTCTATTTTGGTAGCCATATCAGCGAGTTTAAAGGCGTTTATCTGGAATTTGGAAATAGGTTTTCCGAACTGTTTACGTTCCTGTGCATAAGCAAGGGCCAACTCATAAGCTCCTTGAGCACATCCCAATCCCATGGCAGCAATTGAAAGTCGACCTCCATCAAGGGTTTGCAACATAATTTTTGATCCCATACCTATTTCACCAAGCAGATTCTCTTTTGGAACTCTCACATCATCGAAAAATAATTCGGCCGTATCAGAAGCACGCCACATCATTTTACCATGCATGGTTTGTGCTTTAAAACCGGGACTATCCTTTTCAACAATAATGGTAGTAAAAATTTTGTGCCCGTTTTCTTCACCTGAAACGGATTGAACTGTACATCCTTTAGATATTTCAGAAGATCCATTAGTTATGAAAATCTTTGATCCGTTTATTACCCATTCATCGCCATCGAGTACTGCAGTGGTTTTCGACCCACGAGAGTCGGAACCTGCACCGGGTTCTGTTAAACCAAAACTCCAAAGTCCGTCGCCGGTGCAAAGTTGTGGCAGATATTTCATTTTTTGTTCTTCCGTTCCAAAAGCGTATAAAGGATAAATTCCCAGAGAGTTGTGAGCGGCAAGTGTAGCCGCATGCGAACCATCAACTCTTGCGATTTCTTCCACGGCAATAATATAGGAAAGTGTGTCGAGACCCTGTCCTCCATATTTTTCAGGAAGGTTCATACCAAACAAACCCATCTCGCCTATTTTTTTTGTGAGATCAATTGAGAACTCACCCTTTTCATCCAACTCTTTAGCCATGGGTTTAATTTCTCTTTAGGCAAATTCCCTTACAGTTTCGCTAATCAGGTTTTGTTCTTCGCTTAGTTCAAAGTTCATTATATTAAGTTTTTATCGATACTAATTTTAATTATTTTGTTCTCGGCTTTCTAAAAATACTAATTGCGTATTTCCTTCAACCATATCCCCTTCTTTCACATTAATTTTCTCAACAACAGCATCTTGCATTGCTGTAATGTTGTTTTCCATCTTCATGGCTTCAACCACCAGTAATATTTTACCTCTATTAACTTCATCGCCTTCTTTTACATTTACCTTTATTACCTTTCCGGGCATTGGTGAACATAAATTGGCCTCCGAATTTTCACCTTCGGCAGAAGAATAAATACGTTTATTATTTAAAATATCTGTTCTTTCAATTTTAAAATCTTTTCCAAGAGCACTTACAGTAGAAATACCCTTATCATTTTCAGAAATATATGCTTCAATAATACGGTTATCAAATGAAAATTTAATATGATGAATACCTATATCAACTAGTTTCAATTCATATTCCCTTTCGCCTTCAGAAAATTTATATATGTTGCCTTGTTTTAATAGGAATAATAATTTCCTTTCTTCTTCTTCCAGAGAGAAAGCCAAATCGCTATTTATTCTCCAATATCCAATTTCTTCCCAGATATTCTCTTTATGGATGGGCATATTCAAACTATGAACTGCAAATGCCAGCAAATGCGGAAATCCATTTGTATCTGCTTTTTGATTAAGGGCATTATTTAAAAGTTCATCATTATGGGTATCACAAAATTTTGTGGAAATTTTATTTGCCGCAAAATCATCATGCATAAGCATTTGTTGCAAATAGGAAATATTAGTTTTTATTCCATGAATGATATATTTGTTTAATGAGTCGATGCTCTTTTTTATTGCAGTATCTCTGTCAACTGCCCAAACCACCTGCTTACTAATCATGGGATCGAAAAAACTATGGATAGTTCCTGCTTTATCTATTCCGCTGTCAACTCTGATATTTTCGCCCTCGGCCTGTTTATAAAAATTCATAATTCCCGGAGAGGGCATAAAGTTATTTGCCGGATCTTCTGCATATATTCTGCATTCGATGGCATGACCTTTTTGCGATAAATCACTTTGCTTAATTTCGAGTTGGTTTCCTGCAGCAATTTTTATTTGTTCCTCAACCAAGTCAATACCGGTAACCATTTCTGTAACAGGATGTTCTACCTGAATTCTGGTATTCATCTCCAGAAAATAATAATTCAAATCTTTATCCACCAAAAACTCAATTGTTCCGGCACTATTATATCCAACGGCTTTGGCAATTTTCACAGCATCTTCACCCATTTTCTCCCTCACTTCCCCACTAAGCGTAATTGATGGGGATTCCTCAATAATCTTTTGATATCTCCTTTGGATGCTGCACTCTCTGTCGAAGAGATGAATTACATTTCCAAAGTTATCTCCCAAAACCTGAAATTCTATGTGTCTGGGTTCCACAACATATTTTTCTATATAAATACTTCCGTCGCCAAAATAATTTTTTGCTTCGCGGGAAGTAGATTCCAGAATTTGTTTTAAATCATCGTCTTCGTTAACGATGCGCATACCTTTTCCACCACCTCCGGCGGCAGCTTTAACGAGTATTGGGAACTTTATTTTATGAGCATTTTTTAATAGTTCGGCAGGAGTACCATTAATACCATCCGTCATGGGAATGCCAAGGTTTTTTACAAATGCTCTGGCTTCAATTTTATTTCCCATAAGCTCGATGGATTTTGTGTTCGGTCCTATAAAACTTATGGAGTTTTTTTCACATGCCTCTACCAATAAAGGGCTTTCCGACAAAAAACCATAACCAGGATGTATGGCATCGGTTTTAGTTTGTATGGCAGCATTAATGATTTTATTTACATTTAAATAGGTCTCGCCAAGATTACCGGGTGTATCTCCTTCGTCGAGAAATACACTCTCATCGGCTAATCTAACGTGTAATGAATTTTCGTCGGCCCTGGAAAATATTGCTACTGTTTTTATGCCAAGTTTTTTGGCAGATTTAATTATTCTTACAGCAATTTCACCCCTGTTGGCTATTAGTATTCTGTTGAAAAGTTTCATTTTGTAAATTATTCATTTTCTGTAATTTGCCCAAAACAACATCCTGTATGAACATTATTAACAATGATAGGGCAACTAACATGAAAAATATAATTACCAAAAGTACATTAAAATACTAAGAAATAATAGTATTACAGCAAGCTTATTTCATGAAAATGAAAAAAACAACCAGGCCCAAAAAAGTATATTTTATTAATGACTTTAACTATTCTTCAGGCATTAATAACACCTTCGACTTATCGGCTGTGCTAATTTTTTTAAGATAAGACCTTAGTTCATCATACTTGTTGGCTTCGTAAATACCTTCCTTGATTATTTGTTTGCGCACGTATTTAAGAGTATTACCATCTAATGAATAATTTGTATAGAATTCTACGAATTCGCTTTTAACAGTATAGTTATCAGGAAATGATTTTATATAATACCCATCGGGAACAATAAATTCGAGGCTATCTGTTTTTATCAATGAGTGGCCCATATAAATATCCGATTCCTGTTTATTTATTGAGGATGGCACATCGATTATCGTATTAAAGAAGTTTACACTGAAAAGCAATCGGTTACCAAGTTTTTGAACATATTTTTTAGCATAAACAGGATAGTCTTCTTTTACATATGGAGAAGAAGATTTAAGCTCTTCGATTCTATAATCTGCATCTGACAAAGTAAAATTTTTAATATGAATTCGGTCTCTTACCCTGTCCATTCTTCTTTTACCTTCCAGATATGTTAAATAAACAACATTATCATAGTAAATGCCTCCATACTTTTTTGAGATATCTGCGTGAACATTACCATCATTATCAATTTTTATCGTTGCGTTTCGGTTTCTGTAATTTTCATTTGCAGTGAGTTTTGGGGTTCTTACCAGTTTCGAATCATTGGATTTAATAATGAGTGCATATCTTCCATCGGTAAATGTTCCCAAATAATCAAAAGCATTCCTCTGGCTGGTACATTCTAACCATATAGTATCGTTATCATCGGGAACACAAACTATAGCATGATTAAACTGATTGGTGGGGAAATCCTTAATTATTTCTCTACTATTTGCACCAGCACGTATTATAGCATAATACGATTCAACACCAACTGCTTTAAGCAGCGAATAAGTATAATTACTCAGTGCTTTACAGTCGCCATAACCATTGTTATCAACATCAAGAGCCGGGAAAGGCTGCCAGCCTCCTATACCTATGGTTATATTTACATATCTGGTACGTGCCTGCATGTATTCGTAAACGGCTTTGGTTTTCTCACGTTTTGTATTCAAATTCTTAGTTAATTCCTGTACTTCATTAACAGTTTTCGAACTCAAAATATCTCGGCCGTAATTCAAATTGTAAATCCAGTTTCCAAAAGTTCTCCAACTGTCGCAAGTTCCGGAATAGCCTTCCATTTCAAAATTTTTCGGTGCCGATCTTATTATTGGAACCAAATAATACAAACTCAAATCATAATCCTCATTTCTAATGGGTTTTAAATTTTTAAACTCCCATTTATATACTTTCTGTCCGTCCTCAACATTAATATCGGGCTCGGTATTAAAGTTATATTCCTGATAAATTATGTCTTCTGTAGTTTTAATTGTGAAGCTTCCTTTTTCAAGCGACATATCATAATCAGTTATACACGCATATGTAGGAAAAGATAAAATTCCATTATAAGTTTCGGTATATGAATATTCGATGGTAAAAGGATATTCATAATAATCAGGTTTGTAAACCTTTTGACGTATGGAAGCATATAATGCACTTTCCGAAAAGTTGGTCATATCAATAATATCCTTCTTGGAGATATTGTGTAGCTTTTTACCTCTTCCATCGTAGATTGCAATTTTTATGGACGATAATTTGGTAAAATCATCATAGGTTTGTCTAAAAATAGCATTCGAACGATGGCTTTCATGAAGTATGGTTATTGCAAATTTTGCATTTAACTCCGCTTTCGCGGGAGACTTTACTTCCAGAGTTCTTTCGTCTAACCTTACAACAGAACCAGCACTTTCCTTCAGTTCCTTTGGAATATTATCCACATTATAATCAGGTTGGGAAAAGGAAAAAACCGGAAATAATAAAAAGGAAAAAACTAATAAATAGTACTTACTCATATTACTAATTATTAATATTTAAGATAACCGGTTTGCTTTCATTGCTAATTACCTGAGCATAAAATTCTTTAATGTAAGGGTATGCGTTTTCAGGAAATACCGCTCTGTTAATTAAAAGTTTGTAATTAAGAGTCAAAACATTACCTGTCATTTGGTAAATCATTGTAAACTTTGCAGAATTTTCAGGTAATGAAATGCTTACCGGTTTTGGTAATTCAGCAATAGTGTAACTGTCAGGCAGAGTAAGTCTAACCACACCGCTTGTTGCTCTTGCATAGGCAAAATCAACAGGATAACTTCTTTCCTCTGATTTAAAAGGGTTTTCTCCTATTTTTTCAAATAGAAACATATTTAAGTAAAGTTGATTGTCGATAACACTAACTACATCTTCTATTTCAACTTCATACTTTTGAGAAACTGCTTTATCCAATTCCTTTACATTTTCTATTGAATAATCTGTAATATTAAGACCATCAACATTATCCATTAAATTTTCAACATAATCCTGATCACTTAAGTATGAAGCATAACTTCTACGAAAATCATAAGCAGCATAATCTTTATTGGAATAACTAAGATTTCCGCTTAAAGCAAAGTTTTCATCCAGACTAAGGTTGTAATATATTCTTTTGGCATATTTTTCTTTTGGATTGATGATGGCTCTAAAAGTTTCATTACCATCAAAAACCTGTCCGCTATAATTTAAACAACGTATGGGTAACATATTCCATGCAAGTTGCTGACTGGTGGCATCGAGCATCATATATTCACCATTAACGCGAACGTAAGCAATTACATAGTTAAGTTTATTTAAAGATGGGTTTACCGGATGAAGCATTCCATTTTCGCGTGTACTCATAACCATTGGGTAAACTTCCATATTGAGTTTTTTCAGTAATGCAACTAAAAGAAGGTTTACATCAGCAGAATTGCCATCTTTTTCATTGGCAACTTCCGAAAGGTTATCCTCTGAAATAAACAGTCGGTTTCTTTCGTCCCAATCAATAATTGATTTTACTTTTTCCACTGCAAGCTTAGCCTTTTGATCCTCCGTAGTAGCCTGTTCTTCAATTTCTTTAGCATATTTATTCAGAAAGTTATTTGGCCATTCTAAAGCTTTGCCGAAGGAATAAAATTTATTTAATAATGCTTGTTCATCTTTCCATGAACTTGTAAAGTTGAGACGATAATATCCGGGGAAATGAGTTTCGTTAATATCAAGTTCTATTCTTGACAAATAATTATCTTCCGACGAAATGTATGCTTCAGAAATAAATGCAGGCATATTTTCAACTTTCCAGTGATTATATCCAACATTTTCTGGTAATATTAATCCACCGATTTGCTTTCTAAAAGTTAAATACTGATTGTCGCTCAACTCCAGTTCACTGATAACAACAGGAATATTTCTTTGAAAATACCACGTAGATGGAAACCCGTCATAACTTATCTCAATATCGATAACAGAGCCTACTTTTACATTTGGCATTGCAACATCATAAATATAATAGTAGTCCCAAACTTTTTCACTATATATATTGTCTTTGTCTAATTTCGTTTCTACAACTTCCCCATTTTCGAGGTTGAAAGTTATACCTTTAATATAGCCTTTTGCAGTAGTATTGTATTTATTATTGGCAAATGAAAGACCTTCTTTTTTAAGAATTTTATACCTTATATGTTTGTAAAACTTATGATTATTACCATCGTAATATCCCTTTTCAAAAAGGACAACAGCAACGGCGCTGGTATCAGGTTCGTATACTTTCATTTGAAGTTCCTCCATGGAAACTTTTCCGAATTTAACTTTTTTGCCCTTGGCAAAACATTGGCTAATAAAAACCACACTTATCGACATAATAAGCATAGCCCTCATGAATTTTTTCATAGTGTTTTTTGATTTAATAATTGATGATTTATTTTTTGGATTCAAATAGCAGGTAAATATTGTTTTTTTAAATTATTTGTATGGCTAATATATAAAATTCTTAAAAATCACAAAATTTTAGTGGTGTTTTATATCCGGAATATTTTGTATTACTTAACGCTTGATAATACGACGATTAAGTGCATCTTTATTTGTTATTTATAATAGATAAAAAGAAGTAATTATTTAGATTTCCCATAATCAGGCTTTCGTTTTTCCAAAAACGCCGACATTCCTTCCTGACCTTCATCAGATGCTCTTAATTTTGCAATTAATTTTGTGGTATATTCTATATTGCTATCAAGTGAATTATTGAGAACTTTTTCGATGAGTATTTTTGTTTCCATAACTGCCTTTGGTGCACTAGAATGAAACTCCTTTAATATTTTATCCAGAGGATTTTCGTCAGTTTCTTTATTATAAACATGATTCACCAGATTCCATTTTAGGGCTTCCATTGATTTGAATCTTTTTCCTGTCATCATTAATTCCTTTGAGCCAAACTCACCTATTCTTTTTATTACAAAAGGAGCGATGGTTGCAGGTGCAAT
>PKTA01000155.1 GCA_002869365.1 Marinilabiliales bacterium | reverse complement strand
TTATTGTTCGGAATGTGGAACGTAGGTTACCAGCATTTTCTTTCATATGGTGAAAGTCCTGATTTCTGGACAATGTTTCTGTATGGATTTTGGAAACTTGTACCTATTATAATTGTAACATATGGTGTAGGTCTCGGACTCGAAATCGTATTCGCACAAATAAGAAACCACGAGGTTAATGAGGGTTTCTTTGTGTCGGGATTGCTAATACCTATGATAGTTCCTGCTGACATACCATTATGGCAGGTTGCTGTTGCTGTTGCATTTGCAGTGGTATTTGGTAAAGAAGTATTTGGTGGTACAGGTATGAACATAGTAAACCCAGCTTTAACGGCAAGAGCATTTTTATTCTTTGCCTATCCTGGAGATATTTCAGGAGATAAAGTATGGATATCCGAAAAGTTAGATGCCTTCTCAGGTGCTACTCCTTTAGGAAATGCATTGGTAGGCAATTTTAAAGATATGCCATCGGTTTATGATATGTTTATGGGTTTTATCCCGGGTTCCATTGGAGAAACATCTACATTAATGATTTTAATAGGTGCTATTATCTTACTTATAACAGGAATTGGAAACTGGAGAATAATGCTTTCAGTATTTGTAGGTGGGACGGTAATGGGATTGCTTTTCAACCTTTGGGGAGCTAATGAGTATATGAATATACCATTCTACTATCACTTAATTATGGGTGGTTTTGCCTTCGGTGCTGTATTTATGGCTACCGACCCGGTAACGGCAACGCAAACAAAAAAAGGAATGTATTATTATGGATTCCTAATTGGATTGATTGCAGTGCTTATAAGAGTCTTCAACCCGGCATATCCGGAAGGAATGATGCTTGCAATTCTGCTTATGAATGTGTTCGCTCCACTTGTTGACCATTACGTACTTCAAGGAAATATTAAGAAGAGACTTAAACGCCTGAAAGCGGTTAGTAATTAAAATATAAAAATATACCAATATGTACACTAACGGATATATTTTCAGATACGCTGCAATAATGGTAATTATTGCTGCAGCGGTTCTTTCAACAGCAGCCATGTTCCTTAAACCTTTTCAGGAGAAAAATATGGCCATTGAAAAAATGGGAGGTATACTTATCTCTGCTAATATCGAAGGAATTGAAACAGAAAACACTATAGAAATGTTCAACCAATATGTTGTTGAAGAATTAGTTGTTGATCAGGATGGTAAAATTGTAGAATCTTTCACCGAAGGGAAGAAAGAAACAGCAAAAGCATTCGGACTAAACCTCAAAACTCAACTTTATAAAAAAAGTCAAGGAGAAAATTTTGAACTTCCAATTTATATTATCGAAAAAGATGGTGAAAAAACTTATGTTTTCCCTCTAAGAGGAGTTGGATTATGGGGTCCTGTATGGGGAAATATGGCTTTGGGCTCAGATTTTAATACTATTAAAGGTGTTACTTTCGATCATAAAGGAGAAACTCCAGGTCTTGGTGCTGAAATCTCTACCAGTGCTTTTGAAGAGCAATTTAAAGGAAAGAAAATTTTTGATGAAAACGGAAATTTCAAATCCATTAAAGTAGTTAAAGGTGGAGCACAAACACTTCCTGCCAACCAACAAATTCATGGCGTTGATGCTATCTCCGGCGGAACTATTACAAGTGTTGGAGTAAACGACATGATAGATAATGTTTTACAAGGTTATTTACCATATATACAAAAGGAGAAATAAGATATGAGTAAAGAAACAAAAGAAAGAGAGCCTTTGTTCTCTCCAAAAAATATTAAACTGTTAACAGGGCCAATTAATGTAACAAACCCTATTACCGTGCAGGTGCTGGGTATTTGTTCTGCATTAGCAGTAACTGCCAAACTAATGCCAGCAATTGTAATGTCAATTTCAGTATTAGTTGTTATGGCCGTATCGAACGTGGTTATTTCCTTTTTGAGAAATGGAGTACCACCACGAATAAGAATTATTGTACAACTAGTTGTTATTGCCACAATGGTAATTTTAGTTGACCAGATACTTAAAGCCTTTGTTTATGATGTAAGCAAGCAATTATCTGTATTTGTTGGGCTTATCATTACTAACTGTATTATCATGGGCCGTCTGGAAGCTTTTGCGATGTCAAACAAACCATGGCCTGCCTTCTTAGATGGTATAGGTAATGCACTTGGATACGGAGTGATACTTATTGTAGTTGCTTTTTTCCGCGAATTGTTAGGATCAGGAACATTATTGGATATGCAGGTAATTCCTCAAGGCCTTTATGATTTTGGTTATGTAAATAATGGCTTTATGATACTTCCTCCTATGGCATTAATAACTGTTGGAGTTATTATATGGATTCAAAGGTATTATACACGAGAATTAATAGAAGATAATTAGTATTTGACCTCAAAACACAATTATTATGCAAGAAATATTTAACATATTTATAAAATCGATCTTTGTCGACAATATGGTATTTGCCTACTTTTTGGGCATGTGTTCATATTTGGCTGTTTCAAAAACAGTTGATACTTCTGTGGGTTTAGGGGCTGCAGTTATTTTCGTATTGGGAATTACAGTTCCTGTTGATTATTTGTTAAACGAATATATCTTAAAGCCAGGTGCTTTAGTTTGGCTCGACCCTTCATTTGTTGATGCAGACCTTAGTTTCCTAAGTTTCATACTTTTCATTGCTATTATTGCCTCTATGGTTCAGTTGGTGGAAATGATAGTTGAAAAATTCTCCCCTACACTATACTCATCATTGGGAATTTTCCTTCCTCTTATCGCAGTAAACTGCGCCATTCTTGGTGGATCTTTATTTATGCAGGAAAGAGAATACCAGAGTTTAGCTCAAGCTACATCATTCGGATTAGGTTCCGGAGTGGGTTGGTTCTTAGCAATTGTTGGTATAGCTGCAATACGTGAGAAAATTAGATATTCAAACGTTCCTCCTGCTTTGCGCGGTTTAGGAATTACTTTTATCATTACAGGCTTAATGGGCATCGCCTTTATGAGCTTTCTTGGAATTAAACTATAAAAATAATAAAACCATTATAAAATGATTTTACTACTTGTTGGAATTGGTACTGTCGTTGGCGTAAGTATCGCGGTATTTTTAATCGTTACCCTTTCTCTTGTTGGATTATTATTATTTGCCAGAAAGAAACTTATGCCTCAGGGCAAAGTTAAAATTATGATTAATAATGAGAAGGAAGTGGAAACGGATCCGGGTTCAACTCTCTTGTCAACAATGGCAAATGAGAAAATTTTTATCCCTTCAGCATGCGGAGGCGGTGGAACTTGCGGAATGTGCAGCATACAGGTAAATGAAGGTGGTGGATCAATTCTACCAACTGAAAAAGGGTTCTTTACACGTAAAGAACAAGCTGCCAACTGGCGCTTAGGTTGTCAGGTGAAAGTTAGAGAAGATATGGATGTTACCGTACCTCCTGAAATATTTGGTATTAAAAAGTGGGAATGTGAAGTTGTGTCGAACCATAACGTAGCCTCATTTATTAAAGAGTTCGTCGTTAAACTTCCTGAAGGGGAAAATCTCGACTTCCGCTCTGGTGGATACATACAAATTGATGTACCTAAAGTATTAGTTGACTTTAAGGATATGGAAATTGAAGAACAATATCACGACGAATGGGATAAATTTAATATGTGGGATCTTAAGATGAAGAATCCTGAGCCTATTTATCGTGCATACTCAATGGACAACCACCCTGCTGAAGGAAATATAGTTATGCTTAATATCAGGATAGCTACTCCTCCATGGGACAGGAAAAAAGGTGGATTCATGAATGTTAATCCTGGTATATGTTCATCATATATCTTCTCACGTAAACCAGGTGATAAGGTTACCATCTCAGGACCTTATGGTGAATTCTTTATCAAGGATACTCAAAATGAAATGATGTTTATAGGTGGTGGAGCAGGAATGGCACCAATGAGATCGCATATATTCGACCTGTTTGAAACCAAAAAGACAAATCGTAAAGCTACTTTCTGGTACGGTGGACGTTCCAAAAGGGAATTGTTCTATCAGGATCATTTCGATAAAATCCAGGAAGAAAATCCAAATTTCAAATATGAAATTGCTCTCTCAGAACCATTGGAATCAGATAACTGGGAAGGTTATACAGGATTTATTCATCAGGTGATTTATGACAACTACCTGAAAAATCATCCTGAACCGGAAGAAATTGAATACTACCTCTGCGGTCCTCCAATGATGAATCAGGCAGTTTTAAAAATGCTTGACGAATTAGGAGTTCCGGAAGAAATGATTGCTTTTGATGATTTCGGAAGCTAAGAAAAAATTAGAAAAGGTGGCCTTTCGGTCACCTTTTTTTTATTTGCTGCAACTAACAATATTTTTCATTGTCTTTTGTTATGTAATTATATAATTAAAAAAACCGCATCATGAAAATCCGAATTATTAGCATACTGGCTGGCGTATTGATTTCCCTTTCAGTATTTTCACAAGATTATATTTATTTGAAAAATGGCGACCGCCTGGAAACCATAATCACCGACCAAACAAAAACTGCTATTATCTATCAGATTTTTGGTTCTACACAGGAAGATTTAAAACTTGTGGACAAACAAGATGTTAAAATGATTGCATATGCAAATGGAAAAATCGACGACTTTAGTGATAATGATTCAGATCATAAAATCATAAATTCTGATTTTAAAAAGAACTTAATTGCTTATCATTTGGCAGATCTATTAATAAACAATTTTACAATTTCCTATGAGCGAATACTCAATAATGGTAAAGTTGGTATTAAAATCCCATTTTCTTTGGGATACGATGGTGATTATGAAGAACTTGGCGACTTTCAAAATAAATTTTACTCTGGTGTTTCTATTAATTTCTATCCAACAGGACAAGGTAGCTGGCGCTTTTTTATGGGACCTGAAATAAGACTGGGACAAGGCCATGTAAATGATTATATTTATAATTACGACACAGGTTATGGCTATGAGGTAGATGAAGATGCTTTCTATTTTAAATTCCACATTAACAATGGTGTTATGTTCTCTCCTATCCCTGAACTTAGTCTGGCAGCATCGGTTTCACTAGGAATCAGATATGTAGAATCCGATTTACTTGAAAGTAAAATTCGTACAAATGGTGCTGCATCATTTAATATGATTTATAGATTTTAGTTATGAAAAAATTAATAATAATAATTACCATCCTTCTGGTATCAGTTACCGGTTTCTCTCAGGATCTGGCTTATTTTACTAATGGAAACTTATTAAAAGTAAATACATTAACCCAGAGTAACGAGGGCATTACTTTTACCTTATACAACTCATCCACAGAGGAAGTGTTTAGTGCCAAGAAAAGTGAATTAATAAGATTAATTAAAGAAAATGGCGAAATAATAAACTTCGAAGGTAAAAAGAGCGTCACTAATAATGATGGTTTCCCCAGAAGTATAGTAGCCTTCAATGTACTACACACTCCTCAGGGGCGACTTACAATGGCATATAAGTTTATTAATAATAAAGGGAATATCGGGTTTGAAGTTCCTGTTTCTGTTGGTTTGTTCGAAGATTTTGATATGGATCCCATTGCTGAAATTTTTAATTATAGTTTCTATAGCATGTTCTATACAGGCTTCACAGTAAACTGGTATCCTCTTGGTCAGAGAAAAGTTTCCTACCTCCTGGGTCCTTCTTTCAGAATAGGAATAGCAAAAGATCGATACTACTACGACTACAATTATTATGACTACAACGAACCTAAAGAGCAATATTACTCTAAACTATTGCTTAACAATGGCCTCATGTTAAGCCCCAACAATCATTTTAATATTTCATTTATTATTTCCATGGGAATAATGCATCATAATGCCCCTCCGGGAGAATATAAATTCAGAACTACTGCCGATGCGGCTATTAATCTTGCATTCAGGTTTTAAGAAATAGTTATAAAATGAGAAAAATAATATTACTATTTCCCCTGTTTCTTTTGGGTTGTTCTTATTTTCAGCCTCCAATTCAAGCCACTAAATTGATGGGCGAAGCACAAGGTACTTATTATTCTATTACCTATTTCGATGAAGACTCGCGCGACCTGCAGTACCAAATCGATTCCTTGTTGGATGAGTTCGATATGTCAGTTTCATTATGGGAGCCTAATTCAATACTATCAAAAGTTAATAATAATGATAGCAGTGTAAGTCTCGATAAATATTTTATCGACAATTTTAATATTTCTGTTGATGTTGCAAATCAAACCAAGGGGTCCTTCGACTTCACGGTAGGGAAACTGGCAAAAGCCTGGGGCTTTGGCTACGATGAAACCAGAAATATCGATAGTTCAATGATTGATAATTTACTTCAATTAACAGGTTATAAAAAAGTAAAAATTAAGAATACTGCTGTTGTTAAAGATAATCCGGGCATTACCTTCGACTTCAATGCTGTTGCACAGGGTTACTCAGTTGATATGATTTCTGATTTTCTTGAAAGCAAAAATATACATAATTACCTTATTGATATTGGTGGTGAAGTTAAAGCAAAGGGAACAAAATCCTCCGGTTCGAAATGGAAGATTGGAATTGAAAAACCAGCAGAAAATAAAGAAGACGAAAGAGACTTAAAAGCCATCGCTCAACTCGAAAATGTATCTATAGCTACATCAGGAAATTACAGGAAGTTTTATGTGGAAAACGGAATCAGATATTCGCATACAATAAATCCGTCAACAGGCTATCCTGCACTTAACAGGTTATTAAGCGTTTCTGTCCTGCATCAATCTACAGCTTATGCTGATGCATTTGCTACATCATTTATGGTAATGGGTTATAAAAAAGCCAGAGAATTTGTGGAAAATAATCCTGATTTGGAAGCATTTTTTATCTATTCTACAAATGACGGATTATACGAAACTTACGCTACACAAGGTTTTAAAAAAGTTATTACTGAAGAATTTAAATAAAGACAACTTTTATTTGATAATTTCGTCTTATCTTTAGGGACGTAAGGATGAAATCGTGAAAAAGGGTTACTTATTTATATTAATAACGCTTTCTTTGTTAGCAACTTACACTTCTGCTCAGGAGTGCGACACCCTATTTGATTTTAATACATGGCATATGAAAGGGAATCCAAATGGCGATTGGCATATCCTGGATGAAAATAATATTATCAACGAATCCTATATTTTTGAACCCACTTTTTTCGTAAATAATCAAAATTTAATAAATGTAAATATTAAAGGAACAATTTCCGTTGAAACGGGACAGGATACTGATTTCATTGGTTTTGTGTTTGGCTATAATGAACCATCAGAAACAGGTACTGATAACCCCTACAATTTCTTTCTTTTCGACTGGAAGGCTGAAACAGCATTTTTTTCAGGATATAGGGCTACGGAAGGCTTTCGACTATCCCATTATAATGGAACAATTTTAGAAACCCAGTTGGGACAATTCTTCTGGGGAGATTCTGACGCACCTCCCAAACGTAATTTACTTGACACAAAATATGGTAACAATCTGGGCTGGCAACCACACGAAAAATATGAGTTCGAACTTAGTTATACTGCAAATAAAATACTCATTAAAATAAACGGAGAAGTAATTTTCAATTATGAGGGATGTTTCGCCCCCGGTAAAATTGGATTCTATTGTATGTCGCAAACTCTTACTCATTTCGAAAATTTCAGTTTCAATTCTTTCATCGACTTCTACGCCAGTCCTCAATCCACCTGCAGGGGAGAAGAGATATTCTTTTTCCCCTACGATCCGCAATGCTCTTCATTACCCGATTTTGTAGATTCTTTGAATTGGAATTTCGGGGATTCACAAACAAGCAACGAAATACTTCCAAAACATAAATACGATTTAGCGGGTGATTATAAAGTGCAGTTAATTGTTTACAAACAAGGTAATTGTATAGACACTGTGTATGAGAATGTGACGATTTACGATTTCCCAACAGTAAATATAGGTAACGACACCACAATTGATGCTTGTAGTTCTATAAGTTTAGATGCACAAAACGAGGGTGCCGAATATTTGTGGTCAACAGGAAGTTTCGAACAAACAATTGACCTCTACGATATTAAATCAGATACGATGGTATTTGTTAATGTAACAAAAGATTATTGTACAGCAAGCGATACCATTAATATTAAAACCAACTATCTGCCGGTATCAGAACTTTACTTCCCCACTGCTTTTAGTCCAAATGGAGATGGGCTAAATGATAAGTTTCAATCGGTTGGAATTACCGACGATATAAGCGAATTCAATATGCAAATTTTTAACCGCTGGGGGCAAATGGTATTTACCTCAAATTCGGTATTCGAGGGCTGGGATTCATATTATAACGGAGAACCTTCTCCAACAGGAGTTTATATTTATAAATTAAATTACCTAAGTGGTAATTCATGCTCGGGATTTTCACCTTTTTCACATAATGGAACTTTCACTCTGATAAGATAGAATCTAACATTAATTAGATTCTCTATAAATTACTGTAATCGGCCGATTATAATTGCCCTTCTTACTGCTTATAATTAACTTTGCTATACACTAAAACACTAATTATGCTAAGTAACGAAGCCTTTTTTAAAATAAGTTATGGCCTTTATCTTATCAGTACTGAATTCGAGGGACATAAAAATGCTTATATAGCAAACACGGCATTTCAGGTTACTGCCAAACCCGAAAGATTCGCAATAAGTTGCCATAAAGATAATCTGAGTTCTGAACTTATTATGGCTTCAAAGAAATTCGCCTTCGCTATATTGGAAAGAGATGTAGATCAGAAAGTTATCAGCAAATTCGGCTATAACAGCGGAAAAGATGCTAATAAGTTTGAAGATGAGAATTTCTTTATATCGGAAATGGGGAATCCCATTTTGAAAGAAGGAATTATTGCTTATTTCGAGTGCGAACTGGAACAATCAGTGGATGTTGGAACTCATATATTGTTCATAGGATTGCTAAAGTCAGGTAAAGAAATCGACCTCAGCAAACAACCTTTAACATATGCAGATTATCGCGATTTGAGAAACGGAAAGGCACCAAAAAATGCACCTACCTATGTGGAGCCTGAGAAAAAAGAAAAAACGGAGGACAAGGCTTTATCAAAGTCTACGAAATACGAATGCTTGGTATGCGGATATATCTACGATCCTGAAAAAGGCGACCCCGAGACCGGTATTCCTCCAGGAACAGCCTTCGAAGATCTTCCCGACGACTGGATGTGCCCCGATTGCGGAGCAGGAAAAGAAGATTTTGAACCAATAAATTAAAATAAAAATCAAAAAAAATATAACAATGAAAAGTTTAAAAGGAACAAAAACTGAACAGAACTTACTAAAAGCCTTTGCCGGCGAATCACAAGCCAGAATGCGTTATGACTATTTCGCCAAACAGGCAAAAAAAGAAGGATTAGAACAAATTTCAGCAATATTTGAAGAAACATCGCTTAACGAAAAAGAGCATGCAAAAAGATTCTTCAAATTTCTTGAAGGCGGTATGGTTGAAATTACGGCCTCCTACCCTGCCGGAAAAATAGGAACTACCACTGAAAATCTTTTGGCCGCCGCTGAAGGCGAGAATGAAGAGTGGACAGATCTGTACCCCACATTTGCCAATATAGCAGAAGAGGAAGGGTTTAAAGATGTAGCAATAGCATTTAGGATGATTGCCCGTGTGGAGAAAGCACACGAAGAAAGATATCGCAAACTGGCACAAAATCTTGAAGATGGAGTAGTTTTCGAACGCAATGGAGTGTTCTTCTGGAAATGCCGCAACTGTGGATATATCCACGAAGGTAAAAAAGCACCAAAAACTTGTCCCGCTTGTCTACACCCACAGGCTCATTTTGAGATTAAGGAGAGTAATTATTAAAGTGCCTAAAGTTACAAGTTCATAGAGTTATGAGTGCGCTAAAGTT
>PKTA01000125.1 GCA_002869365.1 Marinilabiliales bacterium | reverse complement strand
TATTAGGATTTACAACCCAAGTTTTTGAAGGTGAGGAATCATTATACGAAGGAATGGGATCAAACTATGGACTTTTTGAAGATATGTTTGCCCCTTTTAAAAAGAACAGTAGATATGTTTACTCTACATTTCTGTATTATTACTGTCGTGAAACCCCTTGTAATTTATTTGTTTCAACTGAGTATCATTTTGAAACAAAATCTCCGAAAATATTTCCAAACCCATTCTCATATTCAACTACTTTAAAATTTGATTATTCCGATTCCAATATTTATGTACTTCAAATAATTAATCAAAACGCACAGCTTATTAATACTATTGAAAATATTAAGTCAGGAGAAATAGAAATCAGGAAAGGCAAAATGAAGAAGGGTATTTATTATTACAGACTACACACTGAAAAAGGAATTATTGCAAGCGGAAAAATGATAATAAATTAGAGGCAAAATGCATTTATATAATCAGGAATTGATAGCCCCATGTGGTATGAATTGTGGAATTTGTATCGGACATTTAAGAGATAGAAAACCTTGCGGAGGTTGCTTTAAAAAGGAGGATGTAAATAAACCCAAACATTGCAGAAGTTGTAGTATTGCAAATTGTGAATTACTGAAAAAAACTGAATCGGGATTATGTTTCGAATGTGAAAAATATCCTTGTACAAGGTTGAAGAATCTTGACAAAAGATATCGCTTAAAATATGGAATGAGTATGATTGGAAATCTTGATTTTATAAAAGATGCAGGAATAGAAAATTTTATTCAATATGAGGAAGAAAGATGGAAATGTAAAAACTGCGGATCGGGATTATGTGTTCATAGAGACTTTTGTTTAAATTGCAATGCAGAAAGAATTAAAAGCAAATTTTAAACAATGAAATTGAGAGATCAAATACTGCATAATGCTTTAAAAAAACAAAAGTGGATTGAGATAATCGTTGTCTTTTTTGTTTTTTTAGGAGTTAGTTTTAAATTTTCCTCATATGAAACTAAAATGGGTTGGGGCAAATTATCCATATATTGATCTTCTGTTAGCAGGATTTTATCTCGTCATTATTGTTATTTGGCTGAGAATAGAAAAAAAGAAAATTCAAATTGACAGATAAATAAAAAAAACTACACATCGATTAATAATTTAGTGAATTAAATTTATAGCTCACTTCAAATGATTTTTAGACCCATTCCAAATTATCTCCCTTTTAAAACACAATTTTTTTTTTAATTTTATCCCTTAAAAACCAAATAAAATTGATTAGTAGAAAAAATTACCGAATTCACATTAACCTAAAACAAACGCAAAGTGAAGAATAGTATCAAATTTATCTTTTTAATAATAGTATATCTTTCTCAACTAAACTTGTTTTCACAAAGTTACTCCATTGAATACAAAGCAAATACACTGGTAAAAATTATTCAAAAACATCATTATTCTCCACGTACGGTGGACGAGAAATTTTCTGAACTTGCAATTGATGAACTGATAAAAAATATCGATCCTTATAAAATTATTCTTACAAAATCAGATATCGACTCTTTGAAATCCTATCGTTCGGAACTGGCAGAGTTAATCCTAAATAAAGAAGAAAGTTTCGTAAATGTAACAACTAATATTTATCAGCAACGGATTTTATATACAGATTCTATTTTATCTGCACTCAAATCAACTAAACTGAATTACAGCAAACAGGATTCTATTACTTTAAAAACTGACAATGAATACCTTACCGAAAAAGAACTTTCTGAATTTATTCTGGGACTTGTTAAGTACTATTCATTAAACTCATACTTTTCGTGGAAGAGCGTGTCCGACAGTAGTTTAAGTAGAGAGGAAATCCTGGAAAAAGAGAAAAATAAAATAATTGATAGTTTTAGGAGTGCTATTGATTCTGATGACGAAGGAACAGATATAAGAGAATATGTTGAAACTGCATATTTAAAATCCATAGCCACTGCCTTCGACCCTCATACTGTATATTTCCCTCCTCAGGAGGAAGAGGAATTTAGTAATATGCTTTCGAAAAAGATTTTCGCCTTTGGCATTGAATTATATAAAAATGATTTGGGAAAAGTAGAAATTACAGAAATAGTTCCTGGCAGTCCGGCCTGGATAAGTGGTCAGATTAATGAGGGCGACATTGTTTTAAGTATAAGAACATCTAAAAATAAAATAAATATTCTGGAAGAAATGACTCGTGATGAAATAAATAAACTCATTTCTGAAGTAGAAGACGAGGAAGTAAATTTCCATTTATTAAAGAAAAATAATAAAGAGATAGATGTTTTGCTAACGAAGGAAGCAATTGACAATGATGAAAATGCAATAGATAGTTATATTCTGGAAGGGGAAAAGAAAATAGGTTATATTAATCTACCGAGTTTTTATGTTGAAAGAGGCGATTTAAATTATACTGTAAACGGAAGTGCTTCTGACATGGCAAAATCAATTATACGCTTAAAGGAAGACAATATTGACGGGCTGATAATTAATCTTAACTACAATGGCGGAGGATCAATACTTGAAGCAATTAACATGGCAGGTATATTTATCGATTTTGGGGCAGTAGCCATAGCAAAACAAAGAGGCGAAGACCCTCAAAGTTTAAGAGATATGAACAGAGGAACTATTTACGATGGACCTCTTGTGGTAATAATGAACACCTTTAGTGCATCGGCATCAGAGTTTTTTGCTGCGGCCTTGCAAGATTATAACCGAGCAGTAATAGTTGGTTCACAATCATTTGGAAAGGCAACTGCACAAGAGATTATTCCCATCGACACAAGAAATAATTATAAAACCCATGATGCTTTTTTGAAATTAACTACAGCAGAAATATTTAGAGTCGACGGTACAAGTAATCAAAAACGTGGTGTAATACCGGATATAGTATTACCTGATTATTTTAATCATGATACTTATAGTGAAAGGAATTACAAATCGGCATTGGACAATACAACAGTGGATAAAGAAACATATTTTAAAGCTCTTGATACACTGCCGGTAAAATATTTAAGAAGTCTTAGTTCTCAACGAATAAAAACTGATAGTTCTTTTAACTTAATAGAAAAAAATAATTCTAAGTATTCAGTTAAAGAAGAGTTTAAAATTCCATTGGAACTAAATGAATTTGAAACATACTTTAAACTGCAAGAGAAGGAAAGAGAGACTGAAATTATTACGGAGAATTATCTTATTGAGATTAAAAAACCTTCTTCACTTGTTGATTTAAGCCAACTGCAAGATCCTGATAGTGAGTTCGAAGAAAACAAAAGAAATAGTATAAAAAAAGATATTTATATTAAAGAAGCATACAGTATTTTAAACGATTGGATTAATCTAATAAACAAATAATCGAATGAAAAGAATATTAATCATTATTTCAATTTTAACGATTTCAATTTTATTTATCAATAAATCACATTGCCAAACTTCACAGGAAGCGGCGGAGTATATGGGTAAAATAATTGACCCTTTGTCGGAAACAAAAAACGAAACCTGGCAATACATTAAAGCTATGGCACATAGCAAAGGAGCAAAACGAGTAGAAAAGAAAAGGCAAAAATTATTGAATGAAATAAGGGAAGTTAGAACTGAAATTAACAGGCAACATTCTTTTTATAAAGACGATACTTTGAAGAAGGCAATAGTGGAATATCTGAATCTGGATTATACTATTTTAAAAGAGGATTATGGAAAGATTCTTGATATGGAAGCTATTGCAGAACAATCGTACGATAATATGGAGGCATATTTATTAGCAAAGGAACTTGCAAGTGAAAAACTTCATGAGTCGTTTGACATCGTTAAGAAAGCGGAAAAAGATTTTGCCGCTAAATATAACATAACACTCATTGAATCTGAAGAAGACAGAATGAGTGAAAAAATACGTAAAGCCGGAGAAGCTTTGAAATATTACAACACTATTTATTTGATATTTTTCAAAAGTTATAAGGAAGATTCATATGTAATGGCCGCTTTAACCAACAAGGATTTGAATGCATTTGTTCAGCATAATTCAACATTGGAAAAGTTCAGTGAAGAAGGTATTGCAGAATTGGAAAAAACAAAATCATTTCAGGGAGATATCCGTATGAAAAGAATGGGAATCGAATACCTGCGTTTCCTCAATAAAGAATCAAAAACTACATATGTTAGCCAGAAAGACAATTTTATGAAATTAGATAAATTTGACAAACTCGACAAAGCCTATAAATCGAAAAGGAAAAAAGACATAACCAATGAGGATATTAAAAAATTTAATGAGGCTGTAAATGAAGTAAATGAAGCCATTAAGAAATCCAATGAACTTTTCAACCAGAATTACGAAATGAAAAGCAAACTGCTTGACAAATGGAATGATACTTCTGATGAGTTTTTGAGAGAGCATTCATAGTGATTAAGTTTCTATCCGAATTTTAAAAATTAAATCAAGATAATATTCAATAAATATATTAAATACAAATTTTAATTTGACAAACACAAAAACCATTATTCTATGAAAAAGATAATAATTTTATTCGCGATGGCATTAATGTTAAACAACCTAAATGCTCAATTTTCATTAACATCTCCTAAGGATGCTCAAAAAATCAAGGATGCAACCTTGGTTGTTGCCATGGAAGAAGAAGATGCAAAAACAGTAAAAAAACTACAAAAAAAAGATAGAAGAAAACTAAAACATTATAAAGATCAGATTAAAGGTAGAAATAAGGCTTTAAAAGATGCAATTGAAATTTCATGGACATTTTCTGAAAATATTAAATATCTCCCCATGTCGGAAGCTGAAGATCTTGTAAAAAGCAATAAGGATAAGTATGTTTTATTAAAGTTTGGAGAGTATATTGACTATGAAAGATATAAAACAGGATTAGGGAGGAACGGACAACCCGCAGGTTGGAGTGCTGACAGAAATGGAAATATGACTTACAATGTGTCAACAAGATATAGTGTACTTGCTAATGTAATTACTACACTTGAAATTGGCGACCCTAAATCAATGATAAAAGTCTACCTACCAACTGTTTACCCATCTATTTCTGATGCTGTATTCGGTCTCGAGCAAATGCAATACATTTTAAATTATCTTATTTCCAGTCCTGATCATAAGATTACTAAAATACATAAACAGATAAAAGAAAATTCACTAGAACTAAAAGACCTAACACTTTTAGTTGACAAAATGGAAGTAAAAAAAGGCTTAACAGAAGAAGAAATTAAAGAAGTATATCCCTACAAATTTGAGATAGTAGATGCCGAAGTGATAGATAATGCAATTTTAAACAAGGACCCAAAATATGCATATGTTAGTGTAGTTGATGTTCCAGGAGGTAAGGGAAATGTTAGTTCCCATGTTATTATGGGTACAGGAACAGGAGTATTATACCGCTATCTAATGCCAAAAGTTGCATTCGGAATAAAAGGAACCTCAATAATTACCTACAACCAAAGGGTAAAAAAGAACCATTTTGAAAAGTATATAGATGAATAAAAATCGTCAATTATTTCACTAATTAAAATGACAAGGAATAAATAGTATAACAATTACCGATATTCTAATTGTTTTAAAAATGAATAAGCCAATGCCGACAAATCGACGACATTGGCTTATTTGTTTTTGAACAAGAATCTGGAACTAATTCTAAAATTTCCAGACAATTCTAATAAAACAACCATTAATACTGATGGAGAATTACTTCAAAAGGCTTTTACTCAACAGGTAGATAACTCAGTTAAATTTACAAAAAATGGAAGTATTACGCTGGGCTATGAATTAAAAAATAATAATCTTGAAATCTTTGTATTTGATACCGGAAAAGGGATTGAGGAGAAATCACAAGAGAAAATATTCCATAGTTTTGTTTTAAGCAGGAATACACATCCAATAACCGAGAACATAATGGTACGAGCCTCAGACTATCCATATCTGAAGGTATAATGCAATTACTTTGTGGAAAAATCTGGTTAGAATCCACAAAAAATGAAGGAACCGAATTTTTATATCTCTTCCATTTAACGCTTCAGAAGATTCTTAAAAAAATGCTATGAAATAATAATGACCAAGTTAAAAACCTATCTCGCTCCCAAAACCAAATTTATAGTCTGGCTTTCTCCATCTCTCAATACTGTTAAAACCACCTCATCACCTGGTTGATATTGTTTTAAAAGAGTGGAATATGCACGCAAGTCTTTAGCATCTGCATCGTCGAGTTTTACAATTATATCTCCAACCATAAGTCCGGCTTTTTCTCCTGCCGAGCCGGGGATAATGCTTCCTACTCTTACGCCTTCGCCTCTAAAGGCAAAATCGGGTACTGAGCCTGTGCTTGCTTTTCTGGCTTCTTTGGGCTTTTCAGTTTCAACTTTTGGTTTGGCTCCACTACCGGTAAATGGCATGGGGTCCTTTCTGTCGGCCAAATATACTATAACCTCTTTGGCAACAGTAGCAACCTTTACAAGTCCTTTGCCATCAATATTTTCGTAAGTATCAGAAGGTCGGTGGTAATTTTCAGTAGCACCGGTAAACAGTTGAACCGCAGGAATTTGCTTTTCGATAAAAGCAACCTGGTCGCTGGCATCTATATCGTTTTCCACTACCTGAGTTAAAACTCCTGTGGTATAATCGGTGCCCATGAAGATAAACTTCCATTCACGGGCGGTATTGGCATTTAAAACCATTAGTTTTTTGTCGAACAAACTGCCTTCGGTATCCAGATTTACATTTGCAAATATTCCGTCTTTAAAATACTCCTTGCTATGTTTAACAAAATAGCGGCTTCCTATTAAACCTGCCTCTTCTGCCGTAGAGGCAAGAAAAATAATTGTACGTGCAGGTTTGGCCGTTTTTGATAACGAACGGGCCAGTTCCAGCATGATTGAAACTCCACTTGCATTATCGTCGGCACCATAATGAATTTTACCTTCATCACCGCTATGATGATCGGGCCAGCCCAATCCCAAATGATCGTAATGAGCGGATAAAACTACAATTTCATTTTTGAATTTATCATCATTACCGGGTATATAACCAACAACATTTTTCAGACCTATACTTCCTTTTCCTTCAAACTCATGTTTAAAACTCTGATAATAGTCTTCGCCCAAAGGCTTTAAACCGGCTTTGGCAAACTCTTTTGCAATATATTCGGCAGCCATATCAATTTCGGGAGTTCCTATTCCCCTACCCTTCAACTCTTTGGAAGCAAGATACTTTATGCTTTCCATCATTCTTTTCTCAGAGAATACAGGCTTTAAACTTGCCAGTGCCTGTCTGGATTCTATCATTGAAACATCAGAACCTTCATCTATAAGAACTTTTACAAGAGGAGAGTTTACCACCGGCCACTGACCTTTGGCGATATTAGTAGGCTCTTCGCCTGAAAAGGCAAGGAAACTATATTTTCCATAATGAGGAAGTTTACGTATCAATCCGGCAATGGAAGCCTCGTTGTCAAGAGAAATGAAAATATCCTGCTTATTCAAATCATTATTTCTTGCTTTGGTAAGCATAAAACAATTGTTGGCTTTTTTCAGATTCTTTCCTTCAAACTTCACGCTATCATTGGAAAAGCCCGAATTATATTGTGATATTTCCTTATTGAAATCAGTTGCAAACTTATTTTCAAAACCCAGTATCCATAAGGTTTTATCCTCAGGCACCGAAGAAATTTCATTGTCGAAAACTATTGTAAAATTATCATTATCAGCATCTTTCCATGCCTGGGCAAATTTTTGATACAATTCTTTGTTATTTTCATCTGCCTTCGAAGGCAAGACAAAGATATTATCAATACTAGCCCATATTTTTGATAATGTTGATGGAACTTCCGCAGGATTTAAAACTCTAAAAATATCATATTGAGGATCGACGGAAATTTTTATCACCTCACTCTTTACATCAAACTCAAATACTTGTGATTTTTTATTCATATTAAAAACGAAACTTTCAAGTCCTGTTTTTGTTAAAACGCCCACAGGAATATCGATATCAAAAGCGTCATCTTTTTGTATTTGCTTTAATTTTAGCACATTATGATATTTGCCATTGATCTCCTCGCTTTTAAAATTATCGATGGCAATTTCAGGCGCTCCGCTTCTGTTAACCCATTGATTGAAGAAATCTTTTAAATCAACGCCACTAGCGGTTTCCATTGCCGATCTGATATCATCAAAAGATGCTGTTTTAAACTTCTGCTGTTTATAAAACAGTGCAATGCCTTCGGTAAATTTATCATCACCAATTTTTCTTCTAAGCATTTGCCACATCATCATGCTTTTTCCATAACCAATGGCTTCACTGGCGCCATCATGGCGTGAAAGGAAATCCTTTAAAGGAAAATCCGTTACGGGTGTAACAACATTAGAATATTTCTGCAATGTAGAACGACGATACTCCTCTCCCGCTCCTCTTTGTTCTTTTATAAGATGATCGGCCATAAAAGCTGTTAAACCTTCACACCAGTTACCTGTATTGAAATCAACGTAAACGCTGTTTCCCCACCAGTTATGAAGTAGTTCGTGAGGATATGAGGAATGAAGGATAAAAGGAAAGCGTATAATTTTTTCTCCCAAAAGGGTGAAAGAAGGCATTCCGTAACCTGTTTCCCAAAAGTTTTCCACCAAGGCAAATTTGGTATAAGGATACTTGCCTACCATGCCCACATACATATCCATATACTGCTCAGTAACTTCAAGATATTTATTAGCAAGACCTTCGTCGGGAGTACGTAAAAATGCCATGGCTTTAACCCCACTATTCATATCATAGGAATATTCGTTGAAGGCTGCAGCTATCAAAAACACTTCTTCCTGAGGGCTATCACAAACCCAGGTATCGATATGTTTATCATTTTCCACTTTATCAAGCGTGCGGTATCCTGTAGTTACATTTCTCCAGTCTTTTGGTAAAACAGAGGTCAGTTTATAGGTCATAAGAGAGTTTTCAAATACAGGCACCCACCAGGTAGAACCGGCAAGATAAACTCCTTTATCGCTAATAATTCCCGGCGATTGTGCAAAACCTCTTTGATAGTTTTCCTTGCTGTCTTCCAGTTCAGAAGCTAAACTTCCGCTAAAGGAAATAATTACCGTTTTTGCATTACCACTTATTTTATATTTTGAAAGTACAACCTTATCGGTTTCATTATCTCTATCCATGCCAATATCATCGGCGGTATTACCATCTGACACCAATTCGAGTTTTACATCTTTAGATTTACTCTCTACTTTAAACTTACTGTTGAGTTGAAAAACTCTTTCCACATCATTACTTAAAGTCATAGTATCCACAACCAACAATTCGGAAGTAGAGGGATTAATTTCAGCCCAAATATTATGATTTATAATATTATTGTTTTGTGAATATATGGCAGTAGTGATAAGTACACTAAAAACTAAAACTATAATTTTTTTCATTTATCTAATTTTTGTGCAAAAATAAGGAAAGCATCCTATTTAAATACAGAAAAAATCTTAATGTTTAACTGATATAATCCATAAAAAATATTGTTTTTGGATTTCCTCAGAAGAGTAAAAAATAAAATGGTTTTATATGATATTACGTGCCTAAGGTATTTTTTATCTATAGGGTTGATTTCATTAAACCCATATTTTGTTTCTGGCAGACCACTTTTATACAGATAACAATGTTTCGCTATTTTTCCTGTTTTTTCCTTGAAATGCGTTGAATTTCCTCGAATTTCCTCTTTTTTTCTTCTTTTGCTTTATTTATCTTTATCTATGGATATCTGTTGAAAATTATCGATTCCATTAAAACGCTAGATATATTACGTTCCTACGGAACTTTTAATTATAGGGTTTGATTTCATTTCTACCACTTTTTGTTCCTAAGGGAACAGTCCCGAAATGACAATATAAAGACAGAAAGCATATTAAAAAAAATCAAAATTGCTACCAACATTTGGTT
>PKTA01000123.1 GCA_002869365.1 Marinilabiliales bacterium | reverse complement strand
TAAATATCTAAATAGATATGCTCCCTCGGAGCATTATGTTTGTAGAAAAAATGGTAGTTAATTGTAAATGCTCCAGCGGAGCATCATGTTAAAACATATGAATTGGTAGTTGAAAAATTAATGAATGAAAATGATTTGTAAGATGGCAAAAAAGTGGTCAAAAACTGATTTTATTATAAACATACAGCCCCTCCGGGGCTAAAAAAGGTCTTGTGAAAATGAATGATAATTTGCATATAAATAATAAATCGTCAATACCAATTCAGAATATAATACTCCAGCGGAGCATTATGATTATAATAAATGATGGTCAATCAGAAGTGCTCCAGCGGAGCACCATGTTTATAGAAAAGAAATATAATTCACCGTGCTCCATCGGAGCACAATGTTTATAGAAAAAGAAAATAAAAAATTAAAAATGCGCCGTAGGTGCATAATGTTTATAAAAATGGATAATACAAATTCCGATAAAAAAACAAGTCGTAGAGATTTCATAAACAAAAGTTTAAGAATTTCCGCCGGCATAACCTTAGGAGGACTAGGAATATTCCTTGCCAAGGATGCTTCTTCGGAAGATTTGGTTTGGCAATTGGATCCTGAAAAATGTATTCAATGTGGAAGATGCGTAACAAATTGTGTTTTAACGCCTTCTGCTGTAAAATGTGTACATGTTTTCGATATGTGTGGATATTGTGATTTATGCGGAGGATTTTTCAAGCCCGGAACCAAAAAGTTAACTACTGCTGCTGAAAATCAACTTTGTCCTACAGCTGCTATCGAAAGAAAATTTGTTGAAGATCCATTTTTTGAATATCAGATAATTGAAGATCTATGCATTGGCTGTGGTAAATGTGTTGCTGGTTGTGATGCCTTTGGTAATGGTTCCCTTCAGTTGCAAGTACGACACGATATATGTGTAAACTGCAACGAATGTGCTATAGCAAGAAATTGTCCGGCAGATGCTTTTAGCAGAGTACCTGCAAGTAGTAATTCTCTTTTTAAAGGTTTTAGTGGACATGAGATATAGCCGAATAAAGACATATATAATAAAAATAGTATTTTTTATTACTATTCTAATGTCATTACAGGCAATTGATGTTCAGGCTCAACGATTTCCCAAGCCTGAGTTTGATTCAGGACATATACAACCCGAAACTCAGGTTCCGGTTCCTCGCTCCGATTTCATGGAATTTTTTGATGTTTTTGTTTTGATAGTTGCTTTATCGGTGGTTAGTTGGTTGGTTCTTAAAAAAAGATCACGCAGAGGGGTGTTTTGGGTATCCATATTCTCAATTTTATATTTTGGTTTTTACCGTGAGGGATGCGTTTGCTCTGTGGGCTCAATTCAAAATGTTGCTTTGGCATTATTCAATCCGGGATATAAAATCCCGCTTACGGTGATTGCATTTTTTGTGATACCACTTGTTTATTCTTTGCTTTTTGGAAGAGTTTTTTGTGCCGGAGTATGCCCTTTGGGAGCAATACAGGATATTTTTATATGGAAGCCTCAGCAGATGAAATCGTGGCTTCAGAAATTACTGGGGCTAATACCTTACATTTATTTTGGACTGGCAATACTTTATGCTGCCACATCAACGGATTTTATCATCTGCCGCTACGATCCATTTATAGGATTTTACCGATTGGATGCCGACTTTCTAATGTTTTTACTTGGTGGAGTATTCTTACTTACAAGTGTGTTTATCGCCCGCCCGTATTGTCGTTTCTTTTGTCCCTATGGTGTCCTATTAAATTTGTTTAGTAGAGTTTCCAGGCAACATATGACTATTACACCATCAAAATGCATACAGTGTAAACTATGTGAGAATTCTTGTCCTTTTGGAGCAATTGAGGAGCCCGATATGTTGAAAATAAGAGAACCTCGTAAAAATACCGTAAGGAGGTTTTTGATTTTGGCAGCCATTATTCCTGCACTAATTATTGTTGGGGTTTATACAGGATCGCAGTTTCATGAAAACCTTGCCATGGTTCATCCAAAAGTCAGGCTTGCCCAAGATATTCTTGAGCAAAAAAACAATCCGGAAATACAAAACGATAGTGAATATGTAGAACCTCTGGAGATAGAAGCATACAGGTCAGCAGGGAAATCCGATCAGCAATTATTTACAGAGGCAAATGAAATAATAGAGGATTTTTATGTCGGAGGAATGATTCTTGGTGGATTCCTGGGATTAGTATTTGGTTTAACGCTTGCCGGTTTGTCAATCTTTACATATCGAACAGATTACGAGCCAAATAAGGGTGAGTGTTTGAGTTGTGCCAGGTGTATGGATTATTGTCCGGTGGAAACAACTAATAGTTAAAAACTAAAAGTGAAAAGTTAAAAACTAAAAGTGAAAAGTTAAAAATTAGAAGTTAAAAGTTAAGATAGAATGTTTAAGGAGTTTATTAGATAGGATTATGAGAAATTCAGTTTTAAATACAAAAAGTTATGATTTTGCCATTAGAATTGTAAAACTTTCTCAATTACTACAGACTGAAAAAAAAGAATATGTTCTGAGTAGACAACTATTAAGAAGTGGAACAGCAGTTGGAGCATTAATTCGTGAACCGGAATTTGCTCAAAGCAGAGCTGATTTTATTCATAAAATGAGTATTTCATTAAAGGAAGCAAATGAAACTATTTATTGGATTGATTTATTAAAAGACACAGATTATATTTCAGATTCTTCACATATCAGTTTAAAGAATGATTGTAAAGAATTACTTAGAATGTTAGTGTCAACTGTTAAAACATTAAAAATGGACAAATAGAAATTATTTTTTAGTTGTTAGTTTTTAGTTTTTAACTAAAAATAAAATATATGAGTAGTAATAAAACAAACATAAATCTTTGGAAACGAATAGCTCAAATTGCGGGCATATTCGCTTTTGTTATTTCCGTAATTTTAATAATAAACTATGCTCAATACAAAACCATTGATCCTGTAAATACCGAATTAATCAACTCTCTGGTTGAAAATTTAAACCATAATCCTGCTGATAGTTTGTTGAGGCAACAGATAAGAACAGTGGATTTGCTTTCGCGAAAGGCATATTTTACTAATCAATGGCAGGTAAGAACTGGCGGTTATCTATTACTGTTAAGCCTTGCTGTTTTGGTTATTGCGATGCAGATAATAAAATCGAATACACCAAAAGAGGTAGTTGTTGGTGAAACAGAAAACTCTTTCCTGGAACAAAAAAATGCCAGAAAGTGGATTTCAATAAGCGGAATTGTTCTTGTGGGAATTGCTTTGTTTTTAGCCTTGCTTACACACAATGATTTGTCGAATGAATTTACAATTGCTAGCATGAAAGATGGCGGTGTAGATGCTCCTGTCGAAAATAAAGTGTCAGATAATGAAACTGTTATAATAAAAGATTCTTCAGAGAAAGAAGACATTGTTTTAAATGATGATACTGAAAAAGCAGAAGAGGTTGAAGAAGTAGTTAGCAATACTAAAGAACAAGCACAAGAGGTTAAAACAGAAAAGAAGATTGTCGCAGAAACTAATGAAAAAAAGGCTGTTGTAGAGCCAGAAAAAAAACTTAGCGAATATCCTTCTGAAGAGGAAATTATAGGAAATCATCCTTCTTTCAGAGGACCAGGTGGTAATGGAATATCATATCGAAAAAATATACCGATTAGTTGGGATGCAACAACCGGAGACAATGTAGTTTGGAAGGTTGAAATTCCACTTCATGGGTATAATTCCCCCATTATCTGGGAAGATAAAATTTTTGTTTCAGGTGCTAATTCCGCCCAGCGTGAAGTTTATTGTATTGACAGGAATTCCGGTAAAATATTATGGACAGGAGAGGTGAAGGATATAGAAGGATCGCCTGCTACATCGCCTGAGGTTACAGAAGATACTGGTCAGGCAGCGCCTTCATTAACAACTGATGGAAGGCGTGTTTATGCAATTTTTGCAAATGGAGATATAATTGCCTTTGATATGGAGGGTAATAGAGTATGGGCGAGAAATCTTGGAGACCCTAATAATCATTATGGTCATTCTTCATCATTAATGCTTTACCAAAATGTACTGATTGTACAATACGATATTAAGAAGTCGCCAAAAGTTATGGGTCTCGATTTTTCCACAGGCAAAACCCTTTGGGAAACGCCAAGAAAAGTCAAGGTTTCATGGGCATCACCGGTGGTAGTTAATACCGGAAACAGAACCGAAGTAATTTTATTTGCTGAACCATCAGTAGATTCATATGATCCTTTAACAGGGAAACTTAACTGGAGTGTAAAATGTACTTATGGAGAAGTAGGGCCATCTGTTGCCTATGCTGATGGATTAGTTTTTGCAGTTAATGAATATGCTAAGTTGGTAGCAATTAAAACCGGAGAAAATCCTGAAATTTTATGGGAGAGCACTGATTATATGTCGGATGTTCCCAGTCCGGTTGCAACCGAAGAGTTAATGTTTATGGCTACAAGTTATGGCGTGTATTTGTGCTATGATGCCAAAACAGGAGATATACTTTGGGAGCAGGAAAATGATAATGGTTTTTACTCGTCACCAATGATGGTAGAAGGAAAAATATATTTGATGGACATGCAGGGAATTATGCATATTTTTAAGGCAAGTAGAGAGTATGAGTCAATAGGAGATTGCCCGCTTGGCGAAGATGGTATGACAACTCCTGCTTTTGCAGATGGTAAAATTTATATTAGAGGGAATAAACATTTATTCTGTATAGGAAAATGATAGAAGTAGTAGATAAAATAGTTGCAGAAAAAGGTAAAACTGTTGACGCGGTGATTCCAATTTTGCAGGCAATTCAGGCAGAATTTAACTATTTGCCGGAAGAAGCCATGCAAAGGGTATGCGATACTACTGATATTAGCCCGGCCAGAATTTATGGGATTTCTACATTTTATTCTCAATTTCGCCATAATCCTGTTGGAAAGCATATTATCAAAGTATGTGTTGGAACTGCATGCCATGTAAAAGGTGCAATGCTGGTTTACGATGCCTTCAGAAGAGAACTGGATCTGAAGGATGAAGAAGATACTGATAAAAATAAGCTTTTTACTGTTGACAAAGTTGCATGTTTAGGTTGCTGTACAATTGCTCCGGTAGTACAAATTGATAATACTACTTTTGGTCATGTAGAGCCTTCTAAAGTATCAGAAATAATTGAAGAATTTCTCGATCAGGAAAAAAACCCGGAAAGTAAAAAGGCATCTCTGTCAAGAGCTAAAACTGAATCAGAAGGTGAAATACGTATTGGTTTAGGTTCCTGTTGCGTTGCTAGTGGAAGTTCCAATGTTAAAATGGAGTTGGAAAAGTCCCTCAAATCCAATAATACAAATGTTGAAGTAAAACAGGTTGGATGTGTAGGAATTTGTAATCAGGTGCCATTGCTGGAGATTCACAAACCTGATGAAACACCTTATTTTTATACTAAAATTAAGGCTGAAGAGGTTAATGAAATAGTTAGAAAGCATTTCAAATCGAAAAATTTATTTACCAGATTGAGGACAAATGCTCTAGGCTTTTTTGATGATTATGTGATCAATGGAATCCCAAAATCAACACAAAGATATTCCTCCGAGATGGTCGACTCGCCGGTAGCTGAATTTCTCGATGGTCAAATAAACATTGCAACAGAGCACAGAGGTTTTATTAAGCCAAATGATCTGGCTGAATACAAGCGACTTGGCGGTTTTCAGGCACTCGAAAAATGTATTACTCACTTGTCTCCTGACGAAATTATCGACACTATAAAACAAAGTGGTCTCAAAGGTAGAGGTGGAGGAGGATTCCCCTCAGGAATAAAATGGGAGATAGTTAAGAATGCTGATTCTGAAATAAAATATGTTATTTGCAATGGTGATGAGGGTGATCCGGGAGCCTTTATGGATAGGATGCTTTTGGAGTCGTATCCCTTCAGAATTATTGAAGGACTTATGATTGCAGCCTATGCCGTTGGAGCAAAATCCGGATTGTTTTATATACGTGCAGAATATCCTCTGGCAGTAAGCCGAATAAAAGAAGCCCTGAAATTGTGTGAAGAAAATAAATTGCTGGGGAATAATATTATGAATTCAGGTTTTTCCTTTGAAATGAAAGTTTTTGAAGGTGCCGGAGCATTTATTTGTGGAGAAGAAACTGCACTAATTGCTTCAGTTGAGGGAAACAGAGGAATTCCAAGTATGCGTCCTCCTTTTCCGGCAGAGAAAGGATTGTGGGACCATCCAACACTTATAAATAATACTGAAACATTTTCTCTTATTCCATGGATTATCAAGCAAGGGGCAGAAGCTTTTGCCAAAATTGGATCTGAAAATAGTAAAGGTTCAAAGGTATTCGCCCTAGCAGGTAAAATTAGTAGGGGAGGACTTATTGAAGTTCCCATAGGAATAACAATCAGGCAAATTGTTGAAAAGATAGGCGGTGGAATTCCCAATGAAAAGGCTTTTAAAGCAGTTCAGATTGGAGGCCCTTCGGGAGGTTGTATTCCTGAGTCGATGGCTGATATTCCAATAGATTTTGAATCCCTTTCCGAAGCAGGAGCAATGATGGGCTCCGGCGGATTGGTTGTGCTTGATGAGGACGATTGCATGGTGGATATTGCAAGATATTTTCTGTCGTTTACACAAGATCAGTCATGCGGTAAATGTACTTTCTGCCGGGTAGGTACTCGCAGAATGTTGCAAATTCTGGAAAAAATATGTAGCGGAAAAGGCAAATTAGAGGATCTTGAAATTCTGGAGAAACTGGCAGAAAGCACAAAAAAAGGCAGTCTGTGCGGATTGGGTAAAACTGCTCCAAATCCTGTTCTTTCTACTTTAAAATATTTTAAACACGAATATATTGAGCATATTAATGGAAATTGTCCCACAGGAAAATGTACTGAACTGGTGAAATATTTCATTAATGATGAGTGTATCGGATGTACTAAATGTGCTCAGGAATGCCCTACAGATGCCATAGGTTTTAAACCTTATGAAGTGCATATTGTGGATAATGATAAATGTATAAAATGCGATATTTGTCGTCAGGTATGTCCTGTTAATGCTGTGATTTTACAATGATTAAACTAAAAATAAATAATATAAGCATAGAAGTTGCCGAAGGAACAAGCGTTTTGAAAGCTGCTGAAAACATAGGGATAAAAATTCCCACAATGTGTTTTCATGAAGGCTTTACCAACCATCCTTCATGTATGCTATGTTTGGTAAAAGATGCTAAAACAGGAAAACTACATCCTTCTTGTGCTTTGCCAGCCGACAATAATATGGAAATCATTACCGATGATGATGAGATTTATGAGGCGAGAAAAGAATCCCTTGAACTTCTGCTTAGCGATCATGTTGGCGATTGCGAAGCACCATGTCGTCCCAGTTGTCCGGCCTTTATGGATATTCCGCTTATGAACAGACTTATTGCAGAAGGCAAGTTTGATGAAGCACTAGAAATTGTAAAGCAGGAAATTGCCCTGCCCTTAATTCTGGGCTATATATGTCCAGCCCCTTGTGAAAAAGCCTGTCGCAGAACACAAGTCGATGAGGCTGTTTCCATTTGTAGTTTGAAGAGGTTTGTGGCTGCAGAAGATCTGGAAAATAAAGATTTTCATCTTCCTCAAAAGGAAGCAAAAAGCAATAAGAAAGTAGCTGTAATAGGTACCGGTCCTGCAGGATTAGCATGTGCATTTTATGTTTTAAAACATGGGCATGAATGTGTGCTTTTCGACAAAAATGAAGAAGCAGGTGGCACCTTGAGATATGATATCCCGGAAGAAAAATTACCAAATTTGGCCATAGATGCAGAAATTGATGTTTTGAAAAAGTTTGGTGCTGAATTTCGTCTTAATAAACTGATAGACAAAGATTTATTTGATGATGAGATTAAAGGCAAGTTTGATGCAGTTGTTATTGCAATGGGTAATTTCGATGGTTCTAATCTCGAAGAATTCGGATTTGAAAATGATAAATTCGGACTTGTAATTAATAGAGATACTTTTGAAGTAAACGGGCAGGGAATTTTTGCCTGCGGAAATATTATCCGTTCCCGACGAATGGCAGTAACTTCCGTGGCTCAGGGAAAAGTAGCAGCCCTATCTGTACATCAGTATCTGAATGGGGAAAACCCTGAGAAAAAACACAGGATGTTTAACTCCAAATTTGGCAAGCTCTTTGATGAAGAAATTCAGGAATATTCAAAGGAAGCGACTTCTGACCAACGTCAAATTATAGAAAGTGAAAAGCTTGATAATTTTACAATTGATCAGGCTATAGCCGAAGCAAAACGTTGTATGCATTGCGATTGCAGAAAGCCAGATACTTGTAAACTTAGGATTTTTGCTGATGAGTATCAAGCCGACAGAAAGAAATTTCTATATGGAGAAAGGAAGAAAATTAAAAAGTACTTCCAACATGATTTAATAGTTTATGAGCCGGAAAAATGTATAAAATGTGATTTATGCGTTGAAATTTCTGCTCTGGAAAAAGACTCATTGGGGTTTACAAATATCCGTCGTGGTTTCGATGTGGAGATTAGTATTCCATTTAATAAATCGATAAATAAAATATTTTCAAATACAGCAGAGAAATGCGCTGTGGCTTGTCCTACAGGGGCCATTTCCATGAAATAAGATGATAATGAGGCATATAATAATATTGATGATTTTTTGGATTCCATTGGCAGGGACAACGCAAAATGATTGCTGGCCTTCATATCGCTCTGATGCTGCATTAACCGGAAATACTGATGTTAATCTTCCTAACTCACTAAAGTTATTGTGGAAGTTTCAAACTGAAGATATCATAAAGTCATCACCAGTAATTTGTGGAAAAGATATTTTTATTGGTTCCGATGATGGAGGAGTTTATTCAATTTCAAAAAAAGGAAAATTAAACTGGAAATTTAAAACAGAAACATCAATAGAGGCAGCACCTTTATTGCTGGATAAAACTGTTTATGTTGGTTCTTTGGAAGGAATTATGTTTGCTCTTGATGCTAAAACTGGTGAGGAAAAATGGCAATTTAAAACCGAAGGGCAAATATCGGGTTCGGCTAATTGGGCATATCAGCAAGACGGAAAAAGTAAGCAAATCATCTTCGGTAGTTACGACTATTTCCTGTATTCATTAAATGCAAAAACAGGAGAACTTTTGTGGAAATATGAAACTGATAATTTTATAAACGGTGCTGCAGCCAGCAATGGTAAAGTCATAATTTTTGGGGGTTGCGATGGCTATCTCCATATTGTAAATACTAAAAATGGAATTAAGTTCGATACAGTTAATATTGGTACATATATAGCATCTTCTGCAGCAATAGAAAACAATAATGCTTATTTTGGAAATTATGATGGTGTGTTTTTTAAAGTTGATATTTCACAGAAGAAAATAATTTGGAAATTTGAAGGCGCGGGGGCCTATTTGGGATCACCTGCAATATCTGAAAATAAAGTAGTTATAGGATCTCAAAATAAAAAACTTTACTGTTTTGATAAGTATAATGGTGATATATTGTGGGAGTTTAAAACGCTTAGGAAAATAGAGAGTTCACCAATTATTGCCAATGATAAGGTGATAATTACCTCAACTGATGGCAGGATATATATGTTGGATTTGAAAACGGGTAAGAAAATATGGTCTTACGAGATTGGCATCCCCATAATAGGCACTGCAGCTGTAATTGAAAATATGATTATTGTTGGAGCACAGGATGGTGGAGTTTATGTTTTTGGAGATTAAAATAAGATTAAACGTATGATTAACCGCAATGGTCGCAAAGTGGTTCGCAAAGATCGCAAAGTAAAAAGGAAGTAAAAACTTAGTGCTTCTGAGTGTTATCCTTAGTGTTCCTTCGTGGTAAAAGAATAATAGAAGTTGAAAGGAAAGAGTGTATATTTTTGAGATTAAACACAAAGGAACACAAAGTGCATCACGAAGTACACAAAGG
>PKTA01000091.1 GCA_002869365.1 Marinilabiliales bacterium | reverse complement strand
GTAATTAAGCAGAATAATATAGACATTGTGCTACTGGACATGAACTTCAGGGCAGGAATAAATAATGGTAATGAAGGGATTTTCCTTTTAAAAGAAATTCAGAAATATGATCCAACAATAAGTGTGGTTATGATTACTGCTTATGGCGATGTTGAACTGGCCGTTAAAGCAGTTAAAAAAGGAGCCTTTGATTTCATATTAAAACCCTGGGACAACAACAAACTAATATCTACTCTTAATGCTGCAATGAAACTTAGAAAGAGTAGAGTTGAAAATATATCGCTAAAGAATACCACAGACACCCTTAAACAAGAACTTAAAAAAGCATCACACTCAATAATCGGGCAATCAGAATCGATGAAAAGTGTTATGAATATGGTTAAAAAAGTTGCCAAAACAGATGCTAACATCTTTATTAGCGGAGAAAACGGCACAGGAAAAGAACTCATAGCTAGAGAAATCCACAAATATTCCAAAAGAAGTAATGAAGTAATGCTGAGTGTGGATATGGGATCGATTAGCGAATCACTTTTTGAAAGTGAACTTTTTGGACACAAAAAAGGTTCGTTTACCGATGCAAAAGAAGAACGAATAGGAAAATTTGAAGCCGCAAATAAGGGCACTATTTTTCTGGATGAAATTGGAAATTTATCTTTATCCATGCAAGCTAAAATACTTAGTGTATTGGAAAACAGAAGTGTAATAAAATTAGGTAGCAATACTCCAGTCCCCATTAACATAAGACTTATTACGGCCACCAATAAAAATCTAATTACGATGATTAAAGATGGCCTTTTTAGAGAAGATTTACTTTACCGAATAAATACCATAACCATTGATTTGCCACCTTTAAGAGAAAGGGAAAACGATATATTGTTACTGGCTGATTATTATCTCCTGAAATATTCTTCTAAATATGATAAGCCCGGACTGAAGATTAACCAAAAAGCTTATCAAAAACTAATGAATTACTACTGGCCGGGAAATGTTAGAGAACTCCAACATAGTATTGAAAAGGCTGTAATTTTAGCTGATGATAATATTCTTGGTGAGTCGAGTTTCAATTTAAGCGACAATTTTTCTGATCAGGATATGAATCTCCAACATGGCACTATAGAAGAAATGGAAAAGGCTATGATACTAGTTAGTATTAAAAAGGAAAATGGGAATATGACTAATGTTTCTAGAAATTTAGGTATTTCTAGGCAAACACTGTATAATAAATTGAAGAGGTATGATATTTAGAAAGGTGGGAAAGGTTTGAAAGGTGGAAAAGGTTGAAGGGTTGGAAAGGTGATAAAGGTAGTGGTTTAATTAAAAATGGTTTAATATGGGTAATAAAATTGAAAAGTTTGAGGATTTATTAATCTGGCAAAATGCTGTTGAAATAGCAGTCACTGTCTATAATTTATTCAAGAACTCGAAGGATTTTGGATTCCGTGATCAAATTCAAAGGTCTTCTGTTTCATTTCTTCCAATATCGCTGAAGGATATGATCGTCAATCGAACAATGAATTTATCAGATTTCTAAGAATAGCAAAAGCCTCTTGTGCTGAACTTAGAACACAATTAATAATTGCACAGAAAGTAGGATTAATAAATGATGCTGAGGATATAATTGAAAAACAAAATTATTGCCTGCTATGATTCAGAAAATGATTCAATATAGATTGAGTATTAAAAAGGTTGGAAAGGTCTAAAGGTTGGAAAGGTGGGAAGGTTGGAAAGATCAGAATTAGTTAACATAAAATGAAATTAAAATGGGTGATAAAATTCAAAAATTGGAAGATTTACTAATCTGGCAAAATGTTGTTGAACTAACAGTTTTGATGTGTGCTACAACTTTCCTATTTATTAAGAAAACTCTGGCAATAAAATTATCCCTACCATTCTATAGTCACCATTCAACCCTTTCCTACCCTTTCTACACTTCTTACCTTTCCAACCCTTCCTACCCTTCCTACCCTTCTAACCTTTCCTACCCTTCCTACCCTTCCAACCCTTTCAACCCTTCCAACCCCTTTAATTCCTTTAATTCCTTAAAATCATGACATATAAATATTTCAATCTAGCAATTTTCATTCGGTTAATTATAATTGTACTGTTGTCAAATACAGTTTTATATTTAATTTTTTCTCGGCAAAATTATGCACTTAGTTTACTTTTTGGCGCTATGTTGATAATTGCCTTTTTCAATATTTTTGCATATTTCAACAAAATAAATCAATGGCTTTTTTTCTACTTGGGATTGAGAATGATGATACGAGTTTAAAAACCCCTACAAAAAGTGGAAATAGGGCAATTGATGATATATATTTCGGGATTAATCGTCTGAATGAACTTTTCAAACAAACTAAAATAGAGATAAGTGCACAGGAACAATATTTTCGATCTGTAATTAATCAATCAGCCACAGGCTTGTTCTCAATTAATAAAAACGGGAGAATAATTAACATTAATCCTGCTGCATCTAAACTTACCAGTTTACAGGATCATTATCATATTAATGGATTAACTGATATTGACAAAGTTCTACCTGACTTTTTGACGAATCCTTTGGTAAATAAACATAATCAGTCTGCAATATTTGAGAATAAGTATGGTCAAAAACTGTTATTCAAACTTTCGGAAATCATAAGTCAGGAAGATAAAATCCGACTGGTTGCCGTTAGTGATATTACTAAAGAACTCGACAACGGAGAAGTGGATGCATGGATAAAACTTGCCCGCACATTGTCACATGAAATAATGAATAATATCGCACCAGTTACCACACTGTCGCAAGTAATCTCAGCTTATTTCACCAAAGAAAATGGTCCCATTGAGATAAGTGATCTTGAACCAAAAACAATAGCAAATACCATAAAGGGATTGAAGGTGATTGAAGAAAGAAGTGTTGGACTAATGAGTTTTGTTAACAATTACCGAAAATTTACCAAGTTGCCTGCCCCTAAATATGCTGAGGCTGATTTATGCCAAATTATTGAAAATAATATATTGGCAGCTAGTACTTACTGTGGATTTGATAAAATATCCCTGATAAAAAGTCTGCCTGAAAGTTGCGTAGTTTCAACTGATCAAAAACTCTTCTCTCAGGTAATAATTAACCTGCTAAAAAATGCATGTGAGGCATTGCAATCGGAAAATATAGAAAATCCGGAGTTGACAATCAAACTAATACAAACAGAAAATGCTATACGTTTGGAAATTAACAATAACGGACCTTGCATTCCTCCTGAAATAAAAGAACAAATTTTTATTCCCTTCTACACTACCAAAGATGAAGGATCGGGAGTTGGCCTGAGTTTAAGCAAACAAATTATGCTTAAAATGGGGGGTGATGTATCGTTATCTACCAGCAAAGAAAATCTAACTCAGTTTGTTGTTACCATTAATTACTAAAGTGTAAAACTTTGTACTTTATCTTTTTTTTTAATACGACATCAATTAATTGAAATTCCCTTTCAATTATTGATGATTTTTCAATAACAAACCCAATACAAACTTATTATAGTGCTTGACATACAATTTATTAAGTATATAAAACCAGTAACTATACTAAAGTCACTTTATTATATTTTCATCAATCAACCAATATGTATAATTAAGCACTTTATCATATCCGTTAATCATATCATAATATGTTGGCACTACTTTAAAGTCAGGAATAACGCCTCTTTCATCATCATATCCTGCCGGGCGTAAGGTGTATTGAGTTGAATTCTGAATATTTATTTTAGTATTAGGTAATTCAAATAGCATAATACACCCATAATCTGTTGGATTATCAGAGGTCTCATTTCCAACTATATACCCTATGATATTGTCTTTTATAATAACGGTGAAACCAGTTCCTCCGGAGAAAGTTTCTTTACCGGCAAGAACAAATAACTTTCCATTAAATCTATATTCATTATCTTTTGGTATCCTTATTTCTTCCGGAAATGTAGTTATGGTACCCGCCGGCTTTTCAAGAAAACAATTAACCAGTTCCATAAAATCTGATGTATTACCTTCTGCTTTTCGGGCTTGTTCAATGGCATTTACAAAAATCGGATGAGTTGTGTAACATTTTTTTGTTGCTTCACTTGTTTTTACTTCAGATTTAGCATCGGTTATATAGGGTTTATCGGTCAGGTAATCAACTAAGGTTCCAATTAGATTGCCATTGCCACCATGATTGGCTCTAACGTCAATAATCAGGTTATTTATTCCATTTTGTTTTATATCATTAAATGAACTTCTTAAAAGGCTATCATAGCGCTCAAATTGGAATTCAAATGTATTAATCTGCATAACCGCAGTGTTTCTGTCTTTTTCAATGTGATACTCAAAATCTTTCGTATTGCGAGTCGTATTATTTTTCGTAATAAATTCATTTTTTACACCATCAATAGTTGTTGTCATTATACTATCAGAGTTTGGCAAAATATAACTGATGACAAATTCATCACTAAAACCATATTCCAGCCACAGTAATTTTGACCAGTTATACTCAAGTGTTTTTGCAACATAGCCATTGGGCCTAACAACCAGATAAGGCAAAAAATCCTCAATTATCTTAGTTATCGGAATTCTGTTTATTGCAATTAATTCAGTTCCTTTTGTTAGTTGATTATTTGACGAATAATTCTGATCAATATATACATGGTCGGAAAAGTAAACTATTTTGAATGGAAAACTCAAACCACCTTCTGCCTTAAACTTACCAAAACCTGCATCACCAAAAACCATGGTATGTCCCTGCTTTATCAAGGCAATGGTTTTATATAATATTTTATAATACTCAGATAAAGACATTGGTTTATTTATTGAAGTTAGAAAAGCATCCGTCTTCTTAACAAATTCTTCCCTGGGAACATAAGCATACAAATCAGGGTGTGTTTCTTCCAGTGTCTTTAGCAAAAAATCATAATCTTCCAGGAGTAAATCCTGATCAACAAAATTCTTATTTACTGTATCTTGACCATATGAAACCTGAGTTAAAGCCAGGAATATTATTGTTGTAAATATTAAAAACTTTTTCATTTTTATGTGTATCTATATGTTTTTCAGTCATTACTCATTATAAATCCAACAGAAGTGTCCAAATAGTAGGGCCAGTTTTCGGGAAATTCATGTCCAGTTTCAGGAAAAACCACAAAACGGTTGCGTATTCCATATTTATCTAACAAATATCCAAGTTTCTTTTGCTGTTGAATGGCCCAATCGTTTTCCCCACAAAGTAGTGCTACCTTAAGTCCTCTTTCTGCAGCATTTATAAACAATGTACTATCTGAGTCTCTTGGGTATACAGCAAATGACAATAGTAATCCTTTAGCAGGAATGCTATTTTTAAGGCCGAGGATTAATGATCGATATCCCCCGGCAGAAGGACCTGCTAAAATAATTTGGGTGGTGTCGACTGCGTATTTTGTAATGACTTGTTGATAAATATTTACTATAGGGGCTTCCCAGTTTTCAAAGTCATAAGCTCTGGAAAATGACCCGGCAAAAGCATCCCCTTGTGTATAGACTACAATAAAATCTTTTTCCAGCTTTTCTGAAATATATTTGAATTGGGAATTAGGAATGTTTCCAATTCCACCATGCATAATAAACATCAAAGGATAGGTTTCATTCTCATTATAATTTGTTGGAAGTTGAACCATGAATTCATAAGTTTTATGTTGATTTGCAGCCTCTTTAAGTTCAGAATTTTTTGATATAAACGTTTCAAATCCATCAAGTTTTTTTAATTTTTTAAGATAAGGAGGAAAAACACGTTCACCTGTCCGTGTATAATAGAATAAGCCTTCTTCCTGTCCTAGTTTTAAAATATCAAAACATTTATCGTATTGTTTTAGGCTTGCGTAATGAAAGGATAATTCCCAATAAATCAGATTATTTCTAATATTCATATCCTGATAATTATCAAGAGCCTCTGTACATAAGTCAATGGATTTCTGATAGTCAGTTCTATTTATTTCTTTGAGTGTTTCTGTGAAACTGAGAAATTCTTTGTTCAAAGGTTTATAGGGTAATTCAATAATATTTTGCGCATATGAACTTTGAAAACTCATAAAGTTGAATACTGCGATTACTATTATTAATACTTTTTTCATGTTTATTTGGTTTTATTTTTTAAAAATTTATCCCTTTACTATCACTTTTGAGCCTCATTAATTTCATTTAACAAACGAATTATTTCTTGGTTTTCAGGATTTAACTGTTTTGCTTTTAACACAGTTTCTTTTGCAAGAGAAGGGTAACCATTCACTTTATAAGTAAAAGCTAATTCATAAAGTGGTTTCCATGAATCCGGATGCATTTCGATATTAAATAACAACAATTGTACCGCGGCATCCATATCTGAATCTCTATACATCCTGCTTAGAATATTAATTTCGTTTTCTTTGCTTTTAAAAACTTCCTGATTTCTTTTCAGGAAAATAATAGCAGAATCAATATTATACGTCAGAATTGTATTGCTCAATTGTGCTACGATGGAATTGTCTTTGGTTTCAGATTTTATGTATTCGTTGGCCAGAATATTCAAATCAGATTGACTATTTGTTTTTGGGGTGGTTTTTAAATACGTATTAAAAAAAGCCAGGGCAGTGCTTTCAATGTAATCGTAACTACTACATATTTTACTATCATTTGAGTTGGAAGAGCATAAATCAAAGAATCTCCAAAAAGAGACAAAACCATTGTGATCCAGATAAGGCATACGAAACATATACTTTTGATTTGAAGCGATAGAATTATAAAATGGATAAATTGAAAAATTCTCATTATTGTTAACTAACAAGCAATAGGGCACATTGGTTTTTTTAAGATCAAAATCGTCTACTTGAGAAAGTGTTAAATAGTGTCCATATTCCTGACTTCCATCCATACTAAATACAGCAGTTACTTTTTCATTCCTCATCTGAAAAATTGTCGTGGCCAATCCTCCGGTACTGAACCCAATCAATCCCAAACCTTTATATTTTATTTTTAAACTATCCTCAAAATAGTTGAGAATATATTCCATGTCTTCCACCTGAGCCAATATACTTTGAGTATCATTTTTCCTTTTAATGGATTCACTTCCTGCAGAGCCAACAGAAATAACCATATATCCATGACTGGCCAAAAACTCACAAATCATATGATTTTGAACTGATGATTTACTATTTGAAGTTGCATAAATAATTAGAGGAAATTTATCATTGGATTTAGCAAGAGGAATTCCATATTGAGCATTTACCGGGCAATCTAAAATCTGTTGGGTCGTAATGCTGGTATCGATACCCAATCTTTGCTTAGCAAAACCGGCATAAGCATTAACAAAACCAAAACTGTTTGCATCAATTTCTGAAAGGGGTTTATCGAAATTTTCCCGAATCGAAATTAAGTCTATGTAATTCTTAAAATAGTAACTGCCCTTTTTAGCATTATCGTTGGATGGATACCAAAAATGAATTAATAAAGTCCTGGAAATAGTATCATTATTTATAATATACTTCCTTGATCCGTCGTAGGTTTTGTAATAGTTAAATCCTACAGAATATGAACCTTTAATAATATCCTGAGATAAACATAAATTACCGGATGCAAATAGGAAAAGAGTGATTAAATAAACAATTTTTAGTTTCATCATTATACAATTGTATTTACAATAAACATGACTAATTTGATACCAAATACCAAATTATCTAATGAATAGCCAATCCCTATACCAAAAACTGTATACTACTTATTATCTGATATATACATCTTACATTTTCAAAGAACAACCTTACTAACTGTAAATATAATTTACAATCATGTACGTTTATTTTACATATCTTACCGTTTGGAAGCAACCTATGCTTAAGGGACAAGATCGTTGAAATTTACACGCTTGACAGCCTTTTTATTTCCTTAGTTATTTGCCGTTTAAAATAGGGTTTTTCATCAAAAAAATAAAGATAAAATTTTGTCCCAAATCAATGTTACAATATAGGCCAAGCGATTTAGGAATAATTATTTTATTTCCCCAAAAGTATTCTCCATAACATCAAGCGCAAACCTTGAATTTACAGTAACCGGTCCAACGCCCATATCAATGGCTACTTCAAGGGCTTCCATTACTTCATGTATAGTGGCGCCATCTTTATAGGCCTGTTCAATATGCCATTGCATGCACGATTCGCAATTTGTAACTGCACTAATCGCTATGGCAATTAGTTCCTTTGTCTTTTTGGGTAAAGCGCCATCACAAAATGTTGCATCGCCCATTTCCAGAAAAAGTTTATAAACTTTTGAATTTAGCTTCTCGAACCTGGCATTTGATTCTTTTCTTTTACGGTTAATTTCTTCGAATTTATTCATCTCTTTTTTTCGTTTATTTTTTTATTTTTTAGTGGTCTGGCTATTGAATTAATACACCAACCCATTTGAAGTTATCCTTTTTAATTGTGTATAATCTTTATTAACATCCTATTTATTTAATCTGTTTCAAAATCCAATTTGTTATTTCTTCTAATGCTATTGGTGAAAAGGTTTGTTCTATTGATGCATATTCACTTGGTAATCCTGTTTCACAGTCTTGAAATAAATGATTTAAGTTTGATAATTCTTTTGTGCTAACATTTTTATTTCCACCCTTTTCTAAGGCTTTTTTAATAGCGTCTAAATTTACTTTTGCAGGTACTTGTAAATCTTTCTCTCCATTAATAGCCAATACAGGGCATTTAACTTTTTCCAGTATAGGTGCAGGATTATATTTTATAAAGCAATTCATCCAGGGACTTATTGATTGAGTTACTTGCAAGTTCACATAGTCGTCTTCACTCATTCCTGCTGGTATTTCAGCTTCAGGATTATCTTTTAATGCTCGCTTAAAATAACTTGTTAATTTAATTTTCAAGGAGTCGGTATTATTAGATTTTAATACAATTTCAAAAGCACCTTCACTAATAACTTTAGCATTTTGCAAATCAGCATCATTAATTCCAGAAGCCTTTCCTATCAATTCTTGTTGCAATAAGAGTAATTGGTCACCACGTATTCCAGTACCTGCTAGAAGAACAATAAATTTTATGTCGTTAAATTTCGCAGCTACTATTGGTGCAATTATTCCCCCTTCACTATGCCCGATTAATCCAATTTCGTTTTGGTTTATTTCTTTTCTTGTTTGCAAATATTTTATTGCAAATTCCACATCTGTTGCAAAGTCAAATGTTGTAGCATTTTCAAAGTCGCCAGTAGACTCTGCGGTTCCACGGTCATCAAACCTTAATACTGCAATACCACTTTTAGTTAAATGGTCTGCTAAAACAAGGAAAGGTTTATGTCCTAACAATTCTTCATCTCTGTTCTGTGGCCCACTTCCACTTATCAGAATAACAGCTGGAAATCTACCATTTTTTTCAGGTAAGCTTAAAGTTCCTGCTAATACAATTTTATCCTTTGTATTTTCAAATTTTACCTCTTCAGAATAATAAGGATATGGCTTGGTTGGTTCTTGCGGTTTGAAGACTTTTTCTTTTTCAACTTTTCCTTTAGTTAAAACCAACGGAAAGGATTGATTAGCTTGAATAAATGTTCCAACAAATGCATTCTCCTTATTCAAAGTTCCTTCATACTTAATACTTGCATTTGATATTTCAAGTTTTAAAACAGAATTTTCATAACTTGTGGAAGTTACAGGAATACCTAACGCCCCTTGGTCAGGACTATCCATTGTTGAACTATACCCTTTTTCTGTTTGGGTTATATTAAAAACCAATTTCAATTGAACACCTTGTACTTTCAATATTCCATTCCATTTACCTGAAATATCTTGTCCGAAAATTGATAAACATGTCAAAAAAGCGATTAATATTAATGTTGATTTTTTCATTTTTTTCATTCTTTATGATTCATATTATTGGCTAATTCTTTGTATGCTTATTCATTAGCCACATTCAATTCCATGATAAGCAGTTTGTTCATTAGCTC
>PKTA01000176.1 GCA_002869365.1 Marinilabiliales bacterium | reverse complement strand
GGGTTTACCTCAGCACTAATTGATTCCTTAAGTGCTTTATACAATATTGATACGGATAGAGTATATGCAACAGGAATGTCGAATGGTGGTTTTATGAGTTTTTTACTGGCCTGCCAGTTGGGTGATAAAATTGCTGCAGTGGCACCTGTTGCAGGATCGATGACACCTGAAACTTATGATGAATGTTCTCCTATTCATTCAATGCCGATTTTGCAGTTTCATGGAACTACCGATAATGTTGTACCCTACGATGGTGCAATCTGGACTAGACCTGTTCAGGACGCAATAGATTATTGGGTGGATTATAATAATTGTTATCCCTTACCAACTACAATTCAAATACCTGATACGGATCCTAATGATGGGAGCACAGTTGAACATATAATTTATCCAACTGGTGATAATGGAGTAAGTACCGAGCATTTTAAAATTTATGGTGGAGGACATACATGGCCGGGCAGTGCTTTTGGTGGCTCAGGTACAAATTATGATATTAATGCTTCCGCTGAAATATGGAAATTCTTTCTGAAATACGATATTAATGGCTCTGTATTGCCAACGTCGATAAACAATGAAGATGCTGCTTCAGGTCTTATCGTTTTCCCGAATCCCGCGAAAAATACAATAACCGTAGATGGAACTATTGAAGATTCTGATATTTCAATAATAAGTGTTGAAGGAAAGTTAGTGTATAAAACAAAAACGTATAAAAAATCACCAACAACAATTAATATTGTTGATTTCAATAAAGGGATTTATATTATAAAAGTAAAGGGTGAAAATAATTCTTTTACCCGGAAGTTTATAAAGAAATAATTCTCCTATTCGCAGAAACTACCTTTGGCAATATAAAGTGTTTTTATTTCGTAGGAAAGTTGACCTGCTTTTACGGAGCCATGTTCTTTAATGAGTTGTTCTGCAAATTCCGGTGAACCGTCAATTACCACCATACCATCGTTAAATTCGCTGAAAAAACCATAAACAAGCACTTCTTTGTAATCTCTCATTAAATTACTCATAAAAATGCGATTATCATGAATTAACGGACGTTCATCACCTTTGAAATCAGGGTTTGATATGAGTCGGATAAATTGATAGTTAACCATTTCATAAGGTTCTTTGGGTGAGCAAATATTTCCGTTCCAAACTTGAAAAGGTAATACTTCAACCTTAAATCTGTTTGCTTTTATTGCAGGGTCTGTTTCCAAATATTCCCATGCCTGAAATTGATCTTTTGCACTTATAACAAACATTCCGCCGCCTCCTTCAAAAGGTCCTGCAGATAAAATTTTGCCTTCTTTTGCTAGTTTTTCAATGTTTTTTAAATGGGCTGCCTGCAGGCTTTCTGTTTGCGATTCGCTAATTTGTTCCTTGTCGGGATTGGTGTTTAGGAAAACAAAAAATAATTGGTTATTATTTTGAGCAATTAATTGAATGCTGCTCAATACAACCAATGAAAGGATAAATAGAAATTTCTTCATGATTTTGATTCTAATTTTTGTGTAAAAATAATAAAATCGTTAAACAATGACATTATTAATTGATTTGTGGTTGCGTATTTTTTTTATTTTTAGGCCTAACAAATATGCTTATTATAATTAATAGCCCTGATACAGTTAAAATCGATATTCCTGGAGAATAAAAATCGGCGATAAAACCTAAGACAGGAGCAATTACTGCTGCGAACAGCGATTTAGTTTGTGATTCTACAGATAGTATTGTTGCCATAGCTTTGTCTTTGGTATTATCTGCTACCATAGAGATGCCTATTGGTTTTCTAATGTTTTCTACCATCAAAATTATCACAAAACCAATTACCGAAGCCAGATAGTACTGCTCAATAAAAGCCAGACCTATTATAACACCACTCATAAAACCAATTAAAATGCTAATCTTCATCGCCTTAGATGGATTAGAAAATAATTTATTGAAGCCATAAGCATTTTTGCTGGCAATTGATGTGAGTATGTATGCTATGAAATAAAATATTCCAATTATTACAGCAGTTTTCTTTTCATTGTTTAAATATGCGAAAAACGGAGTGCTTATGGCAAGAGTTTTAATTATTGGTTGTACATAATCTTTTACCGATTTATAATAACCTGTGTATAGTGACAGACTGATTAGTGGTTTTAATAATGCAGGTTTTTTCATGCTTAGCTTGAGGCCCGAAAAAACTTCCTTAAAAGCCATAATCAACTTACTTTTATCAAGTTTGGTTTTTTCTCCATCAAGGAATTTCGGATAACTCCAAATCAATACAGCATCAATAAGATAAGGTATTATGGCAAGAAGAAAAATGGTGTTGTATGCTCCTGTAATAAACACAATAAGTGCAGCTATTGCCGCCGAAATTGCAGATCCTGCCTGCGACCATGATCGGGTGTGTCCATAATAGTCAACTTTTTGATCAGCCCAATTATTAACTTTCAAATAGTTAAAAATCATTGCCTTGTGAACTCCCGTGCGGAACGCATCCCCCAGGGAAAAAAACGACATGGAAAAGGCAAACAAAATAAAATTTCCAGAAAAACTAAATCCTAGAAAAGAAATTATGTAAAAGAAAAAAGAACTGATAAGTACTTTTCTTCTGCCAAAAGCATCAGCAATAATGCCACTGGGTATTTCCATTACTGCTTTAACAACTTCTCGTATAGTATAAAGCAAACCGATTTCAAGATAAGTTAATCCTTTATCGAGAAAAAACAGCAGGAGAAAGGCTTCAAAAAATCGTAAATTTTTGAAGAAGCCGTAAAGACAGAATTTGTAGTACTGAAGATTTTTTTTGAATCCTCCGCTCATTGTCTAAAGATTGAATAATTCTAAAAAATAAAAATACTTAATTTTTATGCTTATCAAGCTTTATAATACGATAACCTAAATAGATTAATATCAATCCCAATAACTCAGTTATAAATAGCACATTAACATATCCTGCTCGTGTAAATGAACCGCCAATCCCAGGAAGTAATCCGCCAATGGCTATGTAAACATTACCTTTAAAACGGGGTTCTTTGTTGGTTTGTTTTTTGTATTTGATGGCAGAAAATATAGCACCACCAACCAAAAAAACAAAAGCATAAATGTTTATTATTGGTGAAAAATAGCGCACCCATTTCCATTCAAAAACTGCTCCTGTTAACTTATAATCGAAACCATCCGGAATTTTAATGGGTGTAAGAATCACAAATATAGCAGCAATGATAATAAGTAAAACCATTATTATGCTGGAAATATTAGCAAATTTCTTCTTCATTAAAAGATAAACTGTTCCCTGTGCCAATGGAAATCCTCCCAACAAAGCACCAATTATATACCAATATTTTAGGTTAATTTCATTCCAGCCATATAGCACATTAATACTCTCAGAAAGTGTTCCCAATCCAAATGTGAGAACTCCAATCGTCCACCACATTAAATAGGTTTTCTTCCGATTTAGATAATGAGTAAATATTTCTCTAAAGAAATAAATTGAAAATAAGGTTGTAATAATCGGAATATGTTCAATTATTTCTCCCATAACCAAATTGTTTAAACATTATTCGTCTTTAATCGCTATACAGCAAGCCATTTGAAATCATGCTTCAACTCAGAAGTTCTCATTCTTTCAGAAATTCTCGTTAATCGATCTGGAAGTGCCATTAGGTAGTTTCTTGCTTTTTCAGCCTGGTCGTTAAGGCCATTAATGTTAGAAATATCCCATTCGTTAAGTAAGCCTTTTAGAATATCTATATAGTCCTGAGTTGTATAAACCATTGTTCTTTGGGCCGCATCAGAAAATTTTTCAAACAAATCCCCGGCTTTTCCGCCTGACTCTCTTATAAAATGAGCAGGCATGGTAATTTTCTTTCTCATCATATCTTCAAATGCAAGCATCATTTCTGATGGGTCCATTTCGAAGATTTTATTTACAAAAAACTGATATGCTTTTGCATGTCTTGCTTCATCAGATGCAATGAACGCACACATCTTTGCTAATAATGCATTACCACTTTTCTTAACATGTTGTGCAACTCTTCTGTGTGAGATATTTGTTGCAGTTTCCTGAAAACTTGTATAAACAAAACTGCGATAAGGATCTTTCGCTGTATGTATGTCAACACCATCAGCAATAAGATGCTGAGTGGTAACTTCCATCTCACGCATATTAACCCTACCGCTGAGATATAAGTACTTGTTTAAAAGATCACCATGACGGTTTTCTTCTGCTGTCCAGGCTCTTACCCATTGCGTCCAGCCTTGCCTTTCTTCCTGGTGAATACCTTCTACATCCATTAACCATGCTTCATAAGTCGGCAGGGCCTCTTCTGTAATTGTATCACCAACTATCACCGCCATCAAGTCGTCATCAATACCTTTTGCTGCTTCTTGTAGGTCTCTTAATTCTTCGTGAAAAGTATCGCTGCCTGGTTTTGGAAGGTAGTCGTCAGGTTGCCAGATTGTATCAATAGGTTTTAAAAATTTCGCTAAAAAGTCACTCATAGACTTCTCCAGAGTGCGCATTACTTCTAGTTTATTACTTATAATATTCATGTGTTTTTTTGTTGTGGCTGCGAAAGTATCATTAATGATTAACATGTGAAGAGGAAATGGCTTTTTTTAAGAAAAAACTAACAATTTATTTAGAAAGATTATAAACTAGCTTTATAATGATAAATGCTGCAAAATATCATGTTCAGGCAAGCGCCACCATTACAATAAATACGCTAATTAGTTTTAGTTTTGTTTATATCAATTATATAAAAAATGAGAAATAGAATTTTAGGACTTTCCAGTTTAGTTGGTAACACTCCTCTGCTGGGTATTGATTTTGATTATAAAGGTGAAAAGCGCACCATTTATGCGAAGGCAGAGAATATGAATATGACGGAAAGCATTAAAGACAGGATGGCATTTCATATACTTTCGAAGGCAATTTCAAATGGTAGTTTAAAGGTAGGTGACAGAATAGTTGAGGCTACCAGTGGGAATACAGGAATATCATTTGCTGCTTTGGGAAGAGGCCTCGGACATGAGGTAACCATTTTTATGCCCGACTGGATGAGTGATGAACGCAAAAACCTCATTAGAAGTTTTGGTGCGGACATAAGGCTGGTAAGTAAAGAGCAGGGGGGATTTGTTGGGAGCATAGCTATGGCTGAAGAAATGGCGAAAAATAATGAAAATATATTTCTTCCACGTCAATTTTCAAATTTAGATAATGTTGATGCACATTATACTACAACAGGCCCCGAGATATGGTGGCAATTGAGATATAGGTCCTTCACTCCGGATGCTTTTGTAGCAGGAGTTGGAACAGGAGGAACTGTTATGGGAGTTGGTAAGTATTTAAAAGAAATGAATAGTGCCATAAAGATACATCCTCTGGAACCTTCAAATTCACCAACTATGTCAACCGGATATCGTGTTGGTAAACACCGTATTCAGGGAATATCTGATGAGTTTATTCCGGAAGTTGTACAACTTGATAAACTTGATGAAATTGTTAGTGTTGACGATGGAGATGCAATAATTATGGCTCAAAAATTATCAAAATATCTGGGCTTAGGTGTTGGAATATCTTCCGGAGCAAATTTCATCGGAGCGCTAAAAGTTCAAAATGAGCTGGGAAAAGATGCGCTGGTTGTTACAATTTTACCCGATAGTAATAAGAAGTATTTAAGTACAAACCTTATGGATGAAGAAGCTATAAAAGATGGATTTTATTCACCTGAAGTAGATTTGAAAAGTTTTAGAGCATTTAAACGTGTTTGTCACACTTGCTGTGATCCAACCGATTGTGTTGAAGCAAAGTATAAAGGAAATGATATAGAATTTAAACTACCTTTCTGTCCGAGAAGAGGCACTCATTAAAACTTTTTATTTTATTTTCTCAAGTGTAGCAATGAAATTAGTAATTGCTTTTTCATCGATATTTCTTTTGGTTTCATTTACACCTGCAACCTTCTTAACAATGGCTTTTTCCAGGAAGTTCATTTTTTCTAAAATAAATTCGCCACCAGCAAGCAGATTTGCTGCCGAATGATTTCTCAACTCCTCAGGATAAGAATTGTTAAATTGATTTATTCTTTCTTCCCCTTCGTACATGCAGCATAGAAAAAGGGCTAATTTTTTATTAAGAAATACATCCTTATTTCTTTTTATAAAGGATTTCATGCTCTTTTGATTTGAACCGGCATGTATTGAACTACCCAGAATTACCAAATCGTAAAGTTCAGGGTTGGGATTCTTAATTTTTTTTATGTCTATTAAATCAACAGTATGATGAACTTTTTCACCTATTTGCTTTGCTACTTTTGCTGTTGTCCCATGGTTGCTGATATAGAATATTCCTGCTTTCATTCTGTTATAAATTAACTAATTTATTGATATTTAAATTGGTGCAATGCAAATATAATGGTTTTTGTAAATTTTTTACAGAAAATATTAAGTGTTATAGAGCACAGGATACCATGCGTTTATGGTAATGTTTGGAATTTCCTTTTTCTGAATAGGCAACTTCATGTCCGGCTCGTTCTATCAAACCTTCAATTGAATATTTGCTATCATCTGCCTCTTCATCAATACCTGGTTTATTATTATATAATGCATATTGATTGCGGTAGATGCCTGGAGTTGTATTTGGCATTAAAATATTTGCACCAGCCTTAAGAGCCAGTTCTCTTCCGCCATTAACCAAAGTTTGCATGGCCGTTGTTGAAGCAATATTAATGTCTTTCATCATTATTCTCAAAATGGCAATCATTTTTAAACTTAGTCGAAGCCTGTCTTCCTTGCTAAAGCAGATGTTTTTATGTTGAAAAAGGGGAGTATCTTCATGCCCTATGTATGGTCCCATTCCGCACATATCAATATCTAAATCTCTCATAAAAATCAAATCATCAGCAAGATTTTCAATTGTTTGAAACGGACTTCCAATCATGACTCCCGTGCCTGTTTGATAGCCTGTTTCCTTTAGAGTCTTTATTGCATTTATTCGATTTTGGAAATTATGTTTAGCATTTTTTGGGTGTAATTTATAATAGTGATTTTCATCAGAAGATTCGATGCGTAGGAGGTAACGATGTGCTCCTGCTTCCCGCCATCTGCGATAAGTATCCTCCGATTGTTCACCACAGGAAAGAGTAACCCCAAGTCGGCCCCAGGAAATTTCCACTATTTTATGAAGTATTTTCTCCACATAAGAAACAAACTCTTCAGATTGTAATTCACCACTTTGAATAACTATGCTTCCGTACTTATTATCATCAGTAAATTTTATGGCTCTTTCTACCTCATCCATGCCAAGGCAATAGCGGTTAATTTTTTTATTGGATGATGCTATTCCACAATAAAAACAGTTTTTTGAGCATTTGTTGGTGAGTTCTATCAATCCCCTGAGATGGACTTTTTTACCTAAATATTTTTCTCTGATTCTTGCTGCTTCATTAAATATAAATTTGCTTTCATTCGCATCTGCGTTCAGCAAATCAACAATTCTTTCTTTGTCAAAAAGTCTCTCCCTTAAAATATTCTCAACTGCTATCATTATACTATGTTCTTATTTCTTGAAATGGTTCTATTGATCGCTTAAATATTCCATTTAACCAGGCTATCGCCATTCCATAGTTAGAAACTGGAATCCCTGCTTCAATAGCAGGTTTTAAGCGGTTCGCAATTTGTTTTTTGGTTGCCACACACCCTCCACATTGAATTAGCATTGCATAATCTTTGATGTCGGCTTTAATGTTGTTGAAACCTGCAATTACCTCAAATTCAATATTTTTACCTGTGAATTCTTTTATCCATCGGGGGAGTTTGTATCTGCCTATATCCTCACAACTCAAATGATGAGTACATGATTCAAGTATTAAAACTTTATCATTATCCCTTAGTTTAGATAGGTGTGGTGTGCCTTCAACATATTTCTCAAAATTTGCTCTCATCCTGGCAAATACTATGCTAAAACCCGTCAGAGGAATATCCCCGGGGATGATTTTTGAAACATACCCAAAAGCCTGGCTGTCGGTAATAACCAGCGAGGGTTTGATTTTCAATTTCATAAAATCTTCCAACTCTGTTTCTCTAACACATACGCATATACAATGCTGATCAAGAACATCTCTAATTGCCATTACCTGGGGGAGTATCATCCTTCCCTCAGGAGCCTCACTATCAATTGGTGTTACCAGCAGCACAACTTCTTTTGGTTTTACCAGTCCTTCCAATAGCGAAGGTTTTAAAAACACTGATTCAGGGAAATTAATACGGATGGTTTCAGTAATGTCTTCAAGATGAGTGCCGTCGATAGTATTAATGTCTATTATTTCTTTACCAAACTTCTGAAGAAGATTAATTTTAAGATTATCATCAAGTTTAGTTTCATCCGATTTATTATGAAAAATAAGAAATGGCAGATCGTAATCCTTAAAATGGTTAATCAGATTTTCTTCATAATCTCCAAATTCATTATTTGCAAGCAGGAGGATGGCCAGGTCGATGGTTTTAATAATTCCAAATGTTTTTTCAATCCTTTTTGAACCCAACTCCCCAATATCATCAATACCGGCTGTATCAATAATAATTGTTGGTCCAATTCCGAAAATTTCCACAGATTTTTTAACAGGATCTGTTGTAGTTCCAGCGAAATCAGACACTATGGCCACTTCCTGTCCGCAAATTAAGTTTATGAAAGAACTTTTGCCGTTATTTCGTCTTCCAAAAATTCCTATATGTGGTTTGCTATCTTTCCCTTTCATTAGTAGTAGAGGTCTCTTTCCCCTGTCTTAATTAGTTCAATTTTGTTTCTTACTGTAGATTGTAATTTTGCTTCACCCAGAGCCTCTATATTTTTATTTATAAGTTGCCAGCCCTTTATAGCAGTATCTTCTTTTGCGTAATCGCAGATGTATTCTGCCAGAGTTAAGATGGCATTAGGTGTACAAAAGCGTTTTATAAAACCCGGCACCGAGAACTCCATAAAATGTTCTCCTGTTCTGCCTTTTCTGTAGCAAGCTGTACAGAAGGAGGGGAGATAATCGTTTTGCATTAGTTCGTCGATAACATCACCAAGCGATCTGTCATCATTAATTAAGAACTGTTCCTGTTTTAAATTTTGTTTTCCATTTTCATTTCTGGAGTATGCTCCCAACTCAATTTTTGTTCCCGCATCAACTTGAGAGCAACCATATTGCAAAACTTCCTGACGAATATGAGCAGGTTCCCTTGCAGTAAGTATCAAGCCTGTATAGGGAACTGCAAGCCTGAGAATGGCAATAATTCGGGTAAATTCCTCATCTTTAACTTTGTATTTGGGATCTACCTTAAATTCTGAGGCATCTTGCAATCGGGGAAATGAAATTGTGTGAGGACCAACATTATAACATGCTTCCAGGTGATTGGTCTGACGGATGAGACCCAAAAGATCGAAACGCCAATCATAAAGGCCAAATAAAATACCAATTCCAACATCATCAAGACCTGCTTCCTGTGCACGGTCGAGAGCAATTTGCCGATCGAGATAATCGGCTTTTTTACCTCCTCGATGATAATGTTTATATGCCTGGGGATGAAATGTTTCCTGAAATACCTGGTATGTTCATATGCCTGCTTCTTTAACAGTTTTAAAGCCTTCAATACTTAAAGGCGCAGCGTTGATGTTTACTCTTCTTATTTCTCCATTTTTAGTTTTTACTCCATACACAGTTTTAACGGTTTCAGCTATATATTCAGGAGAATATTTTTTATGCTCTCCATAAACAAGTATCAATCGTTTATGACCGTTTTCCTCAAGTGCTTCAACACTACTAATAAGTTCTTCTTTGGTTAAAGTTTTTCTAACAGTTTCTTTATTGCTTGATTTGAAGCCGCAGTATTCGCAATTATTCATGCATAAATTTCCCACATAAAGTGGGGCAAAAAGAACTATTCTTTTGCCATAAACTTTTTCTTTAAGTTGTTTGGCAGCATTTTTAATCATCTCTATCTGATAGGGTTCGTCAGCCTGAATTAATGTGGCAACTTCCTCCATATTAAGACGATTCTTATTTAAGGATTTGTTGATGATCTCTTCAACTCTTTCTTTTGTGGGTTTGGCATTATTTAGAAATGACCATATTTCTTCTGTATCGATATATGGTTTTTGGGCTTCATCGGCTATAACGTATTGTTCGGGAGTAAATTTCATGAGTCTTGTTTTATGCAATTGGTAATTCAATAGTGAAAGTTGTGCCTATGCCAGGTTTGCTGTCTACTTTTATGTTTCCCTGATACAGTTCGACCATTTTTTTTGTTATGGAGAGTCCTAATCCGGTACCTGCGATATCTCTTGTTTCTGAAGTTTTTATACGGCTGAATTCCTCAAATAATTTTGGCAGATCTTCCTTGGATATGCCAATTCCACTGTCTTTTACAATAATTTCGATATTTGAGTTATTCTTGTGAACGGAGAAATTAACTTCCCCATTTTCATGGTTATATTTTACAGCATTGGAGAGTAAATTATTGAAAATAATTTCAACTTCATCTTTGTCAACAGTAATAACTAAGTCTTCTTCGATGTTTGAGTTAAGAGTAACATTATGCTGGATTGCCAATGGCTTCACAGTGTCGAGAGCCATATTTGCCAAATAGTTCAAATCTGTTTTAATAAGTTTTCGCGACTTTTTACCAGACTCAAGTTTTGTTAAATCCAGCATATCCATAATCAGGTTTCGCATTCCTTTTATCCGTATTAAAGACCTGTCTATCATCGACATATAGTCTTCAATGTTTTCACCAACCTGCTTTTCTTCCATTATCCGTAAATAACCTTCTATGGCATTTAAAGGAGATTTGAGTTCATGAGAAAGTACCGATAGAAACTGGAAACGTATCTGTTTTCCCTCTTCCTTCATTTTGCGGGTCATTCTTTTCAGGAAGAGATGTTTGCTAATATTCTCTATTGACGATTTTAATTCGACAGGAGTAAATGGTTTCGGTACAAAATTGTAAGCACCCAGATTTGTTGCTTTTACGGCAATATCCAGAGAAGCATAAGATGTAATCATCATTACGGCCGTATCCAATCTCATTTTACTTATTATTTCTAATAAATCAATTCCCTGTATGCCAGGTAGTTTGTTGTCGAGAAGAATAATATCGGGTGCGTTTTTATTAATAATTTCCAGAGCGATTTCTCCTGTTTCCGCCTCTATTGTTTCAAAGGAAAAGTCGTCTTCCATAAAAGGAAATCCTATGCTGTAATTTCGCAATATTCTGCTCACGCCCGACCTTATTCCCGGCTCGTCGTCAACAACTAAAACTCTTAACTTTTCCATGGTTAGGATTTTATTATAGTTTTAAAAGTTTGTTTATTTCACGGTGCAATTGATCGCTACGGATACCTTTTTCAAGATATTTGTCGGCTTTTATCCAGTTCCTGTCTTCCTCGGTTTCCAGATGAAAGTTTAGCCCGGTTTCTGAAGTTACCGAACTTGCAATTATCACAGGAACATCAGGATATCTCTTTTTAATTTTATAGGAGAGAACAAATCCGGCATCCTGAGTTTCCATCATAAGGTCGAGGATAGCAAGGTCGGGTTTTGTATCTAGAACTTCCAGTGCATCTTTAACATTTTCTGCTGTAACAACTTTAAAACCAAAACTTTCAACATTTGTTTTAAGTTGTAATAAGTAGTCTGGATCATCGTCTACTATCAAAACAAGTTTCTTATTATTTATCATGATTTTATTTTTTTTAATTTGAGATTTTCGTTCTTTTTGGTAATGTGATTATGAATTTTGTCCCCAAAGGGCCATTATCAGGATTAGCATTGGATACAACATTAATCTGACCTTTATGCATTTTTACAATTCCGTAAACCAGTGGTAGTCCCATTCCTGTCCCTTTTCCAATACCTTTGGTGGTAAAAAATGGCGTAAATATCTTATCCATATCATCTTCTTTTATGCCACTACCTGTGTCTGAAATAACAATTTCAATATCATCGATTTTATCCAGGATGTTTACATTTAAGTTACCTCCGGATGGCATAGCATCTATAGCATTTTTTTCAAGATTACTAAGAACCTGCATCATTTGATCTTTATCTATTTCAGCATAAATTTGAGTACTTTCTGTGTTTATGTTAACCTCTATATTTTCCGGAATAATAACTGAATTGAGACTATGACGGCAGAAATCAACTATATCTGTTTTATCAGGTTTTACCTGATTTTTTCTGGCAAAATTTAATAATCCACCAACAATGTTTTTGCACCTTTCTGCCTGTTCCACAATTAAATCCAGGTCTTCCAGAATTGGATCATCGGGATTTGCTTCTTCTTTAAGAATATTGCTGTACATTGATATAACGCCAAGAGGATTGTTTAGTTCATGGGCTATGCCTGCCGAAAGTTGTCCCATACTTGCCAGTTTTTCCGATTGTTTTAAAGCCTGGCGGGCATTGGCAAGTTTTTCGTTTGAAATATTAAGGTTGCTGATGGTTTGATGCATTTTTTCGATACTGTATGGCAAGCACATCTCAACCTCTGCAAATCCGTTAACTATTGCTATTGCATGTAACCGACAGGTGTCATAACCACAAGCGCGGCAATTAAGATGATCCTCAGGAGTATTCTTACCCATCCTTTTAAGAGCATAATTTATTGCTTCTTCTGAAGGCTTATCGATCCGGCAATCCACAGCATCAAAACTCCTATGAAGGTCAATGGTCTTGTATTTCTGCATCTGATGATACCAGTCGGCGAGATTAAGTTTATTAAGTTTGTCGCGTGAATAAGTGCTTATCTTATTTCTACGATTTAGTCGGCTACCATTTTTCGACATACCAGGTCCCATAATACATCCATCGCAACATAATAGTTGTAGGTGCTTATCTTTTAGGTTTCCCTTTTCATATTCAGTAATTGCATCTATAAAATTCTTTTTGCCATCAGCAACAATTACACTGCAATCAGTAACGTCAGCAGACTTTCCCATAGTATTTAGTAAGCCATGACTAACCGGAAAAACAGAGCCTTTTCCTGCATGAGGAGGATCGAACTCTGAAGGTTTTATATTGTATTTATTAATGTTTTTTGACATTAATAACTGTCTTAATTCAGTGAATGTTATTGCATTGTCAACTTCATCTGATTCACCTTTTTTAGCTATACATGGACCAATAAAAACAATTTTTATAGGTTTCACATATTTTTCACGCAAAACACGACTAATGGCTACCATTGGAGAAACAATTGGAGCAAGTGAGGAGGTCAGTTCAGGATGATGCTTCCTTATACAAGATACAACAGCAGGGCAATCGGAAGAAATAAATGATTTGTTGGCGTTATTACTTAAAAGTGATTTGTATTCTCTGGCAACTAAATCTGCTCCAAAAGATACTTCTACAACTCCTTTAAACCCCAGTTTTTTAAGCATTCCAACAAATTCTGTATTGTTGTCGATTTCGGTGAATTCGGCCGGAAAACTTGGAGCTACTGCAGCAATTACCAATTCATCACTTTTTAGCAACTTCTCAACTTCCTCAACTTGTTTATTGAATGTTTTCGCTCCCTGACTACAAATATTGACACAGTTACCACAGGCTATACAACGTTCAGCCATTACTTCTGCCTGACCGTTTATAATCCTGATGGCTTTTACCGGACATTCCCTGACGCAGGTGTAACATACTCTGCACCGGTCTTTTACGGTATAAACCAAAATTTTATCTGTGCCTTTTACTTCCATTTTCTTTTCGTAAAATGAGATTTGAAGAAGAGGGTTATACTATTTTAAAAAAGTAATTCATTAACCACAATGCCCTCTTCTTCGTACTCATTATATTAACACTTCTCTTTTATTATATGTAGTATGCAGTAGTTCATGACTTTTGTGTCCAAGTGGCTCTTTTAAAAACTCATTGTATAACTCAATGATTTCAGGATTTTTATGAGAAACTTTTAAGGTTTCATTTTCATCAATTGAATAGAGAGTTCTCATCCTGGCTTTTAATTCTTCATCACTGGTACCAATATGCTGGCCACCACCACCAATGCAGCCACCTGGGCATGCCATCACTTCTACAAAATGTATGTCGTTTCTGCCATTTTTAATTTCATCAAGAAGATCTTTGGCATTTGCCATACCGTTTACCACAGCAACTCCCAAATCAAAGTCGCCAATTTTTATGTGTGCTTCTTTACGGTTTTGTAATCCTCTAATCTGAGGAATCTGGAAGTTTACCAGTTCTTTTCCGGTAATTTTAAAATAGGCAGTTCTAATGGCCGCTTCCATAACTCCTCCTGAGGCTCCGAATAGTTTACCTGCTGTACTTCTGAATCCCATTGGAGAGTCGGTAAGTTCAGGACTAATATTAAACATATCTACTCCATAAAGTTTTAAAAATTTTGTTAACTCCCTGGTTGTGAGTACAGCATCCACGTCAGAGATACCTGCCTGAGTCATTTCTTCGCGTTGTGCTTCAAATTTCTTTGCAGTACAGGGCATTATGGAAACTGAGTATATATCCTCAGGTGAAAGACCTTCTTTTTCAGCAAAATATGATTTTATTATTGCCCCCAGCATTTGTTGAGGCGACTTACATGAAGATAAATTTGGAATCAACTCAGGGTAAAATTCCTCAGCATATTTCACCCAACCCGGACAACAACTTGTAATCATTGGGAGGGTTTCTCCATTTTGGATTCTACCTATCAACTCAGCCGATTCTTCAATTATTGTAAGGTCGGCAGAAAAGGATGAATCGAAAATATTATCGAAACCAACTTTTCTTAGTGCTGCGTTAAGAATTCCATTTATATCTTTCCCTGTTTCCATGCCCAATTCTTCTGCCATTGAAACACTGATGGAAGGAGCATATTGAACAACAACACGTTTTTTAGGATCTTCTATTGCCTGCTGAATTTCTGCAAAGTGATTTTTTTCTGTTAAAGCACCTGTTGGGCAAACCATAATACATTGTCCGCAGTTAATACAACTGGAGGTGTTAAGACCTTCGTTAAAACTGGTTCCAATTATTGTTTTGTTTCCTCTATTTAAAAAATCGATACAAGCAACACCCATAACATCTTCACATACTGTAACACAACGTCCACAGAGAATACATTTTTCTGGATCGCGAACTATAGAAGCACTTGATAGATCCATGTTTTCATGATTCTTTTTTCCTCTAATTCTGCGTTCTCTAACATGGTGTTCTTCTGACAGATTTTGTAGTTCACAGTTTTTATTTCTTACACAATAAAGGCAGTCGTCAGGGTGGTTGGAAAGCAATAATTCGATAATTGTTTTCCTGGACTCAACAACTCTCTGGCTATGTGTTTTTATTCTTAACCCCGGGCTTGCAGGGTAGGAGCAGGAGGTAATTAATTTTCCGCTATCTACATCTTCAACAACACACATGCGGCATGCTCCTGTAGGCATTGAATTTTTTAAGTGACAAAGAGTTGGTACTTTGAGACCATTTCTGTTAATTACCTCAAGTATTGTATCTCCGGTGCTTGCCTTGCAGTCGTTATTATTTATATTTATAGTGAAATCCATATTTTTATATTTATGATATTACAATTGAGTCGAACTTACAAACATCATAGCAGGTTCCACAGCTTATACACTTATCCTCTACAATAAAATGTGGAGATTTTCTACTTCCGATTATCGCGTCTGTGGGGCATTTTTTAGCACAAACTGTACATCCTGTGCATTTATCCACATCAATTGTAAATGTTCTTAATTCGGTGCATACATTAGCACGACATTTCCTGTCGAATATGTGTTCTTCATATTCATCTCTAAACCATTTAATTGTACTTAAAACAGGGTTTGGTGCCGTCTGTCCCAATCCACATAATGAGGTCTCTTTAATTACTTTTCCTAACTTTTCAAGTTGCGTAACTCCTCTAAATCTTTCTAGAGCCTCATTTTTTGAATATGTGGCAGGTTTATGTGTGATGTTTTCAAGTATTTCAAGCATTCTGCTGGTACCTTCACGACATGGGATACATTTTCCACAACTTTCTCTTTGGATAAAATCCATGAAAAATTTAGCAACATCTACCATGCAGGTATCTTCATCCATAACCACAAGTCCACCTGAACCCATCATAGCTCCTATGCTTAGGAGTGAATCGTAATCTACCTCTATATCAAGGTTTTCCTCTGTGATACAACCTCCGGATGGGCCTCCTATCTGCACCGATTTAAACTTTTTATTGTTTGGAACACCTCCTGCAATATCAAAAATTACTTTACGTATTGTTGTTCCCATAGGTACTTCTACCAGTCCGGTAAGTTTAACTTTTCCTGAAAGTGCAAAAACCTTTGTTCCTTTACTTTTTTCGGTTCCAATTGCCTTAAAGGCATCCACGCCATTTGGAATAATTTCAGGTAAACAGGAAAGTGTTTCCACATTATTGATAACAGTTGGTTTATCGAAAAGTCCTTTTACCGCGGGAAATGGCGGACGTGGTTTGGGCATTCCTCTTTTTCCTTCCACGCTGTTTATTAATGCAGTTTCTTCACCACAAACAAAGGCTCCTGCGCCTACTTTTATTTTAATTTCAAAATCGATACCACTGCCAAAGATGTTTTCGCCCAACAATCCATATTTTTTAGCCTGAGAAATAGCAATTTTTAATCTTTCAATTGCCAATGGATATTCAGCACGTATATAAACATATGAGTTGCTCGCTCCAATACCATAAGCGGCAATCATCATGCCTTCAAGTAATCTATGCGGGTCACCTTCTATAACTGCTCTGTCCATAAAAGCACCCGGGTCACCTTCGTCGGCATTGCATATTAAATATTTTTGGTCCGCCTCGGTATTATGTGCAAATTTCCACTTAGTACCGGTTTTAAAGCCACCGCCACCACGGCCACGTAATCCACTTTCCTCAACCATATTACAAACTTCCATTGAGGATTTGGTTTTAATAGTTTTCAAGTATGAAGAATAGCCTCCGGCTGAGATAAATTCTGCAATACTTACAGGATTTAGGATGCCGCAATTTTGAAGTACCAGGCGCTTTTGATTTTTGAAATATGGATAATCTTTAAAGTTTAAAACAGCATCCCAATTTCTGGCATTTTCAATTGGCAATTGATAAAGAGTTCCTATCCCGGAAGGTATTTCCATATTCAAAATACTATCCATCAAAGAATCAACTTTTTCTTCTGTAATATTTCCAAAGGCAATGCGGTTAAAGCCAGGAAGTTGTATGTCTACTATTGGTTCGGCAGAACAAAGTCCTATACATCCTACTTCTACGATTTCAGTATCTATTTTGTGGCTTTCCATATACGATTTTATGGAGGAAATAGTTTTGCTTGCACCTGCTCCAAGTCCGCAAGTTCCTGCTCCTACATATATTATAGGTTTTTCAACGGATTGCCTGCTTACTACTTTGTATTCTTCTCCTTTGATAATTCTTCCTGCCTCAGGATTATTATAAAATGAGTTCAGACTATTATTTATATAAGTATTTGTCATTATTCAACATCCTCCATCTTTTTGCAGTTTTCAAGAATATTTTTCAATTTACCGGCATCAACATTGGCATGAAACTCTCCGTTTACTGAAATTACGGGTGCTAAACCACAGGCCCCAATACATGCTACTATTTCCAGGCTAAATAATTGATCGCGAGTAGTTTGACCTGCTTTAATTTTTAATTGCTTTTCGAGTTCTTGTAAAACTGTAGCAGATCCTAAAACATGACAGGCAGTACCTCTGCAAACCTGGATATGGTATTTGCCGTTGGGCTGAAATTTAAATTGGTTGTAGAATGTTGCAACTCCATAAATCTTGCTTGAAGGCATATTTAAATGTGAGCCGACCTCTACTATAGATTCTTTGGATAAATAGCCCTCCTGAGTTTGGATATCCTGTAAAATTGGAATCAAACTATCTCTGCTTGAATCACTATAATCATTGAAAATTTCTGTGAGTTTTTCCATAATATGGATGTTTTGTTATTTGTTTAGAAGTCGCGCTATTTCTGGAATAAGAATATTGGCATCCACAGGTTTTCTTACAAAAGCACTTACCGGAAACCATACATTTTCATTTTGTTCATTGAGATAATCAACACCAGCATTTCCTGTTACAAGGTCTTTTACCAATATCACTCTCAGGTCGGAATATTCTGGCTTTTGACGGAACTCACGAGCCATTGCCTGCACACTAGCTTTGGTAGTAGTTAAAACATCTATGGAAGTTTGAATGATTATGGGCATGTCCTTTAAAATATCGTCATTGGTTAATTCATTCGCCAATTCAAATCCTTCAAACTGAGTTGTCATCATCACATCAAGAATGGCCAAATCAGGTTTTTCCTTTTTAATTAATGCCAATCCTTCTTTTTTATCATTGGCTGATAAAACTGTAAAACCTTTTGCTGTTAGTACTGATTCTACTACATTTATAATGTCGATATCGTCATCTACAATTACAATTTTCTTATTATTTTCCATTTTTTTGAATTTTAATTTTTTATGCTGTAAAAGTATTTTGAGTTTGAAGAATGGACTAGGTAGCATACTACCTTTTTACTTGCGCCTAATTACCTTTTATTTTTGGGTTGAACCAGTACTTTTACGCAATAGGATTTTAAGTTATGAATTTTGAATTGTGAGTTATGAGTTTTTGGGTTGTATTTTAAAAATTAAAAATGAAAAGTGAATAGTAGAGTTTTATTTTTACCAATAAATGACTAATAACCATGCCTACACTTTGTTCTGGCAAGCAAGCCAATGACTAATGATGAATGACTAGTGACTAATCACTATTATTCAATTATATGATAATAAGTTTATTACGCAAGGCGTAAGCCAAAAGGCTGATAGCAGATTTACAGCCTGTTTTAGCCAGCATATTTGATTTGTGGCCCACAACGGTGCGTTCACTTACGTAAAGAACATCAGCGATTTCTTTATTGCTTAGGCCTTCAGAAAGTAATTGAAGGATTTCTTTTTCTCTTGCTGTAAACTGAACTTCCGGGCAATGTTTTTTTTCTTCCGCGGGGTTGATTTTTCTAGTAAAGAAATTAAACAATTCTTCAGAATAATAGCTGCCACCACCAGCCACGGTACTGATGGCCTTGTCGAGGGTGTCTTTATTTATGTTTTTTACCAGAAATCCTTTTACGCCGGCATCCATCATGCTTTGAATATAGTCGTCTTCGGTAAACATGGTAAGTGAAATTATCTTTAAATCGGGTTTCTCCTTAAGGGCAATTTGAGTTGCATCTATGCCATTCATTATAGGCATTTCAATGTCCATTAAAACAATGTCTACGGGAGTAATTCTCAATAAATCAAGAAACTCCTGACCATTGGATGCTTCTCCGACAACTTTTATGTAGTTGAGTTTGCCCAAAACCATTTTTAGGCCACTACGAAATATTTCGTGATCGTCAACAATTACTATCTTTATTATCCTGTCCATTTCGACAGCAAAAATAGTAAAAGAAAATGATTCTGTTAATAAATTAACAAAGATTTTTAATTAAATTTCAATGATAATTTTGAAGCCTTCACCTTCCTTGCTAATTATCTCAATACTACCGTTTATCGACTTTATTCTACTCACAATACTTTTAAGGCCTATACCAGTATTTTTATTTTCCATAACATCTTTGCTATTGAAGCCAATTCCATCGTCAGTAAAAATTAAAGAGATACTATCGTCGGATTTATGGAGTTTTACATGGGCATTTTCGGCCCTGGCATGTTTGATAGTATTGGTAAGGAGTTCGCTAATTACCCTAAATAGAATAAGTTGCACATTTTTATCCAGGGTAGCCTCAATTCCCACCGAGTCGAACTCAACATGAATTTTACCTGTTTGGTTTACCTTTTTACAAAATGCATCCAGTGCTTTTATTATACCGTATTCATGAATGGCTCTTGGCATTAAGTTATTAGAAATTTCCCTGATACTGGCAACAGCATCATCAAGCATTTTATTTACCTGATTTACAAATTCAACTTTTTCAGTTTCTCCAATATCAGAAGTCCCCAATTCATTTACATAAAGTTTAACAGTGGATAGTAGAGGGCCAATACCATCGTGCATATCTTTTGAAAATCTTTCTCTTTCCTTTTCTTCTGTTTGAATTACCGCACTTAGTACCTTTCTCTCCATCTCTTTTCTTTTGAGAAGATTTCGGGAAATGCTTAAAATTACCCGCTCACCATTAAACTCAATTACTCTCGAATTAATTTCCACAGGGACTATTTCTCCGGACTTTGTAATATATTCTGAATCAAACATATGGCTTCCTTTAGTCATAATGGTTTCCCTGTTTAACAGGAATTGTTCCGCTTGTTTGAGAGGTTTTAAGTCCAGAAAATTCATTTGTAAAAGTTCCTCATGTGTATAGCCCAATAATTCGGTCGCCTGATTATTTGCTTCAATAATATTGGCTTGCATATCGGAAACAAAAATCTCATCACTACTACTTTGAAAAATAGTTTCGAAATTCTCTTCACTTTGTTTCAAAGCTTCCTTTGTGGATTTTAATTTTACATTGCTAAGTTTAATTGCGTTTAGTAATCGATAAACTCTTCTGGAAGTAGTTGATAGTATTAAAATAGTTATCAGAGCCAAAAGAATAAACCCGATAATTATAGTGTTGATTATAATTGTTTTAACAGAAGTATGAGTCAATTCTTTACTAGGAACGGCAGTCGCAATATAAATATCAAATTCTTCATAGTAGTCAGAAGCAATGATGTATTCAGTATTATTCTCCTCACTGAAGAATACACCATTGAATTGCTTTTGTACTGCTATTTTATTCATCAAACTTGTATCCTTAATTAAGTTTATATTTTGCCTGGGTTGCATTATCAAATTAAACTCCGAATCGAAAACAAAAGGAAAGCCTGTTTTTGCAAGTTTAAGAGATTCCAGAACTTTTTCTAGTTTCTCAATATCTTTTTCTTTACCTCCCACATACAATGCACCTACTAATTCATTTTTATAAATAATAGGCTCATAAGCCGTAATGTACCAGTCGTTTACCACGAAGGCTCTGCCGTAATAGGTTTCGTTATTATTTATGGTTTTAGCAACTATTGATGAGTTTGGAATATAGGTTCCAACGGCAACACTACCATCGTCTTTCAAAACATTGGTGGAAATTCTTAAATATCCACTATCAATTTTTTGGAAGATAGTTGTGGTTCCACCGAACAATTTAAAGGACTGATTTGGAAAGTCATTTGAAAGGTAAATTTGTTTTCCATTAAGTATAAATCTTTTGACGCTGGTATTGTATTTTTCCAGTGAAAACTGGTTGGTTGCAACTATTTCAATCTTCTTATCGGAAATTTCAAACTTTTTTTCATAAAACAGGTGATTTGCAACTTTTAAATCAGTTTCAACTTTCTTTAATTTAAGTTGTCGTTCACGCTCAAACATCTTTTTAATAGTTTTTACTTGCAACTGCATGTCGTTTTCTGCCACTTTGTATATGGAATTTCGGGAAACTCCTATTATTAAAATGGCAAAAACTGTAATAGCAACTGAAAGTGCAATTAACACCGGATAAAACAGTTTAAGCTTAAGCGATAAGTTTATATACTTCTTCTGCATATTTATTATAAATATTATTGCAAAAGTATTGATTTAATTAATGAATAATGGAAAATTGATAATTGATAATTTGAACAGGTTTAACTTTAGCCTTTAGCCCTTTAGCCTTTTTAAATCTAGGCACTTAAGAGCATTTGTAACTCTAGGCACTTTATAAAACCTTTTTCCTAAATTTGCCGCCTCGTATGCAGGAAGTCAATATTAAATACAGCAGAATTTGGCAAATTGCCTATCCCATTATTTTGGGAAGTATTGCACAGAACCTTATAAATTTTACCGATACTGCATTTCTAGGCAGGGTTGGCGAAATAGCTCTGGGCGCCAGTGCATTGGGAGGATTGTTCTATTTGGCTGTTATTATGCTTGGACTTGGCTTTAGTACCGGGGCTCAGATAATTATTGCAAGAAGATTCGGAGAAAATAAACTCAAGGATATTGGCTCAGTTATAGACCATTCGGTATATTTTTTAGGGTTTCTTGCCGTATTATCATACATACTACTTCGATATATTTCTCTCGATATACTTGAATACAGCATAAGTTCAAAGGCAATTTTTCAAGAGACTACAGTTTATATGAAGATAAGGGCTGTGGGAATTTTCTTTGCTTTTGGAAATATGGTTTTCCGGGCTTTTTATGTTGGACTTACAAAAACAAAGGTAATTACCTATACCACAGTGGTAATGGCAATAACTAATATTATCCTGGATTATATTTTAATTTTTGGAGAATTTGGCTTCCCTGAAATGGGTGTGGCTGGTGCTGCTCTTGCTTCGGTAATTGCGGAGGTTTCGGCTTTGCTGTTTTTTATTATTTATACGCAAGTAACGGTAAGGTACTCTGATTACTCGCTGTTTAAATTTATCAAGCCTAATACTCAAAAACTACTGAGGATACTAAAACTTGCGATACCTATAATGATGCAGCAATTTATTTCCCTTTCTGTTTGGTTTGTTTTCTTCTTGTTTATAGAAAAACTTGGGGAGATGGCCCTGGCAGTTTCGAATATAATAAGGAGTGTTTATGTAATACTTATGATACCCGTATGGGGATTTGCCACTGCCACCAGTACTCTGGTTAGTTATTTGCTGGGACTAAAACGCCAGGATTTGGTTATGACCCTCATTGGAAAAATAGTATTACTATGCCTGGGAGGTGTAGTGATTATTGTTGGCTTGGGAATATTATTCCCGGATATTATTATGGAGGTTTATACAAACGACAGAGAAATTATTAATCTAGGAATACCTGTTTTGAAAATAGTGAGTCTGGGTGCAATAATGCTCTCCATTGGTTTTGTTTTGTTTAACGGAATTTCAGGAACCGGCAGAACAGATGTTTCATTCGGTCTTGAAATTATTGTACTAAGTTTATATCTGATATATACCTATGTTTTAATTAATGTGTTCAAAGTAGATATAAGCATTGCCTGGACTTCAGAAATTGTTTATGGTACACTAATGAGTTTAATGTCGTTTTTATATCTCAGATTCGGCAACTGGAGGAAAGCAGTTGTGTGATTGTTTGTTATGCGTATATAAAAACGGTAATTGAAATTTTCTGTTATATTTACAGAAAAAATAAATGTCATCATTCCGAAAGCGCTTAATAATATTTCTTTCAATAACTATAATAACTTTAATAGTACTCGGACTAAGTTTAAACTTTATTCTATCCTCAATTGCAACTAAAACGCTTGATAATAAGTTAGATACCATTAACAAAAGTTCGGGTATATTTATCGATATTGGAAAGCTAAAGATTAATGTTTTTTCTTCAACCTTAATATTTAAAGACGTTGAAATAAGGCCTGACTCTGCTTCAGTAATCCTTTTTAACACTGGAAAATTTAATAAACCTTCTCAAAAAGAATTTTTTATATCTGATATTCGAGTTAAAGGGTACAGTATTGTTAAATTGTTGTTTCATAAGGAAATAGAGATAAAAAAAATATTGATAAGTGATGCATCTTTACTTATCAGGCAGACAAAAAATTATATAGAGGATAAAAACATACAGCAAGAAAAAAGTTTAACTATTTCCGACTCCATAAATATACCAATGCTTAAAAATGGAAAGTTAGGAACCATCGACTTGAATAACTTTAAACTGAATGTGATTAATATTGACAGGAAGGATACTGTTTTTAAATATAACAGTGAACATATAGATATAGAAGGCATTGAGGTAGCCCAAAAAAATGAGGGTGATGAGTATTCCAAATTCGACACTAAAAACCTGCAAATTATAATGTCGAACCAGAATATTGATTTAAGAAATGAAAGATACCTCATTTCTTTTAGTAGTTTTCTTTATTCAAATGCTGATAGTAGTATCGAATTAAGGAATTTTACTTATAAACCAAAAGTGGAAATGAAGAAGTTGGCTGCATCCTATAAGTTCGATAAAGAGGTTTTAGATATTGAGGCAACATCTTTGAATATGGTAGGGGTTAAATTGGGAAAATTTTTAAATGAGGGACTTTTTGATTTGGATGAAATGGTTTTTGAGTCTCCAAAAATTAAGATATTTAAAGATAAAAACAATCCACCCGACTATGATAGAAACCCATTATTTCCTCAGCAAATCTTAAAACAACTAAAGGAGGATATTAATATTGATAAAATATATATAAAGGATGGATATTTCAGTTATTCCGAATTATCTCCAAAATCAACAATGGCTGTATTTGTTGATATGACGGATCTTAATGCAGATATTCAGGGTGTTACATCTTTGGAAGATAGTATTTCATCTGATAAAAAACTATGGATAGATGTAAATGCAAAACTAAATGGCATAGCTGCAATGAACCTTCAAATAATGATGCCATATAATAGTTCAGTGGATACTTTCTATTTTTCGGGTGGTTTAGGTACATGTAATCTTGTGCCTTTCAATAAGGCGCTATATCCTGCCACAGGTATCAAGTTTAAAAACGGAGATTTAACACAATTAACATTTTCTGTGAAGGCCAGTCCAAAACGATCAGAAGGACAATTGCTGATGCTTTACGATAATCTGGAGGCTGAGGTAACCAAACTTAGTGATCATGAAACTGATAAAACATTGTCGTGGTTGGCCAATTTGGTATTGCCAAGTTCTAATCCATCCAAAAGAGGAAGAGTAAAAACTGCAAAAATAGAGTTCGAAAGAGTTAGTTATAAGGGGTTTGGAAATTTGCTTTGGAAATCAGTACAGTCAGGATTGGTGAATACAATATCTCCTATAGGGAAGACTATGGTTAATAGAAAAAATAAAAAGAAGCGCAAAGAGTAAGTTTGTTATTTTACCTTCTTTTGAAGTTCGGCCATCAAATCATTCATACTGTAAAATCCTTTTTTTCCAATTATAAATTCGGCTGCCATAACAGCCCCAAGAGCGAAACCTTTTCTGCTTTTTGCATGATGAGAAATCTCCAAAATATCTACTTCTGATTCGTATTTAACTGTATGATCACCAATAACTTCGCCTTCTCGATATGAAATAATAGGTAATTGATTTTCTTCTGCTTCCAAATCATTCTTCCACTCTGTTAAAGAGGGAAATTCGTCAATTATATCGTCGGCAATTTTTATTGCCGTTCCACTGGGAGCATCCAGTTTATGAATGTGATGGGTTTCTTCCATGCTTGCTTTATATACATTGCTCGCCGCAGATAATTTTGCCACGAGTTTATTGGCATGGAAAAAGATGTTCATTCCGATACTGAAATTAGGAGAAAAGAAAAAGGTGGCCTCGTTTTTATTACATAGTGATTTTACTTTTTCCATTTCATCATACCATCCGGTTGTACCTGTAACAATTGGAACTCCCAATTTGAAAGATCTTTCAAATACATCAAGTGCCGTTTCAGGAAGACTGAAATCGACTATTACATCTGCTGTTTTAATGATATCTTTTTTTTGTAACCAGTCTGATTCCTCATCCAGTGAAGCAATAACTTCATGATTATGTGCATTTGCAACTTTTTCCACTTCATGACCCATCCGGCCATAGCCTGAAATAACTATCTTCATATGATTAAAATTTAAAACTTACCTTGATGCCTGTATAAGGTTTGTCGAAAGAAGAATTTATATTGAGTGGGATATTTGGTTGTACAATAGGCTGGATGTCAACACTTAAATCGTCATTAACTTCCCAATAATAAAGGTGAGCATCGACGGAAGCGTCCAAAATTTGAAGTATATACCAGGCTCCCATAATAATAAAAGAAAGTTCCATATTCCTTCTATAGGAATCACGATAGTAAACTAATTCATCTTCGCTGTATAACTCGGACAGTTTATTGGTGCAGTCATCGCCTTCGTTTATCAGGCAGGTATATGCTTCATTAAATTTTTTATATTCTGTTCTGTTGCTTATTCCTAGGTATCCGGTAACTCCAAAACCTGCATAAACAATGGGTAATTTCCAGTATTTTCGATTATAAATCTGTCCTAAGCCCGGGACTAATGCCAGATATGTGGCCTTTTTGGGGGAGTGCATTACCTTTTCGGTTTTAACATTTGTGTCTTTTTTTTGAGCATTGGCTTCAACACTTGAAAAAAAGATGATTGTTAAAATGATAATAAGGACTTTTGGTATAAAATACCGTATCACGATTTATTATTTAATTAAGTTTAAAATTCTATCTAAATCTTCATCACTATTGAATCCAATAACGATAGAACCTTTGCCTTTATTGTTTCTTTTCAGACTCACTTTACTATTGAACATTAAGCTAAGTTCGGCCGGTGTTTTCTTATATTTTTCCGGCAAACTACTTTTAGCGGTATTTTTTTTGTCAGATGTATCAGATGTATACAAATCTCTAACAAGGGCTTCTACTTGTCGTACATTTAATCCCTCGGTAATTATCTTCTTTAGTAACTTAATTTGTGTTTCTTCATCCTTAATTGTTATCAGAGCTCTGGCATGTCCCATACTAATAACATCATCTCTAATTGCTATTTGTATTTCCGGAGGAAGTTTTAATAGGCGAAGGAAGTTGCTGATTGTAGATCTGTTTTTCCCGATTTTTTCACTGAGTTTTTCCTGTGTAAGTTTGCATTCTTCAATAAGACGGGCATAACTAATAGCAACCTCTATGGAGTTTAAGTCATGACGGTGGATATTTTCTATGAGAGCCATTTCCAACATCTGCTCATCGTTTGCTACACGAATATAAGCGGGAATGCGGTGTAATCCTGCAAGTTGAGATGCGCGTAAACGGCGTTCTCCTGCAATGAGTTGGTATTTTTCAAATCCTAGTTTTCTTACGGTTACAGGCTGAATAACACCCTGGGCAGAAATTGAGTCAGCAAGTTCTTTAAGATTTTGTTCGTCGAAATCGGTACGGGGTTGAAAAGGATTAGCCTCTATTTTATCAATGTCGAGTTCGGCAATAGCTCCTGCAACATAATTACCTGATATGTCGACGGCAGTTATGTCTGTTTCCGGACTTTGAAGTATGGCGTCAAGCCCTCGTCCCAATGCTTTTTTCTTTCCTTTAGTATTACTCATCAGTTGTATCTATGATTTTTTCCGAATTTTTAATGTTTGTCATATCGTTTTTCTGCAATATCTCACGTGCTAAGTTAAGATAATTTATTGCTCCGGTACTCTGTGCATCATACATAATTATGGAATTACCAAAACTCGGAGCTTCTCCCAGTTTAGTATTTCTATTGATAATAGTATTGAAAACCATTTGCTGGAAATGAGTTTTTACCTCCTCGGTAACCTGCTTCGAAAGCCTTAAACGGCTGTCGTACATTGTTAGGAGTATGCCTTCAATATCCAGATTTGTATTTAAACGACTTTGAACTATTTTAATGGTATTTAGTAGTTTACCAAGTCCCTCAAGAGCAAAATACTCGCATTGTACAGGAATGATAACTGAGTCGGCGGTACTCAATGCGTTAACAGTAATAAGTCCAAGTGATGGTGAGCAGTCGATTATGATAAAGTCGTATTTATCACGAATTTTATCTATTACCTTACTCATCATTTTTTCTCGATTGGGTCTGTTAATCATTTCTATTTCTGCTCCAACTAAATCGATATGTGCGGGCATCAAATCCAAATTAGGAGTGTCGGTAGTAAGTATAACTTTTTCCGGATCCATATCGTCGATAATACATTCGTATATGCTCGACTTAATATTTTTGGGATTAAAACCTATGCCTGATGTTGCATTTGCCTGTGGATCGGCATCGAGTATTAATGTTTTATATTCAAGCACGGCTAAACTTGCAGCCAGATTTATTGCTGTAGTAGTTTTCCCTACACCTCCTTTTTGGTTTGTAACTGCAATTGTTTTTCCCATAAATTTATAGATTATAAATGACTTTCTACAAAAATACAATTTTCATCGTCAATGTATTTTTCTAAAAAGTTTAAGTTATTAACACGCACTTTACTTGATTACGTGTAAAATACGTTTGTTTGACCTGCTTATTTTAATATTTTTTTTGTGGGGATGTGAAAACAAACTCCTGAATTGTTGCCCAGTAAATCTGTTATTCTTTCCCTAAATCTTCAAAGTTTATATCAATACCAGAAGATTTTTCAATGGGGGTAGTCTCAGTACTATCTTCAGAAATTTGCTCTTGATATTCTTCGTGTTCATGCTCATTTTCTTTGGCATATTTCACAACATCAGCAAATGCTTCTGCAAATTCATCAAAATCCTCTTTGTATAAAAAAACCTTGTGTTTTTCATAGGTCATTTTACCGCTGTTTTGGTCGAATTTCTTCTTACTTTCAGTAAGAGTAAGATAATTTTGTCCACGCTTTGTTACTCTTACATCAAGGAAATATGTTCTGTAATTTGTCTTTATTACTCTTGAATAAACATGATTTTTTCTATCTATATTGCCTAACTCTTTCATTCGGTTATTTTTTCATTTAGTGTTGAATTAACAAAAGTAAAAATTAAATGCATTTACCAATACAAAATATTAAGTAATTTTACAGCCTCAAAAAAATACTGGACAAATGGCAAAATACGAACTCGTTCTTCCAAAAATGGGAGAAGGAATTATAGAAGCAACGATTAATAAATGGCTCAAAGAAGTAGGAGATACTCTTAGTGAAGATGATGCAATTGTAGAAGTAGCAACGGATAAAGTTGACTCTGAAGTGCCCAGCCCCATTGATGGTGTTTTAGTAAAAACTTTATTTGAAGAAGGTGATGTTGCTCCCGTTGGAGAAGTGATTGCGATTATCGAAACTGATGGTGAAAGCGAAGAAAGTTCAGATGATATTGGTGAGGAAGTCGTAGATAAAAATGATAAGCCAACCGAGAGTAACGAAAAGAAGAGTAATGTAAAGGAAGAGCCTGCAAAGCCTGTTTTTAGTTCCAGCAAAAGGTTTTTATCACCTTTGGTGAAGAGTATTGCCAAAGAAGAAGGTATTAGCCTCGAAGAGTTGGAAAGTATTAAAGGAAGTGGAAAAGATAATCGCTTAGTTAAAAATGATCTATTAGAATACATAAAAAACAGAGGAAATAGAAAAACTCAGGCCGCAAGTAGTTCTGCTGATAAAACTGTAAAAAGTATACAAGCACCTCCTGTTAGTATAAATGAAGGAGATGAAGTTGTTGAAATGGACAGAATGCGACGCCTTATAGCTGATCATATGGTAATGTCGTCACATGTTTCACCTCATGTAACTTCTTTTATTGATGTTGATGTTACTAATATTGTAAACTGGCGAAATAAAATAAAAGAAGCAGTATTGAAACGCGAAGGAGAGAAAATAACTTTTACTCCTGTATTTATAAATGCAGTTGCCCAGGCTTTGATGGAGTATCCTCAGGTAAATGCATCTCTTGATGGTTACAAAGTTATTCTGCGTAAACGCATTAATGTGGGTATGGCTGCTGCTCTTCCCAACGGCAATTTGATAGTTCCTGTAATTAAGGATGCTGATCAGAAAAATATACTTGGAACAGCAAAAATTGTTAATGATCTTGCTAAAAGGTCGAGAGAAAATAAGTTGCAACCCGATGAAATACAGGGTGGTACATTTACTATTACTAATTTCGGATCCTTCGACAGTTTGAGTGGAACACCAATAATAAATCAACCACAGGTAGCAATTTTGGGCGTTGGTGCTATTCGTAAAAAACCTGTTGTAATCGAAACCGAAGGTGGAGATGTTATTGGTATCCGACATATAATGATATTGTCGATGGCCTACGATCATAGAATTGTTGACGGCGCACTTGGCGGAATGTTTTTGAGAAGAGTAAAACAATTGCTTGAAAATTTTGATTTAAACACTGTAATATAATGTCATGGAATTAAACCTGAAAAAACCAATTGCTTTCTTCGATATCGAAAGTACAGGACTTAATGTTGCTAAAGATAGAATTATCGAATTAAGCATATTGAAAATTGATACTAATAATACAACTACTTCTAAAACCTGGGTGGTAAATCCGGGATATCCTATATCTGAAGAAGCATCTTCCATACATGGTTTTACCTATGATGATGTAAAAGATAAACCCATGTTTAAACAAATAGCAAAAGAGGTAGATGATTTTCTTGCAAATTGCGATTTGGCCGGGTATAATTCTTTGAAATTTGATATTCCGATGCTGGTAGAAGAATTTCTACGTGCAGAGGTTGATTTTGATGTAACCAACCGTAAACTTGTTGATGTTCAGAATATTTTCATGAAAATGGAACAAAGGACATTAAGTGCGGCAGTTAAATTTTTCCTTGGAAAATCTCTTGAAGATGCGCATTCAGCTGAGGCAGATGTTATGGCAACCTACGAGGTGCTAAAAGCTCAGATAGAGAAATATGATGATGCCGAATATACTGACAAATCAGGAAAAACTTATGTGCCTGTTAAGAATGATATTGCAGCTTTGGCTGAATTTTCATCTCATCACAGGAATGTTGACCTGATGGGACAAATAGTATATAACGAAAATAATGAAGAGACTTTAAACTTTGGAAAGCATAAAGGTAAAACATTAAAGGAAGTATTTCTAAATGAGCCTTCCTACTACTCATGGATGATGAATGCCGATTTCCCTCTTTATACCAAAAAAATAATTACACGCATTAAATTGAAAATGGGTACATTATAAATAAATATTATGAAAGTGAAGCGGTTGCGTCTGTTTTAAAATTTTGTAATTGCCTCATTAGTATATAATTATAAAATTTTAAACAGATGAAAATTATTTGTATTGGCAGAAATTATATCGATCACGCCAAAGAATTAAATAACCCTGTACCAAAGGTGCCGGTATTTTTTATGAAACCGGATACAGCGCTAATTCAAAAGCATAATCCTTTTTTCTATCCCGAGTTTAGTAAGGATATCCATTATGAAACAGAACTGGTAATAAAAATCTCAAAAAACGGGAGACATATCGAAGAGAGATTTGCTAATAAATATTATGACGAAATAGGCATTGGCCTCGACCTAACTGCAAGAGACCTGCAGAGTGAATGCAAAAAAAAGGGGCTTCCCTGGGAAATTGCAAAAGCCTTTGATAATTCAGCGCCTGTGGGATCTTTTAAAAAAATATCAGAATTTGAGGACTTAAATAATATCAATTTCTCCTTAAAAGTTAATGGTGAGCAAAGGCAAGCCGGAAATTCGTCTGATATGATTTTTAATTTTAATCATATTATTTCCTACTTATCACAATTTATTACCCTAAAACTTGGGGATTTGATTTTTACCGGAACACCAGTGGGAGTGGGCCCAATAAAAATTGATGATCATTTTGAAGCCTTTATTGAAAATGAAAAAATGCTCGACTTAAAAGTTAAGTAGGCGATTTCTTAAATTCAGTTATGAGTAATGAGTTTTTGAACTTCCCTAAATCTGGTTTAGCGTTTTTATTAATTATCCAAAAATTTTTAATTAGCATAAAACAACCTATTATCTAAGGTTGTTTTGGTGGTTTAATAGAGTCTGGCCATTTTTTCATTTGACGGATTAGTTCGTCTGTAACCTTCATATCTTCAACGATGTACCAATCAAGGGCTTTGTCAGTACTGTTTTCATTTGAATAATGAAAGAAAATAATTGAATTTATAGCCGGATAATCTTTAGCAATTTCAATTAGAGCATCCTTAAACCATTCCGATCTATCTCCACCAACACTTAATGAGCCAAACTCTGATATCATCATTGGTTTGTTTAACTTAAGAAGAACATCATAACTGTTGGATAATAATTCTGTAAAACTCCACCATTTACTCCAGACAAGAGCAGTTCCGAAATTCAGTACCCCGAATGAAATTACATCCACATATTTATCGCCCGGATAATAATCTTCAAAGTTGTAAGAGAGGTGCGGATTCCATAGCCAGATTATATTTTCAACCTGATTGTTTTCAAATATTTCAAAAACATGCTGATATGCTTTTACATAATCTTGCGCTAAATTATTTTGCGGCCCCCACGGATAATGATAAGGATCGTTCATTTCATGCCCGAATCTTAGGTAAATAGGATGTGCAAATTCTTTTGCCTCCAATGCCCATTTAATAATATAACTATCATAATCTCCCCGGGCAATTGATGCCATGGATCCTTTATTGCGTTTTTCAATAGAAGGTTCAATGTTTGGAAAGTTTTCAACGGAAAAAATACTGAGCCAGGGCTCCCATGTAACCATTGGAATAGACCCCAGTTCATAAATAGTCTCGGCTTCCGTCTTGGGGAATTGATGCTGTCTCTTTTCACCCCAGGCTTTGTAAATATGAATAATTGGAAAAGTTAAATGCAAACTATCTTCCAAATCAATTATCCTTTCGTAGGAATCAATCTGAGTATTATCAGAAGCACCAAGCAGAATGATTTTTGAGTTTATCAATTTTGATTTATCATCTCTTATGGATGTAAACCACTTGAGTTTATCAGATCTCTTATGTTCCCGTTCTTGCAAAATAAAACTTTCTTCCACATCAATAATCAAAGCTTCTGTTTTATTTAATAGAGTCCCGATGGGTCCTGAAGAATCTTTACTTATAGTTGAAAGAACCATCACAATTAAAAAACCAAAAACTAAAGCTAGAATGACATAAACAATACGTGGTATTTTATTCAATAATTTATCCATTTAAAAATAGGTTTATTACTTACTATTAATCAATCTTTCCAATCCTTCACTCAGAGTATGCTCAGGAATAAACCCGAGTTTTTCTTTTATTTTAACTGAACTACCTATCATCTCCCAAACCTCATTTTCACGATATGGAAGCGCACCAAGTTTTACAGTGGCCCTTGTTTTAACCTGCTTATTAACAACAGATGCTAAAGAGGACAGGGAAGTTCCTTTTCCACTACAAACATTAAAAGTATCATTATATGCGTTAGTATTTTCTGCAACAATTGTTAAGGCTGATACGACATCTTTTACATAAAGAAAATCTCTGGTTTGTTCTCCTTTTGTCATTAAAAAATCCTGACCTTTTTTTAACGAGTTTACCATTTGAGAGATAAAAAAGTCATCTGACATATTTTCGCCAAAGAAATTGAAAAGTCTTAAAATAGTATAGTTTTTATTGTACTGCTGGCTAAATGTCTTAATTAAGTTTTCGGCCATAACTTTGGTAGCCGAATATGGTGAAACCGGCATCGGCACAAGATCTTCATGGAAAGGAGATACGTTATTGCCATAAATTTCACTTGAAGAAGTAAAAATAAACTGCTGACAATTTGTTCCCAATAATGATTTCAAAAGGTTGAATGTCCCGTTAACATTTACTTTCAGCATATTATCGAAAATCCCAAAATCTCTATTCCTGCTGATGCTTGCTGCCAAATGGTAAACTATATCTGGTTGTATTTTTTTAATTACAGCATCCAAAGCATCAAAATTAGTAATATCAATTGGAAAATTGTGATCACTGTTTTCTGCTTCAATAGAAATAATATAAATATCAGCACCTTTCTCCCTAAGAGATTCTACCAGGAAAGAACCTAAATACCCTTTTCCACCAGTTACTAATATTTTTTTATTTTTTAATGTGTTGCCCATGAAATGTTTGATTTGAATGCATCTTTAACATAATCTGCAATATCTTTTTCTGTTTCAACTTTTCCGGAATTATAATAATCCCTATACCATCCGATGGTTTTTTCCAAAGTTCTGTCAATTCCCCAAACAGGTTTCCACTTTAGTAACTTATTTGCCTTCGAACATTCCAGCATGAGTAAATGTGCTTCATGTTGGTCATTTGGGTCTTTACTGAATTCAATTTGAATATCGTTCCATTGTTTTTTCGATAATTCTGCAATCTCATTAACGGGTAAATTGCTCTGCATATCAGGTCCAAAATTCCATGCTTCAGCATAGTCCTTATTTTGATTTAAAAGTTTCCACCCTAGCGTAAGATACCCGCTCAAAGGCTCCAAAACATGTTGCCACGGACGAGTAGCTTTAGGGTTTCTGATTTTTACCACCTCATTACGGGATGTTGCTTTAACAATATCAGGAATTAATCTGTCGGCAGCCCAATCACCACCTCCAATAACGTTACCGGCTCTTCCACTTGCTACTAAAACCTCATGTGTTGATTTATAATTATCAATATTAAAATAAGAATTTCTGTAGGAAGAAGTCAATATTTCAGAACAGGCTTTTGAGGCACTGTAGGGGTCGAAACCACCCATAGGTTCATTTTCTCTGTATCCCCAATGCCATTCCTGATTTTCATAACACTTATCACTGGTAACATTTACAATTGCTTTTACTGATGGTGTTTTTTTGCAAGCCTCGAACACATTAAGAGTTCCCATTACATTGGTTGAGTATGTTTCAATGGGATCTAAATACGATTTCTTAACTAAAGCCTGAGCAGCCAGGTGAAATACTATGTCGGGCTGAATTTCCTTTAGATAATTCTGCAGTTCTCCCAATACCCTAATATCGCCATATTTTTGTTTAATTGGGATGTTCAATAAATCGATATGATTTGGTGAATCCTCGTTTTTTAATGCAAAGCCAAAAACATTGGCTCCCATTTTATTTAACCAAAGTGCTAACCATGAACCTTTAAATCCGGTATGCCCGGTAATAAGGACATTTTTGTTTTTATAAACACCACCGAACAATTCCTTAAAGTCTACCAAGTTTTCCATAATGCCTTATTTTGATACCACATATCATTAAGTTGCTTATTATCTCTTTGAGTATCCATTGGCTTCCAAAAACCATGATGTTTATAAGAAAAAAGCTCTCCATCTTCAGCTAGGTTTTCTAAAGGTTCTCTTTCCCAAATAGTACTCTTACCATCTTTTATATAATCAAATGCTTTTGGTTCGCACACAAAAAACCCAGAATTAATCCAACCTCCATCTCCAACAGGTTTTTCCATGAACTCATCAACTAAACCGGTTTTTTTGTCGAATGAAACACCTCCAAAACGACCTTCAGGCTGAACAGTTGTCATCGTAACAGCTTTTCCATGATTTTTATGATAATCTACTAACTCTTTAATGTTCACATTTCCAACACCATCACCATACGTTAACATGAAGCTTTCATCACCTACAACATCTTTGGCTTGCAGGATTCTTCCTCCCGTCATAGTATCAAGCCCTGTGTCCAAAAGTGTTATTTTCCAAGGTTCCGTTTTGGTATTTAAAATTTTTATTTTATTAGTTGATAAATCTATTTCCAGATCACTCTGATGCATAAAATAATTAACAAAATATTCTTTTATTACATATCCCTTATAACCTAATAAAACCACAAAGTCGTTAAAGCCATAATGAGAATATATTTTCATAATATGCCAGAGGATAGGGTTAGGTCCTATATTTATCATTGGTTTGGGTTTTAGTTCAGTTTCTTCGCTAAATCTGGTTCCAAAACCACCTGCTAATAATAATGTCTTCATTTTTTTAATATTTTAAGTTTTTAGAAAAACCTGGTTTCTCAAGTTTTCTATTTATCAATAACTTCAATTGTTTTATCCTCTTTAACATTAATTCTGCTCCATGCATCTTCAGGTTTTATTTTAACAGCTGAATAAGCAGCCCACAGTCCTCCAACAGACTGAATAAAAACTATAAATGAAAATCCTAACATGCCCCAGGTTTGCTGTTGAGTAAATAATAATTCACTTTCCGGAACAAAATACCTTCTGTTAATATACACACCAACAACAGTAGATAGAAACAAAACAACATAGAATATTAAAGGTAATACAAAAGGGTTCATGAAATTTCTTACTGCCGTTTTTGCTGTTGGTATATATGGAATTCTTTTTTTCAATAAAGTTAAAGCAAAGGCATAAACAAAAGCAGGAATAGTAGCATATTTTAAAATCATCCCTCGCCAGTGAAATCCTCTTTCAGTTTCTTTGTCGGTTAAAAAACGTTGGGCATAAGCGTAAATTGCCGTTGCCGCAATTAATATAACCGAGCCTAATTCCACAAATTCAATAATATCCATATTGGCCGGAACAATTTTGAGGAAAAAATAAAAAAATGGAATAATGATAAAGAATGAATTTATCGCTCCAAAGAGATAATAAGTTCCAATGGACAAATACGAAACTTTTTGCCAAAAATTTAGATCTTTCAGGGCATATGGAATTTCATCAAATAATAATTCGAAAACGCCTCGTGACCATTTTAACTGCTGCTTACTAAATGATGCAAAATCTTCGGGCACTAAACCTCTGCTAACAATTACCGGATTGTAAACCGATTTCCATCCTTTTGCATGAATTCTTATGGAAGTCTGCAAATCTTCGGCTAAGCCCTGAGCATGTCCTCCAATACTTTCAAAGGTCTTACGACGAAAGGTGCAATTAGCACCAATGGCTACCGCTCCATTGTAACCAAATAATCCCATTTGAGTAGGTCCGTAGAAAGTATAGGTTTGTTCTGCTGCACCTTTTGCAACAAACGAACGATACTGATTGTAGTAGCCTTGATTAACCTGAACAAAACCCACTTTTTCATCCTTAAAAAAACCTAAGGTTTCATCTAAAAAATTGGGGAAAACAATATGATCAGGATCTAAAATAAGGATGAATTCTTCTTTGGTAAGTTCTAATGCTTTATTTACTTTTCCGGCTTTTGCTCCGGGTAAATTGGCCAGGTCTAACCAAACTACCCCATATTCTTCAGCAAGTTCCTTAAATGCGATATCTCCGGTACTATCTAACAAATAAGTGGTATGTGGGTAATTTAAATTTTGAAGTGCTTTGAAGGTATTTTTAAACATTGAAATGGGTTCTCCGGGAGCAGAAGTTGTAAAAACGGCAACATCTAAACCTGCTTCAGGCTTAGGAGTTTCTATTGGACTGCTGATCCAAAGATAGTTTATCCATATCAATACTATTCTTAAAATACCATACCAGAAAAAGGTACTTAAGATTACAAATAATGCGATATTACTGATGTGTTCTGCCTGAAACCACCATTCAATTAAATTATAAATACCAATTAAACCAACTATTGCCAATATTAAAAGGACAAACAGATCTGTTCTTGTGGGGGCCTTTGATTTCTTAAAAACCCATAAATCATGTCTTAGTTTTGTGTTCATTTATTAAAGCGCAGTTTTAACCCTAACTGAATATTATTACTATTAAAATAGAAAGATTGGAAATATTTATATGAAATAACCAAATCTAATGCATTTGACAAACCATAATTGATTTTTATTCCCAAGTCCATAGGAGTATATGATTCTTGAAAAAAATCCTGTTTAATAATTGTTTGACCTGCATTGTTGGTGTCAAGATAAAAGTAAGGGTTCATAGTCCTTGAATAAATGCCTACAGTAGCATGCAACCTAATATCTAAATTTGAGTTTGGTTTTAATAAAAGATTTCCAAGCACTGAGTTTGTAAACTCTTTATTTGGAGTATAGTATGGATTATAAACTCCTTCAATTGCTTCATCTTCGCTAAAATCATTTATTATATCCTGCTTCGATTTTACAGTTACATACCTACTCTCTTTGGAGTTGGCATAACTAAATGAATAACCAAGTCGTAATTCAAAAATTGAAAATGACATTGATGGACTCAAAGCCCAAATATAGGCTGTTTGTATATTATTGGCATCGGGGAAAACCTCTGCCAGATAACCAATATTTACCCACAAACTTTTTTGTTTCTTCCATTCGACAAAGAGATTATATTTATCGCTATTTATAGGCTTTTTAACGCTGCTAATGGTGTAGGTGTATGCCGAGCGCTCTGCTTTTGCAGAAATAATTAAATTATCTGACAAACTCTGCTGTAATGCCAAATCCCAAAGAAGATATACAGAATCAATACTTGATGCATAATTTACACCTACTCCAAACTTGGCGCTTAATCCAATTTTACTAAACAGAAAACTATTTCGAACCCCAAAATTTATCTGGTTATTATCTGTACTGTCCACAGAGAAGTTTTGCGCATTAAGATAAAACGATGGACTAAACCATGATGATTTGTACAAGCCACCTTCAATTGCAGGAAAAAGTTGTGTTATGTTTTGAGAATCATTTCTGTATGCAAAACCTACACCTATCCATGGTTTTGTAATCCGGGAAACCTCATCAAGAAGTTGGAGCGTATTTTTGTCGTTGGGGTTCAACTCCAGCGATTTTTCCAAATGTTCAACTGCCGGGAGAAAATCACCTAAATAATAATAGGTCGTACCTAAAAGTTTTTCGGCTTTAGCAACTCTCGTATTTTTCTGAGTATAAATAAGAAGCAATTCCTGTGCTCTTTCATACTCCCCCAGATTGAATAAAAACGTGGCAAATTCATATTTTACATCCATATCATCCGGATGCATTTTTATTGCTTTTTCGTAAACTAATGTGGCTTCTTCGTAGTCTTTAAGCCATATTAATGTTTCCGCATACAAACGCTGAACCCAAATATTTCCTGGATTTTGATTGTCTAACTTTTTTAATACTTCTGCTGCCTGTTCATAATCACCGGCATCACGCATTTCTTTTGCTCTGTCAATAGTGCTGTACAACACATTCTCCTGTGCTTCAACACTAAGAGGTGTTGATAATAGAGTAATGAAAACCATCAACCCTATAAATAATTTTACCTTAGTTGTTACCATAAAATGCTAAACCGTATTAACAAGTTTGAAATCTGAATTTTTATGAACCCAAGTCATAGATACATTTTTAGAATGTTTATTAACATTCTTTTTATCGAAATAAAACAATAAATTTCAATAAAGCACTAAGTAAGGTAAAAAAATGTCAGGATAAAATCAAAACATTATTTAAAGATAATATTTCTTTATAAATTAAATATTTTCAGCATAAAATATAAGATTTGTCAAATATTCAATTTTCAAATATTACAGAAGTTATATTTATAAACATCAAAAATTTTAAATTTATTTTATCATAGTGAACGATTTATCGCACTTTTACACAGTAGTTTTATTGTAAAATCGCTTCCTCGCTAATAAATTCTAAAAACTACTTATTTACATTCTCATAGGTGCTTGAATTTGCCGGATCAACATCCTTCATAATGTTAATCATTGCAGTTTTTTCGGCAGGAGTAGCGTTTTTGAAAATATTTATTAGCTCATTTCTTTTGGATTCAACAAATACCTGAAGAGGATAAAGTCCTGGTCTCTTATCGTTAACCGCTTTAAAATGTCTTAGTGATTTTCCGATAATTGATCGGCCACCTTCAACATCTTCCGACATGGTGTCTAAGCCTCTACGGTGATATTCGTAAAGGAACATTCTCAAATTATTATACGACTGGTTTGTAAGTCCGGCCAGCAACTGATTTCTGTTTTTAGGACCTTCAAATGCCTGCCATCCTTTTTCATTGGAATTTTGTGCTGAGTTAACAACAGATTGTGCCTTTTCGTAAAAAGGATCTCCTCCATACAAAGAGAAAGTATCAAAATCCAATCCCAGCATTAAATAAGCATAATATGCAAGTATTGATGTTAAATTGTCGGTGTATGAATTTTCTACAAACTCCATAGTTTGATAAGGAACATATCTAAAATGTATATCCTTATCAACAAGGTTTAAGACAGGAGAAGCATAATCACTTTTGTATATTGGCCGCTGGAGAACCACATTTAAATTGCCTGAAAACTCATCGCTTCCAACAACATTGGTAATGGTAAATAATATAGTACATTCTATTCTTTCCTCCATTTTGAAATTGTACCCTGTCCATTTTCTATTATTCATGAATTCAAAAACAGATTTCTGCATTGCATCAAAAACAGACTGGTCAACGCCCTGAATACCTTGTAGTTGTACATTGACATCGCAAAGGAATTCCTGAGCCGACACATTTAATGTCATTATGATAGAAAGAATTGCAACTAGTATTCGCTTACGCATGCTGTATTTTTTTACTTATGAAATATCGTTTGGTTTACTATAGTATTAACTATGTCGACAGCAACCTCAGATTTATCTTTTAATGGAAACTCAAAAGTTTTTTGTTTATTGTTTATTATGCTAATCTTATTGGTAGAATGACCAAAGCCGGCACCTTTGTCTTGCAAAGAATTTAATACAATAAGATCAAGGTTTTTTGACTTTAGTTTCTTTACTGCATTTGCATGCTCATTATCTGTTTCTAGAGCAAAACCCACTAAAATCTGTCCCTTTTTCTTTTGACTTCCCAAGCTTGCAAGTATATCTTTAGTTGGTTTTAATTGTATAGAAGAGAAACCACTTTCTTTTTTAATCTTGGTATCGGAAATATTATCAGGAGTAAAATCGGCAACTGCAGCTGAGAGTACACATATATCAGAAGATGGGAAGATGCTCATGCATTTCTCGTACATTTCTTCTGCCGTTCTAATATTATGTATGGTAATTCCTTGGTTTTTAGGTTTCTCATTACTAGGTCCCAAAACCAGTTCCACATCCGCACCCAACTCTGCTAGTGCATCGGCTATAGCCACACCCATTTTACCACTACTATGATTGCCTATAAAGCGCACAGGATCAATAGGTTCGTATGTTGGGCCTGCATTAACAAGCGCCTTTTTATTTTTTAGAGGCTTTTTTTTTTCGAAGAAATCTTTTATTACTTCAAAAATTTTCTCCGGTTCTTCGAGGCGGCCAAAGCCGACTAGTCCACTTGCCAACTCTCCTTCAACAGGTTCAATTAACTTATATCCAATAGATTGAAGTTTTTTGATATTTTCCTGTGTATTTGGGTGTTTATACATGTCCAAATCCATGGCGGGTGCAAAAAATAGGGGGCATCTTGCCGACAATACTGTTGTTAATAGTAAATTGTCGGCTATACCACAGGCCATTTTAGCCATAGTATTTGCCGTAAGCGGAGCAACTAAAAATAAGTCGGCCCAAAGCCCAAGATTAACATGGCTGAACCAACTACCATCATCACGTTTATGAAACTCGTGAAGAACCGCATTCTCACTTAAAGTAGCAAGAGTTAATGGTGTTACAAATTCTTTAGCATAAGGGCTTAAAATAATTTGAACCTCGGCACCTCCTTTTTTTAGTAGCCGTATCAAAAATGGTATTTTATAAGCAGCAATACTGCCAGTTATACCAATTAATATTTTTTTACCCTTCAGCATTTTTTACATTAGAAATTTGTTGAAATAGTTTTATGTGGATTTCTGATATAAATCTGCTCATTTAAAAACTCATGAACCGCAATCAAGGTAGGTTTTGGAAGTTTTTCGTAGAATTTTGCAATCTCAATTTGCTCGCGATTTTCAAAAACCTCTTCCAGATTATCGTTAGTAGAGGCAAATTCAGCAGTTTTTTGATCAAGTTCCTGCTTTAGTTCTCCACCAATCTGGTTAGCTCTTTTGGCCAAAACAGCAATAGTTTCATAAATATTACCGGTTTGCTCGTAAAAGTCGTCCTTTGTACGGGTAACTGCAGTAGTTTCAGTTTTAACTTTTTTGTAATCCATTTTATATATTAATTTAATTGTTTTCTAGCGTCATCGCTTATATTTCCAACTTCTTTTAAAAATTTACTCTCCGGATAAAGTTGTAATAAGTTATTATAAGACTCAACTGTTTTTTCATATCTGTCCTTTTTCTTTGTATAGATACTTTTTTCAGCATATTTATAATAAGCTTTAGTAATATAATAAAGTATTTCTTCCTGATAATCAGTATCAGGGTAGTCATCCAATAAGTTTTCGAAGGATGTTATTGCTGCCTGATAACTATCCATATTATAATATAGTTTGGCAATGTTATAATCCTTCACTTCTAATTTATCGCGAAGATCATCCATTAGTTTAGTTGCCTCTTCAACTTTGCTGTCGTTAGGATACATGTCGATGTAATTTTGTAACTCCTTTAAGGCGGTATAAGTACTTGTTTGGTCTAATGAAGATCTCGGTGAATCCAGATAATTACAATAAGCACTTGTAAAAGCGGCTTCCTTAACATGCTCTCCTCTGGGGTACAATTGTGTATATTGTTTATAATAGTAACTGGCTATATTATAGTCTTTTAACTGAAAATAACAATTAGCTGTATAATATGTAATCAGTTCTCCTTTAGGAGTTCCACGATGTACGGCCCTTAAAATATCGAAAAACTGCAGTGCTTTATTGAAGTTTCCTTTTTCATAAAGGTCGATGGCAGTTTCGTATTTTAGTTCGTTATTGCTGCTTTTTAATAATTTCTGATATCCATTACAACTAAAGGTAACTGTCAATAAACCAGCAAATAACAATATAAATGTCACTTTTCTAAACATGGCGCAAAATTAAGATAAAAAGTTGAAGTACAAAACGAAATATGCATGCCTTTATTTCATAAAAAATCTTAAGTATAATTTATACCCTAAATTTGTGATAAATAATTAACAATTATTAGTAATCCTGGTCATGAATTTCTGATTTTGTATGGAATGAGATAACTCTATCAATAAACATTTATTTTCCGAATTTACGTATTGACAGGGCAAAGGGCCTGGAATTACTTTTAATTTTTTATCTTTACCAATTAATAATAATTGTAGAAGATATGGAGGTAATTAAGACCAAAATTCCTGATTTGTATATTGTTAAGCCTACTGTTTTTGAGGATCACAGGGGTTATTTTTTCGAGTCTTACAATAAGGAGAACTTTTTAAGGAACGGAATAGATCACAATTTTGTTCAGGATAACGAGAGCAAATCTTCAAAAGGTGTTTTACGGGGGCTTCATTTTCAAAAACCTCCTTTTGCTCAGGGAAAATTGGTTAGGGTGATGAAAGGTTCGGTACTTGATGTTGCCGTCGACATAAGAAAAAATTCTCCAACATATGGAAAATGGGCATCTGTGGAACTAACTCAGGATAACAAATGGATGTACTGGGTCCCGCCGGGCTTTGCACATGGTTTTGTTACTCTTGAAGATAATACAGTGTTTTTTTATAAATGTACTAATGTCTATAATAAAAATTCAGAAGGTTCAATATTGTGGTGCGATCCGGATTTACATATTGATTGGAAAGTGGAAAATCCAATACTTTCTGAGAAAGACAAAACAGGACCTCTATTTAAAGATTTTGTGAGCCCATTTTAAATATTTTAATCTTTTTATAACAATTTAACGCTCATATTCTGCCTTCACTTTTAATAAGTAAACTATCTTCGCAATTCTAAATTCTGTTACTGCTGATGAACAAATTTCTTTCATATTTATTATTGTCATTTATTATTATAGCATTGGTAATTGGTATCGATTTTTGGAAGGAAAGACATGATAAAAACTTACCAGGCACTAACGATCAGTATTATCGTATAGTATCTTTGCCTATTCCCGATTCGTTGACTTTTGCAGGAGAACAAGTGCCTTTGGACTTGTTTTATGTAAGAGAATCGCTGGATAAGGAACTTACAGTAAATACATATTGGCATTCTTATACTATACAGATTATAAAAAGAACACATAGGTTTTTTCCTATGATAGAAGAAATCCTAAAGGAGAATAATATACCCGACGATTTTAAATATCTGGCAGTAATCGAAAGTGGATTGCAAAACGTTACTTCCCCGGCTGGAGCAAAAGGGTACTGGCAATTGCTTAAGGGTACTGCTAAAGAATATGATTTGGAAGTAGATAAATATGTAGATGAACGCTATAGCGTGAAAAAATCTACAGAGGCTGCTTGTAAGTATTTGCAAAAAAGTTATGAAGAATTTGGTAATTGGACCATGGCTGCGGCATCATATAATGCAGGTATTAGAGGGATGAACAGGCAAATTGACAGACAGAGTGAAAAGTCGTATTACGATTTATTGCTCAACGATGAAACAGCAAGATATATATACAGAATACTTGCCACTAAATTAATATTGGAAAATCCTGAGAAATATGGTTTTTATCTTGATGAAACAGATTATCTGCAGCCAATTCCAAAAAGAATGGTGGTTATAAGTTCCTCTGTTGAGCATTGGGCCGACTTTGCTCAGGAGCAGGGAATAAGTTATAAATTGCTTAAGTATTTCAATCCATGGCTGAGGGAAAAAAACCTTGTCAATAGAAGGAAAAAGACATACATTATTGAAATCCCCGAGTTACCTTATAATGCCACCCATATAGAAAGAACTAAATAAAATGCAAATAAATTAATAAGTGCAGGAAAAGGAAAATATTCTGGAAATATTAGGAGCAAGAGTACATAATCTTCGTGATATCGATCTTGTTATCCCTCGCGATAAATTAGTGGTAATAACTGGTTTAAGTGGTAGTGGAAAGTCATCATTGGCCTTCGATACAATTTATGCTGAAGGCCAGAGGCGTTATATGGAAACTCTTTCGGCCTACGCCCGTCAGTTTATTGGAAATATGGAAAGGCCCGATGTAGACAAAATAAACGGACTTAGTCCGGTTATAAGTATTGAACAGAAATCTGTAAATCGTAATCCCCGCTCAACGGTTGGTACAATAACTGAAATATACGATTTTTTACGTCTGTTGTTTGCCCGCGCCGGCGAAGCTTATTCTTATAATACCAATAAAAAAATGGTTCAGTACAATGAGGATCAGATAGTTGAAATTATTAAGAATGATTTTCAGGGTAAAGGAGTTAGTTTTTTATCTCCCATAGTAAAAGGTCGTAAAGGTCATTATAGAGAACTTTTTGAGCAGATAAGACAACAGGGATTTTTACGCGTAAGAGTTGATGGAGAAATACGTGAAATTGCATTTGGAATGCAACTGGACAGGTATAAAATTCATGATGTTGAAGTAGTTGTTGATAGGATAAAAATCAGCGATAAAGATGATCAACGAATGAAGAAAACAATTTCTGTTGCCATGAAGTATGGCAAAGGAGTTGTTATGGTTTTAGACGATGAAACAGGGGAAATAAGGCATTTTAGCAGCAAGCTTATGTGCCCTGAGTCAGGGCTATCGTATGATAAACCGGAACCAAATACATTTTCATTTAATTCACCTTATGGGGCTTGTCCAAATTGTAATGGGCTAGGTAAAGTTTCTGAAATAGATATGAGGAAAGTTATGCCCGATATGTATATGTCCATAAAAAAAGGTGGTATTAAACCTCTGGGGGAATATAAAAATTCATGGGTTTATAAGCAGTTGGAAACCATACGATTAAAGTATAATTTTGATTTAAATACTCCCTTAAAAGATATACCGAAAGAGGGTATGGAAACCATTTTGAATGGCTCGGAAGAAACCTTTGAAATTAAAAAGGAATATCTTGGAATTACCCGTTCGTATTCATTGTCATTTGAGGGTGTAATTAAATATGTTGAGAATTATAATAACGATAGCCATTCTCAAACTTCAAAAAAATGGGCTGAAGGATTTATGAATAAACATCAGTGTCCTGAATGTGAAGGGGCGCGGTTGAAAAGAGAAGCCTTGTTTTTTAAAATTCACAATAAAAATATTTCAGAATTGGCAAGTATGGACTTGCTGAATCTTAGAAACTGGCTAGAAAATATTGAGAGTAAACTAAGCAAAAAGCAAATTAAAATTGCCAGAGAAGTATTGCGTGAAATTAAAACCCGACTTGACTTTTTGTTGGAAGTTGGGATAGAGTATCTTAACTTAAACAGACCAACCCGGAGTTTGTCGGGAGGAGAAGCACAAAGAATACGTCTGGCAACCCAAATTGGATCACGATTAACAGGAGTTTTATATATACTTGATGAGCCTAGTATTGGATTACATCAAAGAGATAATCATAAGTTAATTTATGCTCTTAAGGATTTGAGAGACATTGGTAATTCAGTTCTTGTTGTAGAGCACGATAAGGATACCATCATGTCTGCCGATTATGTTATTGATATAGGTCCGGGAGCAGGACGTCATGGCGGTAAAATTGTAGCCACAGGAACTCCCACTGAAATAATGGAAAATGGCAGTATTACTGCTGACTACCTAAAAGGAAGAAGGGAAATATCAATCCCAAAGAAAAGGCGAAAGGGAAATGGAAAGTTCCTTAGTATAAAGGGAGCACGGGGAAATAATTTGAAAAATGTTGATGTTGATTTTCCCATAGGGACATTGATATGCGTAACAGGAGTGTCGGGAAGCGGAAAATCTACTCTCATTAATGATACTCTATATCCAATATTAAACGCTCATTTTTTCAGAGCATTAAAAGATCCTCTGAAATATAAAAGTATTGATGGGCTAAAAAATATTGATAAGGTTATTGCCATCGATCAATCGCCCATCGGCAGAACACCACGATCTAATCCGGCAACTTATACAAAAGTCTTCGATGAAATAAGAAAATTATTCGGTAATATACCCGAAGCCAAAATAAGAGGATATAAACCCGGCAGATTTTCCTTTAATGTAAAAGGTGGCAGATGCGAAAAATGTCAGGGAGCAGGAATACAAACCATAGAAATGAACTTTCTCCCCGATGTTTATGTGCCTTGTGATGAATGTTATGGCAAGCGTTACAATCGTGAAACTCTGGAAGTCAGATTTAAAGGTAAATCCATAAATGATGTGTTGGATATGACAATAAACCAGGCTGTTGAGTTTTTCGAAAATATTCCTAAAATTGTTATAAAACTTAAAACTCTTCAGGATGTTGGTTTGGGCTATCTTACTCTAGGTCAATCTTCTACAACCATTTCGGGTGGTGAGGCACAAAGGGTAAAGCTTGCATCTGAATTATCGAAAAGAGATACCGGACAAACTCTTTATATTCTGGATGAACCCACAACAGGTTTGCATTTTGAAGATGTAAATGTTCTTCTTAAAGTTATTCAAAAACTTGTAAATAAAGGAAATACAATAATAATTATTGAGCATAATATGGAAGTGATTAAGGTTGCCGATTATATTATTGATATGGGCCCTGAAGGTGGAGAAAGGGGAGGGGAAATAGTTTGCAAGGGAACCCCCGAGGAAATAATTAAAAATAAAGACAGTTATACCGCTAAGTATCTTGCGGAAGAATTAAAATAAAATTCAATGCTATGCAGGAAGATGATTTACAAAGACTTAAAAAGGAGTTTCAACCAAAATCTTGGACTCAAATAAAAGCTCATGATTCATGGTCTGTTTTTAAAATAATGGCCGAAATTGTTGATGGTTATACAGAACTTTCCCGAATTGGGCCCTGTGTTGCTGTGTTTGGTTCAGCACGTACAAAACCCGGCCACGACTATTATCATCTGGCAGAAGAACTTGCTTATCTTCTTACGAAAAAGGGCTTCGGTATTATTACCGGTGGTGGTCCCGGAGTTATGGAAGCCGCCAATAAAGGTGCCCATATCGCAGGTGGAAAATCAGTAGGCTTAAATATTGATCTGGAGTTTGAGCAAAGTGCAAATCCTTATATTGATCCAGATAAGTTATTGGAATTCAATTATTTCTTTACCCGTAAACTTATGTTTATGCGCTATTCGCAGGGGTATGTTGTATTGCCGGGTGGTTTTGGAACAATGGATGAATTATTTGAAGCTATAACTCTAATACAGACACACAAACTAGTACGTTTTCCAATTGTTATGGTAGGAAAATCATATTGGGGCGGGCTATTAGAATGGATAAATAGCCGTATGCTGGAAGAAGGGATGATTAAGGAAGATGATCTTCAAATATTCGAACTTGTAGATACCGTTGAAGAAGCCGTTCAGCGCATTAGCGATTTCTATAAAAAATACGATTTGAAACCGAATTTTTAGTCAGTCGGGTTGCAGGTCGCATTTGCATGTTGTGAGTAGGTTGTGTTCATTTGTAAAGTCTGAATCATAAGAACTCATAACTCAAAATTCATAACTCTACACTCTACATTCTACACTCTTCACTCTACTATCTTCACTCTTTCAAGGCCATTTCCACTGCTTTCTCAGCATGAATTCTGGTGGTATTGAAAACTTCAATTTCGACATCGTCACTGGAAATTAGTAGTGGAATTTCCGTACAACCAAGTATAACTCCTTCAGCACCTTGCAATTGAAGCCTGGAGATAATTGCCATAAATTTATTTCTGGATTCATCTTTAATAATTCCCTGTACCAATTCGCCAAAAATAATATTATGGATAATATCTCTTTCCTGCTCATTTGGTGTAATAACTTCTATATTATTCTTAGTTAAAATACTCTTGTAAAAATCCTTCTCCATCGTAAACTTTGTACCCAGGAGTGCGACTGTATTAATATTTTTATTAATGATAGCAGAAGAAGTTGCTTGTGCTATGTGAAGAATAGGTATCTCAACAGCCTCTTTAATAGCCTCAACACAAAGATGCATGGTGTTTGTTGCAAGTACAATAAAGTCGGCGCCGGCAATTTGTAATCGTTTTGCGGCATCGGCCATTAAAATATCCAACTCTTCCCACTTATCTTCATGTTGAAGTTTTTGTATTTCAGCAAAATCAACTGAATAGATAAGGCATTTACAAGAATGAAAACCTCCAAGTTTTTGTTTAACTTGTTCATTTATTATTTCGTAATAAACTTTTGTTGACTCCCAACTCATTCCACCTACAATACCTATGGTTTTCATATCTCTAATTTTCAATTATTAATTT
>PKTA01000016.1 GCA_002869365.1 Marinilabiliales bacterium | reverse complement strand
GGACACTTACAGGAACAAATAACGGAACCAATGGGACTGGAAACAAAGTGAACATTAGCGGATTTGAGGAATGGACAATCAATGACAAAGGCTTCATTCAAAAATCAATCGGCTACTTTGATGAAAAAGAATATAGGCAGCAACTCGAATTTGAATCGGATAAATAAAAACTACTGCCAGCAACGTATATAAAAATAGCGGTTTTGTTGCTAAATCGAAATAAAAAAATATAAAATATAGGTCAGTTATAAACGGATTTAGTGTAAAGTCTAATCTATAACTTTTGTAAAGGATGATCCTATACGAACATTAAAAAAGAAATACAGATTATGAAAACTCTAGTTCTAATTAGTTTTTTTATTTTGTCAATATCTCTCTTTTCCCAGGACAGCAAAGAGAATATTTACATGGATGAAAATTTTGAGTTTACCAAAGTTGATACTGTATTTTTCTTGGAAAATATTGAAAAAATTAGATACATTAATCAATCTAACAACGCTGAGTTCTTCATTAAGTTCCATAATAACAATAGTGGAATTGTTGAAACAGGTCACTTGAAAAATGGTATTTATTACGGTGACTGGAATGAATATAATAATGAGGGTAAAGTAATTAAATCTTTGGATTTTGACACTTTGCTAATACAAGGTAGTGACATATTGAAAATAGCCGAGAAAAATAAGTTCGATCTTGAAATTTATAAAATTGATTATATTTTTGAAGAATTATGGAGTGAGGAACCTAAAGAAAATCATTGGACTATAACCAAAACAGAAGATTTTAAGCCTGCTAGTGCTACAGAAATTTCAGGAATTACAGTATGTGCAATTTCTGGAAAACAATCTCCATATAATTTAACTATAATGCATCAGCCCGTGTGGCCAAATTATGATACGCCTCCAATGTTTGATGAAAATATGGGTAGTGTGGAAGAATTTATAAAGATAAATTCGCGATACCCCATTAGCGAAAACCAAAATTCAAAGAATGCAGTAAATGTCTTATTTAAAGTAACAGACAAAGGTGTATTGACCAATATCAAGACTTTTAAAGCTAATACAGGTGATTTCAAAAGAGAAGCTAAAAGACTTGTTGAAATAATGCCAGACTGGATACCCGCTAAAAAAAATGGGGAAGCAGTTGAATGTAAGCATCATAAAATTTCAATAAACTTTGAATGAATATCCCCCCCTAAAAATCAAACCTCAAACTCACTCTCACCCCAAAAGGTGAAACATTATCATGATCCAGATACGATAATCTCCAAACCGCATCAACACGTATAATTTTAAAAATATTTTCTATTCCGGCTCCGGCCTCAAAATATGGCTTGTCGAGGGTATGCATACCATCCGGAAAGACCGAATAATTCCTGTTCTTTTCATCCATTCCGCCTACCAATGCGGTAATAAATCCCACTTCCCTCCATTTTAATTTCCGCAATAGCGGTATTCTGTTTAAAAAGAAACCGTTAAAATGATGGGTATAATAAAACTTTAAGTATTTATCGCTCACAAACTCATAATAATTCATCATATTAAATGCCGACTCATCGAAGAAATATGTTTCATTACCCTCATGAAGTTTCAGCAAAGGGTAGGGCAGGGTACCCCAAATTCTTCCGGCCTCCAGATTAAATCTCGACCATCCAAAATTCATTATGTTAAACCAATGCGTTACGCCTATTTGCAGTTTATGATATTCGTAATCGCTCTTGAAAAAGTTAGGCATCCCATAAGCATATTTTATGTTAAGAATAGGATATTTGGCTCCCAGACTTATCCTTTCAAACTCACCTATAGTAACCCTTTCCTTATATGCAAACCTAAGGTTAACTCCTATTTCCGCCGAGGTAATGGCATCTTCCTCCGCAATTTTCTGAGTAGCCTCATCCTGATAATAAAACTCAAACTTAGTATATCCTACCGGATAAAGGTTACGGTTCATCAACACCAAATCTGTACTGAAACCCGTAAACCATTCATGTTCATAACTAAGTTTTATTTCTTCCACAAAACTCAGTTTGTCAGCAGCTTGCCGGCGGAATAAAAACGCCAGAAAGAAGTCTTCCCTAAAACTATTCTGACTCGCCCCCAACTGTTCCAAATCGTATCTGAACGACCCACTCAGCGCCCGCCGCGGATTTTTATTGAACATATACAGCACATTGCCACCATATTTAAATTCTTTGTCGAATGTGCCATAAGCAGCATATCCGCCTATCATTATCTTCTTGCTGAAAGCATTACTTGTACGGCCACCAAACCTTAGGCGGGCACCCTCCACGGCATTAAAACTCAACATCGAGGCATAAGGACCTATCTCAAATTTACCCTTTACATAATATCCCGAAACAACCATTTCAACTATGTCGATATAGGTTTTAAATTGAGGGATGCTGGTAAGAGTGTCAATCATATAATAAATAGTACGCTCATCCTGCGTGAGGTCTTCATGACGGTTTTGCAGCCAATATTCATCATCAAATTTGTCGGCGCTGTCGCTTACAATAACATCCACAGGAGACGAATAAAATTTGGGATCCTTTGGCTGATTTACAACATAATTCCTGTATGTGGTGGTTTTCTTACCGAAAAATCCCAGCGTTCTTTTGTTGTTTTCTATCAAATTAAAATCACCAATAGTATAATCACGTGTTAATGCCCAGTGTTCACCATCAACAATATCGAAGGTTTTATCTATTACCAAATCGTTAACATAATTCATATTGGCATCTTCCGCCATTCGCATTTCAATTTCTTTTATGGCGAAAGTGGTGTCGTGTATCCACATATTTCCGGTAAAAGTTAAGGTTTGAATATGCCTTGGCTTAAACATAATTTTATAGCACCAATTACCATCGAAATTAGCACTGTCAACCAAATAATATTTATAAAACGAAAGCCCGTTATTGGCTATGGGACTCACAAAATTTACCTGAAATATCCTTATGAAATTATCGTAAATATTAGTGTTAAAATATTCATCACTAAGTAGTTGCATTGCACTCTGGTTATTAAAACCACTTATCTTGGTAGCCTTAATCTTTTCAATATATCCATTGGGATCTTTTCTGGCAAAAACTTCCGAAATTGTTTCACTTAAAAATATTGGTAAATATGTTTTCCCGTTAACCGTAGAAGTATCAACATTATCAAAAATGAATTTAAAAGGTCTGTACATTCTACGGTTTTGAAATTTTTCGGTTATGTTGTTTGCATCAAGTTCAATCTTAGTATAAGCCTCGTATTGATATGCATCAAAATGATCGGGATTATTTCGCTTTTTATGCGCAATTATGCTGTCGAGCAACACTTCCGCCTGATTAACCCCCGGTCTGATCACCACATCTTCCAGTTGAACCGAACTCGATTTCATTTTAAAATCAATAATCTGGAACTTGCTCTTTACCACCGGCGCATACATCTTCTTATAACCCACAAAGGAGGCAATCAGAGTATCGCTGGCATTCAAAGTCTCTATAGAATAATTCCCGTCGAAATCGCTTGTAACGCCTGTGTTGGTGCCTTTAAAAACTATATTTACAAATGGCATGGGTTCTCCCGTGGCCGAATCGCTTACCGTTCCCATAATTTTTGTCAACTGAGCAAAAGTACTGGTATTCAGGCTGCTAAAAAACACAATTAGCATTAATAGTCCATATGTAGTTTTCGAGGATATAATAGTTTGTTTTTAAATAATTAAAATCAAAAATAACTTATAAATGCTTCCTTCAGCAATGTTTTATTATCATTAAGTTAAAATCCTGCAAGTTCTTCCTTTAAATGGAATTTATTCTTTTAATAAAACTATGTAATAGTGATGATTATAAAACTAACGACAAAATAATTTTGCGATAGTTAACATTTCATAAAAATATTTTGTAATTAATTTATGATAGTTTTTTTTGGGCGTGCCCCACCTCCGGCGGGTCGGGCTTTCCGCTATACTCCCTCCCAAGGTCGGGGGTGCCGCTGCAATCCCTCACGCAATTACGGTTATCGTTAACCTATACGGTTTCTTGATATTCATAAATGGCTTCGCTAACATTAATAATATAGTCGCCTATCTTTTCATTTATCGAAAACATATCGCTATAAGTTGAACCCACTTTGTGTTTATATTTTTTGGTTTTAAGGTCTTCAACATGCTGCTGACGTAATTCATCACGCTTATTATTTATCTTAAGTTCAATGTTTTTAGCCTTTTTTATGTCTGTTAGTTTAAAATTACTCTCAAGGTTTTTATTCATTTCAACAAAGGCCTTGTCAACTATCTTTGATAATTCTTTTAATGATGTCAACTGTTCCTTTGTAAATGTAGATTTGCTTTCTCTTAAAGTGTCAATCACTTTCGATAACTGATATATGGAATCACCAACACTTTCCATATCATCAATAATTTTTAATAGTGCCCGTATTTTTGATGAACTTTCATGGCTCAACTCTCCCTCCGAAATTTTTGTAAGAAAATTCGCTATTTCCAACTCCAAATTATCGGTAATCTGCTCATACTTTGCAATTTTAGCCGATAATTTATAATATTTCTTGGGCTTATCTTGTTCAATAAGCAACTCTATAAACGAATACATTTTTTGTATCCTGTTACCGAAATTTGTTATTTCCTTTTGTGCTTGCATAATACCCAATTCACTGGTCGAAAACATGCCTGTATTTATATATTTCAAACGGAACTCTTCATCATCCTCCCCCCGGTCGGGAACCATTTTTATAGAAGCCTTGGCTATTAATGGTGCAAATCCTATTAAAAGCAATGTATTTATTATGTTAAAACTTGTATGAAAAATTGCCAGTCCCACCGGATATACACTTTTAACACTTTCAAAATCCGTATGTGATAATTTTGTTTGTAATAGAGAAATCCCATGCTTTTCACTGATAAACATATCAATAGCAACTAAAAAATAATGGAAAACAGCAATCATCCATACCACACCAAAAATATTGAAAATTAAGTGTGCACGTGCTGTTCTTTTGGCCGAAACATTGGCTACCGCAGCCGCTATATTAGCCGTTATTGTTGTCCCTATATTCTCTCCCAAAACCATAGCCGCCGCCAATTCAAAAGGAATTAAACCATTATAAGTCATAACTAGGGTTAGTGCCATGGTAGCACTCGACGATTGGATGAGTATGGTTAATATTGTTCCTACAATTACAAAAATTAATACTGAAAAGAATCCCAGATTAGTAAATGATGAAAGGAAATTTAAAGCAGCAGGATTACTGTTTATATCCGGAACCGATTGCTTCAAAAACTGTAAACCAATAAATAAAATTGCAAATCATATAATAAATTCACCCCAGGATTTCCTCTTGCTACTCTTTGAGAAAAACAAAGGAAAACTTATACCAATTAGTGGCAACGAAAGAAAACTTAAACTAACTTTAAAGCCTAAAATAGCAATAATCCAGGCAGTAATAGTGGTTCCGATATTTGCACCCATTATTACTCCGATGGATGCAATAAGAGATAATAATCCGGCATTTACAAAACTTACAATCATAACTGTAGTTGCAGAGGACGATTGTATGGTTGTTGTAACAAGAATTCCGGTTAATACACCCTTAATGCGATTATTTGTCATTGCTGCAAGTATCTGTCGCATTTTGCTGCCTGCCACTTTTTGCAAGGCCTCACTCATAAGTTTCATTCCATACAGAAATAACCCAAGAGCGCCTATCAGAGTAAGAACTTGCCCTATAATAGATAGAATATCAGAAATCATGCTTTTTCATTAATTTGATATTTCAATATTAGTCCATATCAGTGTATTTTAAAAAGTTTTGTTTAAAGAGTTATTAAAAATGCAATCAACTCCAATAACTTGATTATTAAGAAGTAAAGGGTTTTATCAACCTAGTTATATATAAAGAAACAGTATCTGTGCAGTACAATTTTATTTTATAAGATATAATTCAGTATAGTTAAACCATATTTTATAAAAATCTCAGTAACTATTGCAACGATACCCAAATATGCATAAATGTTAATTATGAGTTAAGAAAATTCACTTCTGCACAAGCAAAATAAACTTGATTAATTTTGCAAACTAATTCCGGAGAGTATAATTTGATTATTTTAATTAACTCCTCTTTGATTCCGCATGAATAAAAAAATTCAAAATATAGCGTATTTGTTATTGTTGGCAGTGTTTTTAACACCTTCAATAGTAAAACTTGAGCATAATCATGAACGCTTTATTTGTAATGCAAAGCATGATAATCATCTTCATGAATATCATGACAATTGTTCGGTTTGTAATTTTGAATTTTCAGTATTTTCATCTGATACATATCATTTCGAAAAACCCAAAGAAATTACACACGAAAATTACCAAAACTCTTATAAATCCCTAAAATATTCCAATTCTTTAAACTTATCATTTTCACTTAGAGCACCTCCTTATAAACTGGTTTAAATTATCTTAAGTAATTATTAATCAGTTTATAAACTAAATGAATGAAAAGAATTATTTTATTTTGGTTTTTGATATTATCATATCAATTATCAATTTCACAAATCAATATTAGCGGTAAAATCACCGACAACGAAAATCTGCCATTACCAGGTGTAACGGTATTTGCCCCCGATATGAATAAAGGAACTGTTTCCGACATTAATGGAAACTATAAACTAGAGAATTTAGCACGGGGAACCCAAAAAATTCAGTATACATTTCTTGGTTATACCAACCATGTTGAATCATTGCAGGTAAAAGATGAAAACATAATTGTAAATGTAAAACTCCACGAAAGCGCCATCGAAATGGAAGAGTTGGTGGTGACAGGTGGTTATAGTTCTACACAACATGAAAATGCAGTTAAAATTGAAATATTAAAATTAGATCCTCGAAATTTGGAAAGCAGCCCTAATTTTATGGAAATTATTACCAAAGTTCCCGGTGTTGATATGATTTCCAAAGGTAGTGGTGTGTCAAAACCTGTTATCCGCGGACTTTCCATGAACGACATTTTGGTGCTGAATAATGGCGTTAGGTTCGAAAATTATCAATACTCAAGCCATCACCCTTTGGGAATTGACGAGTTTGGAATTTCCGATATTGAGATAATAAAAGGACCTGCATCAATGATTTATGGCTCAGACGCAATTGGTGGGGTAATTAACTTTATTAAAGAAAAGCCTGCGCCTGTGGGAACCTTTGTTGGAGATTATAATCTGCAATTATTTTCCAATACTCTTGGAATGACAAACAACTTAGGACTTAAAGGCTCGAGCAATAAGTTTTTTGGAGGGGTGAGAATAGGTCAAAAAACTAATGCCGACTTCCTTCAGGGTGGTGGAGAATTTGTTCCTAACTCCCGTTTTAACGAAATGTCGCTCAAAGCTAATGCCGGATTTACTGATAAAATTGGCACTTTTAAACTATTCTACGATTATAATCAACAAAAACTCGGACTTGTTGAAGATGAGGCTCTGGAAGAAATTACCCAAAGAGGAAGAAAAAATGAAATTTTTTTCCAGCAACTAAATACCCATCTGCTTTCATTGCAAAATAAATTGTATTTGGGTAATTATAAACTTGATGTAAATGCTGCTTTTCAAAATACCGAATTCAGTCATATCGGAGAAAAAGATACATATGAAATTCAAATGCAATTATCTACCCTAACTTATGATGTAAAATTCTATTTGCCCTCTGATGATAAATCAGAATATATCGTTGGATTACAGGGTTTTAATCAGAAAAATACGAATATTAACCATAGGGAAATAATTCTTCTTCCCAATGCCATAACTAATAATTATTCTGCATTCGTCTTGCTGCAATACACTTTCTTCAATAAATTAAAATTTCAAACCGGCCTTCGTTACGATATTAAAAATATCTCTTCACAGGCAGTGGGAAATCCTTCCGATGCTGAGAGTTACCGCAAGGCACTTAATAAATCATATGGGAGTTTTAGCGGGTCATTGGGCGCAACCTATAATCTCACTCACGGTTTATTATTCAGAGCAAACTTTGGCGCTGCTTATCGTACACCAAACCTGGCTGAACTTACTTCAAAGGGTCAGCATGAGTTGAGATACGAATTGGGTGATGCAAACCTGGTCCCTGAAAATTCATACGAAACCGATTTTAGCGTGCATTATCATAAAAGCAATATCACTCTTGATTTTGCCTTATTTTACAATTTTATTGATCACTTTATTTTTATTTCTCCCACCGGAGATTCAACATCCTCAGGCCTCGATATTTATAAATATAAGCAATCCAACTCCAAATTATATGGGGGAGAAGCAGGGCTACACATTCATCCGGTAAGTATGAAATATTTGCATTTTGAAACTACTTTTTCTTCGGTAGTGGGTATGCAGGAAAATGGTGATTACCTTCCCTTTATACCTGCCAATAAGTTGAGGTTCTCACTAAGCATAGAAAAAGAGAAGTTTTTGTTTTTATATAAATCATACGTTTCTATAAGTACACTTTCTGCCTTTGCCCAAAATCATCCGGCTCCCGATGAAACCCCAACGGATTCATATACTTTACTAAATATGAGTTTGGGAACTACTTTTATAGTAAATAATCAAAAATTTATATTTAGTGTTGGAGTTAGTAACCTTCTTGATACCAAGTATATCGATCACTTATCTACATTAAAAGAAGTAAATATGTATAATCCCGGAAGAAATGTATCAATAAGTTTGAAAATTCCTTTTGGAATTTCTAATTAATTTGCCTCGATGTTTGAACTACTTTTGTTCTTAATGAAAATAGGTTTTTCCTTTTAAATTGATGAATATTCTAAAACAATTAATATGACAACAATAAATCCGTATTTAATTTTCAATGGAAATTGCGAAGAGGCATTTAACTTTTACAAATCTGTTTTTGGAGGTGAGTTTCCTTATGTGGGTAAATTTAAAGATATGCCTGAAAATCCTGAATATCCTGTTCTTGAAGAAGAAAAGGATAAAATAATGCATATATCACTTCCCATCAGTGAGGAGACTGTTTTGATGGGCAGCGATTCGTCGAGTGCTTTTGGGAAGGCTACAATTATTGGTAATAATATTACAATTTCAATTAATACAAAAAGTGTAGAAGAAGTAACACGAATTTACAATGAACTATCAGAAGGAGGGAAAGTTAGTATGCCGCTTAATAAAACTTTTTGGGGTGCCTATTTTGGGCAGTTTACAGATAAATTTGGTATTCACTGGATGGTAAATTGTGAGTTAGCAGAGCATAAAAACTTCGAGAAGAAGCATAATAAAGTTTAGAAGCTTACTGGTTTTCAAATGTGACAAATTATATAATAATATTAAAATACTACAATAGTTAATTCAGTATTTTTGATTTATGGAAACTTGCTATGAGTATTTTAATTGTCGAAAGACAGATTGTATAATGTACGGAAAGGAGGAAACCCTTTGTTGGGAAGAGGATTCTACACTTTGTGTTCACCCTCATATGGATGAAGATTTTTTTAAGAGAAGAGGGCTGCATAAATGTTCATTATGCTTGTATATAAAAAGTGTGTGTCCTAATGCCAACTTAAATAACTAGATTTTCTTTATTTCTCTTTCTATAATAATAGGGAAATATTCATATTCCAGTTGATGAATTTTATCTGCTAAACTTTCAGGGGTTTCACTTTTGCCAATCTCAGTTTTTGCCTGGAAAATAATCTGACCATCATCGTATTTGTTGTTTACATAATGAATACTTATTCCCGATTGGATTTCTCCGCTTTCAATCACGGCTTGGTGAACATTCATGCCATACATTCCTTTTCCTCCAAATTTTGGAAGTAAGGCCGGATGGATATTAATAATTCTGTTAGGGTATCTTTCTGTTAAATAACCGGGAATCAGCCATAAAAAACCTGCCAGAACTATTAAATCAATATTATTTTCCTGTAATAACTCATCTACTTTTTGTCCTTCTTTAAATTCATCACGATTAAAAACTTCTGCTCTTACACCAAGTTTTTGTGCCCTTAAAAGCACTCCGGCATTTGGTTTGTTCGATAAAATCAAGCAAATTTCGACTTCTTTTTTATCGCTAAAATACTCGACAATTCTTTGAGCATTAGTACCATTACCCGACGCAAAAATTGCAATTCGTTTTGCCTTCATAAGTCATTTTTTGAATTGCTAAAAATAAAAATATTAAATCTAATAAACTGTAATGCATGCATTTATTTTTTTTATAAGAAAATATACGCACAAAAATGCTCAAAATGTCTATTAATAAAATTTTAATTTTTTTATTGTTTTTTATTCCATTAATCTGTTTCTTTGCAGCAGTTTAAACATTAAAAAATTTAATTATGTCAGAAGTTAGTT
>PKTA01000171.1 GCA_002869365.1 Marinilabiliales bacterium | reverse complement strand
CTTGTAAGATATATATCTGTGGGAAATTTTTCAGTGGGAGTAAGAGTATAGAGGTATACAATATGTGCAATTATAAGTACAATCGATAGTATCATAATGAGAGAAATGATTTTCAGTAATTTCATAATTTTAAGTTTTTGTTTTTATAAAATTAACTGGAAATCATTGATTTTATTATTTCTAAATGATAATGAATCTGGAAATATTTTAGTAGAGGCTAAATATTAATGTAACCAATTTGAATCAATCATAATAGGTTTATATCTTTTCTGCCAAGTGCATTATTCAACTATGTTATATAATTTACTCCTCCGGATCGATACGCTCACCCACAACTGTGCTAGTAAATGCTGATCGGTAGGCTGTAAACCATCCCAGTGCACCATTAGATATATTGCTGCTAACATTTGCCGGTGGACCACTAAATAATGGTATACCAGGACTGATTTCTGTTTGAACTTCAGTAACAAAATTTGCGTATTCTTCGGTAATGTTAGATAAAACCAAAGTAAAAATATCGCCTGGTTCAAGTTTGTCCCCATCTAAAAACATTACGGCAATACCGTAGGTATAGTTTCCATTATAAAGCCTGTCGTCTGAAATATTTACATTCTGTATACTATCCGTTATTAACTCGCCGTTTTTCATGCCGTTAAACATATAATAATCCTTTCGTGGCGGGTCGGTAGCATAAAACTTAATTAGCCAGGCTTCAAATCTCGAATTCCATTCTACTGCTATTGAGTCGATATCATCTGACAGAGGAGGTATTGTTGTTTGAGCAGTATATTCTTTCTTTCCGGCAATTTCATTTTCCAAATTAATATTGAGAGTATAAGTTTTTCCAACAACTCCTGAATACTCATCGGGAAAATAATAATAGCCATTTTTTAACTCGCTTTCCGATAGTGCAACTGATTCTGTGCCATCATCAATAGTAACCAAAGCATTGCTAACGGCTGTTGGTGCCTGATTAGAAAAATACTCCGCAGTTTTACTTAGTTTAATACGCTGTTGTCCGTTAATTTCAGAAACAGCCCCTTCCACAACCAGCGCCGATTCAGACTTGTCAAGGTTGATATCAATTTTTTCGGTGCATGATGAAAATACAACCGTGAGGATAATTATATATGATATATTTAGTAGATGCTTCATGGTTTAGAATTTAAAGTTATAAGTTAAAGATGGAATAATACCAAACAGATAAGTCATCTCTGCATAAGTAATGTTCGGGTCCTGGGGGTCCGACTGAAAGTTAATTACCCATGCATTTTTGCGGTTGTAGGCATTGTAGATAGATAAGTTTAACTCGCTGTGCCACTTTTTGTCGGGATTAACTTTCTCGCGCCAGGTTACGGATAAATCCAAACGGTGATAGTCGGGCATGCGGTATTCATTTCTGCTGGAATAGTATGGAACTACAGTGTTACCATAAACAAATCTTCCCACAGGAAAAGTTACAGGCTGTCCGGTTAAATAAACCCAGGTAAGCCCTAAACTAAGTTGCTCATTCAGATTATAGTTCAGAACCACTGACACATCATTTGGTCTGTCGTATGGAGCAAGATAGGTTTCTCCATTGTTAATACCATCAATTTTCCTGTAAGTTTTCGAAAAAGTATAACTTATCCATCCGCTTAGTTTTCCTGAGTTTTTTCTTAGAAGAAATTCAATGCCATAACCATTGGCTGTGCCTGTAAGAACCTCTCCTTCAACATGTTTATTTAAAAGTAGTTCGGCATGATCCCTAAAGTCGATGGCGTTTTTTATGTCTTTATAATATGCTTCAACAGAAGCTTCAAATATGTTATTACTGAAATTTCTAAAGTATGCCAGGGCAAACTGATCAGAATACTGTGGTTTTATGTTAGGACTCGATGAAAACCATATACTAAGAGGTGAGCCTGCAGTTGAGTTTTGTGCCTGCTGCAGATATTGATAATTTCTTGAATAACTTGCTTTAATTGATGACGATTCGTTAAGTTGATAAACGGCACCCAATCGGGGTTCCAGACCCACATAAGTATTATAAAAATCGCCTTTTGAATAAATTGTCGAGTCGATTGGCATGCCATAAGCATTATAGTCGAAAACCGTATTTGGACCTACATTATTAAAAATTGATAATCGTAGTCCGTATTTTAAACTGAAAAGCGGCCCTATTTTCTGAACATTACTAATATAAACACCACTCTCTAAAGCATAATTATGTGGTAAACCGTATTCTGTTATAAACGACTCACTGCCGGTACCTTCTATTTTCCCGGGAAAAAAATCATGATAAATACTTGAGAAACCAAAGTTTATGGTGTTCTTGCTATTTAAGAACCAGTTAAAATCGCCCTTTAAATTATAGTCGGTAAGTTGTGATAACCAGTTGAAGCCATTTTCATTTGAAACTCCTAAATTATAACTGAAATTACTTGCAACAAAAGTGAAGTTTGAAAATAGTTTATCACTAAATATATGATTCCACCTGGCAGTTCCTGTAGAATTTCCCCAGTTCATTCCAAACACTCCATTTTTAAAAACATCTTTCCCAAAATATCCAGAAAGGTAAATATGATTTTTTTGGTTTATGCTATAGTTTACTTTGGCGTTTAAGTCGTAGAAATATAATATGTTACTGTTTATTTCATCATCGCTGGAGAGACGTAGAAATAAATCGGCATAAGATCTCCTTCCTGCAATCATAAAAGATCCTTTATCTTCAACAATTGGTCCTTCTAATGTTAGTCGACTGGAAATAAGCCCAATACCACCGTTGCCATGAAATCCTTTTTTGTTTCCATCTTTCATTCTTACATCTACCAGAGAAGAAATACGGCCACCATATTTTGCAGGAAGATCGCCTTTGTAAAGTTCTACACTTTTTACGGCATCATTATTAAAAACTGAGAAAAACCCCAAAAGGTGACCTGCATTATAAACCGTTGCTTCATCGAGTAAAACCAGGTTTTGATCAGGACTGCCTCCGCGAACACTAAAGCCGGAACTACCTTCGGCAGCGAATTTAACTCCTGGCAATAATTGTAATGCTTTTATTAAATCCACTTCGCCCATAAGGGCAGGTATAGCCTGTATGGTTTTGCTATCGATTTTGTTAACACTCATTTGGGTTTTGATGATGTTCTCATTTTTTGCCTCAGCAGTTACTTCTACTTCCGACAAACTTTGAATACCCGGTTGTAAATTAATATTAATTGTTTTGTCTTCGGTAAGTTCAACAGTTTCCTCGATACTGGCATATCCTATGAATGAATAAATAACATGATAAGTGCCTGGTTTTAAACTTATTGAGTAATATCCGTAATTATTACTGGCTGCACCTGCTTTAAGTTCTTCAATATAAACTGTGGCGCCTGGCAATAACTCGCCATTTTCAGCATCTTTAATAAAGCCACTTAAACTAAAAGTCCCTTTGGGATCTTCAATAGGGTAGGCCCTGATGCAAGTAAGCAATATGATTAGTATAAATATTATTCTTCGCATGAAATTAGAGACATATAACTTTATTAATAGTTACAAAATTGAGTGGCAAAAATATCCTAAAATGCTTTGATAACTGATAATCAGGGTTTTTTATATGTTAAAAAAACTTTAAATATTTTATGTGCATTATTTTATTGTCAAACTCAGATTATAAATTTTGGAAGTGCCGTCGTCCATATCGCTAACAGCAACTAATTGATAAGTTTTTTCGCTAATGGATTTTATGCAAATACCTTCAAGTTTTGTTTTTACATTTTGCCCTTCATGTTTAAGCATATTTGTTTTAATTTGTGGATTTGAAACACCCATAAATTTCATTAATCCCACATAACTTCCTAGAATTTCGCCATCTTCATAGGCATTTTCACTCTTTTCGAGGGAAGCGGTGAACAATATTCCACTTTCATCCTCCAGCATGCAGGCGCCTGAAAAACCACTTATTGTATTTTCAAATTCAGGTAACGAAAATGATTTTACATTTATTTCAGGTAAACTAATTCCTTCATTGAAAATATATTTAAAAAATTCTCTTCTGTTAATTTCCACAAGAATATTCAAATTATTATTTCCTCTCTGCATTAAATATACTTTGTGCTGTCCAATTGCCATTGCTTCTATGTTTATTTCATCCTCTTTTGTGAATCCTGCTTTTTCCCTAATCAATTCAAAAAGAGGCCTTACATTTTTCGAAGCAATAAGTTTTTTCTCGCTTAAAGCGAAGATATGAAGAGTGTCACGAGTCAACTCCTGCGAACCTGAAGAAAGAACTGCAAGCATAATGCTTCCATCTTTGGATTTATATGTAGCCATCGATTCGAAATCGGCTTTTATTTCCTTTGGAACTCTGTTATTTACCGTTGAGTCGTTGCCGGTCAGCGGATATTTTTCAAGAATATTGAAATCGTAGTTTAACTTATAAAGGTATGGTGAGTCATCTCCAATGACGTAAATATTGTTTTCAATTATTTCCACACCCGAGGCGGAAGGCAAATTCATCAAATGCTTTTGATTTATTAGTTTTAAACTTAAATTGTCATTTTGTCCGTAAAAGTTCAATGTTGACAAAAAAGCAATTGAAAGTATTATATATTTCATGATAGAAATTTTTATATTTCTGTAAATAAGTTGGTTACAAACTTTTTCTTTACTTTGATACTTATGTTATATTTGATTTCAAAATTAATTTATTTCCTCTCAAATTATGTAAATTGCGCAAAAAATATAAAAGGCATGCTTTTTGGCAATTCTGATTATCGAAAAATAATTTAATGAACGAAGAAAAAAAGAAGTTTTTAAATGCATTGTATCTGCCACTTATTTTAGTGGTAATCATGTGGATAATCAGGATTGTAGAAAGTTTATTTGATATTGATTTGGGTTTTCTTGGAGTTCATCCATTGTCGTTGGAGGGCTTACCGGGAATATTCTTCATGCCTTTTGTCCACGGTAGCTATAGCCATATTTTTGCCAATACTGTACCCTTTTTAGTTTTAGGAACTGCATTATTTTATTTTTACAGAGGGATTTCCATTAGAGTGCTAATAGGAATTTGGTTTTTGTCGGGATTATGGACATGGTTTGGTGGCCGCGAATCGTGGCACATTGGTGCCAGCGGTGTAATTTACGGACTATCTTCTTTTTTATTTCTTTCGGGTGTTATCCGAAAGGATAATCGTTTGGCAGCACTTTCATTAATAGTGGCTTTTTTATACGGAAGTTTGATCTGGGGTGTAATACCAGATTTCTATCCTGAGAAGAATATTTCCTGGGAAGGCCACCTCGGCGGACTTGTGGGTGGAATAATTATGGCTATATATTTCCGTAAGTCAGGACCACGACCAAAAAGATATTCATGGGAATTCGAAGAAGAGGAGGACGATGAAGATGAGGACGATGCCTATTGGAATAAGTCGAATGCCAATGTAAGTTAGGCAATTATTTTTTACCTAAGTTTTGATAATATTCTGCTTCCTTTTTATAGTTTAGCCTGTCGTAAGTATTTCCCAGCAGAGTTGCATTTTCCGGAACAGGCTCTAATTTATAAAGCTTTTTAGCATATTTTAATGCTTTCTTGTAATCAACTGTTACCTCATCAATAACTCTCAAAAGATGTGAATACTGCTTACGGGTTTTATTTTCCATGTATATATTCATCTCCTTTTGGTAGCGTTCCTCGGCCTTCCAGAAATAATGATTAGCCATCCATTTATAAGCTGCAATATTTTCATTGTCTTTTGTAAATATGGATTTTGCAGTGGCCACGGCTTCTTCTGCCATATCCAGTTCGTCATAAACAATTAAGATGTTTTGCAATGATTCTAATTGTGACTGTGTTTCAGGACTCAGTTTCTCCCAATAAATTAATGCTTTATCGTATAAATCTATTTCTGTATAAAGTTTAAAAAGTCTGAGGTTTACGTAATCAATATCGGGGCCTGAGGGATACTTATTAACGTAAATTTCCAGGTTTTCGAGTTCCAGCGATAGATTATCTTTTTGCCTATATAATTTTGACAGAGCCAAATATGTTTTTTCCGTACTCATATTTCCATAGGTAGCCAGTTTCAAGTATTTTTCTGCCTTTTCATCTTTATTTAATTTCATCGCAGCAATTCCCGCCTCGGTATAAACAGGACATTCCTTTTCGTTTCCCTTTTGCTCATAGTTATTTATTATTCCTTCCCACAAACTAAGCGCTTTAGTATAATCGCCTGAATTAAAGGCTGTCTGCGCTGTTTGCCTGGTTTGCGCCAACTTTTTTCCGCTATCGCATGAAATGGCAATGAATAATAATATTACTAAACTACCAATAAGAAATTTCTTCATCTAAAATTTGATTTTGTATTAGCCGGCAAAACTAAGAATAATTATTAAAAATAGTTATGAGTTATGAGTTATGAATGATGAATGTGTTGCGCAGAACCTAGATTGATGAGTAATAACTCATGCTTCAAAATTCATAACTTATTCACTTTAGCCTTTATCCTTGCTAAGCATAAACCGCAATAAACGCCATCAACAGAAACCCAAATAAAAGGAATGCAAACTTTTGATACCTGAATTTACCATTGGCAAAAACATCATCAATAATTTCAAGAATGGCGATATAAATGAATGTTCCTGCTGCCAGTGAGTCGAATATAGCTTCAAACCAAATTGATATTCTGCTACTTTCAATACTATCTAGTACGCTTCCAATAATAATACCAATTGGAGTCATGATAGAGAAAAATACTATAGTCTTGATAATCAAAGATTTGTTGGCCTTACTGCTGACCAGGTTAACTCCCAAAGCAAAGGATGCAGATCCTTTATGAGCAATTATGGCAATAAAAATAACCAAGCCTGAAATTAAGGTTGATTCCAAACCCAACGACATCCCGGCAATAATGCTATGTATTGCCAGAACCAGGAATAATATCAAGGGAAACTCATTCTTTTTACTCTTCAAAATATCGGCCGTTTCCTTTTGGGCTATAACTCTTTCCAAAGAGAGAATAAATATGAATCCCAGGCCTGCAATCATTTCAGCAAAAGGAAAATCGGCATTGAGTTTCAGTAGGTCGAAATTTGAATTAGCGTCGGGTAACATATGCATAAATCCTGCACCAAGAAAAACACCTCCTGCGAAAGCATTTCCAAATGTAAGTCCGTTACCTCCACTTGTAATTCGTTTACCAAGAGGTATTATGCCTCCCAATATCCCCGCTGTAATTATTAAAACAACGCTTAATACCTTAAACCATATTATGTCCATTTTTCTGTTTTTATAATTCAAAGGTAATTAGAATTTTTTTTAACTGAATTTTATTTGAAGTGAATAAAATTTGAGGTAAAATCATCGAAAACTATTTACAAATCATTTTAAAAGTTATTTTTGCAAAAATTATTTTTGAATGATGGATTTAAGCAAAATATTATCAATTTCCGGGAAGCCCGGATTATTTAAAATGGTTGGTGAATCGAAGAACGGTTTGGTAGTAGAATCGTTAAGCGATGGAAAACGTATACCTGCATTCTCACATGAGCGCATAAGTTCACTTAAAGAGATTAGTATTTATACAGAAACTGAGGATCTGCCTTTAGCCGATGTTTTCAAAAATATTTATGAGAAAAATGAAGGTAAACCTCTGGCAAGTCCAAAGAAGTTGAGTTCCGATGAACTTAAAAAACTTTTCGAGGAATATGTTCCTGCTTACGATAAGGATGCCGTTTATACTTCTGATATGAAAAAAGTAATTAGTTGGTACAATCAACTGGCAGAGGCAAATATGCTTGATTTTTCTGAAGAGGCTAAAGAAGAAGAAGAAGTTAGTGAAATTAAAGAAGAAGCAAAAGAGGAAGCCCCTGAAAAAGAAGATAAGGAAGAAAAACAATCCGAGTAATGAAGAAAGTTCAGGATTTCAAAGTATTGGAATACAGTTGGTTAAATGATGAAAATTATATTCTTAAACTGATTGCTGACGATGAGATTCCTGAAATTAAGCCCGGGAATTTTGCAGAAATTAAAGTTCCTGATAGTGCTGATATTTTCCTGCGTCGACCTATTTCTGTTCTTGACGTTAACTACGAAAAAAAGACAATAAGTTTTTATATCAAGGCAATTGGTAAAGGAACCCGTAAACTTGGTCAACTTAATATTGGGCAGACTGTAAATATTGTATATCCTCTGGGAAATCAGTTTGTTGTTCAGGATGAGAAGAAGGTTTTAATTGTAGGAGGTGGCTCAGGAATTGCGCCATTTGTTCTCCTGGGCAGAGAATTGCAATCCAAAGATGTTGATGTTACTTTCTTAATGGGTGGCCGTACTAAAAATGACATCTTCCTTACCGATGAATTTTCAAAATATGGTAAAGTAGAAGTAACCACAGAAGACGGAAGCCGGGGAGAGAAAGGAATGGTTACTCACCATAGCCTTTTTAAGTCGGAATTTGATTTTGATAAGGTTTATACTTGCGGCCCCGATCCTATGATGAAAGCAGTTGCCAAAATTGCTGAAAGTAAAGGTATTCTTTGTGAAGCTTCGCTAGAAAATATGATGGCATGTGGCATTGGAGCATGTTTATGTTGTGTAACTCCAACACATGATGGCAATAAGGTGGTTTGTACCGAGGGCCCTGTGTTTAATACAAAAGAACTGGCATGGTAGATTTAAGAGTTCAAATAGGAGGAGGACTGGAGTTGAAAAATCCGGTTACAACAGCATCGGGAACATTTGGCTTCGGACAGGAATTTACCGATTTTATTGATCTTGATGAACTGGGAGGTATTTTTGTAAAGGGTTTAACCCTGAAGTTGCGCCAGGGAAATGATTATCCACGTATGGCAGAAACTGCCTCGGGTATGTTAAATGCTGTTGGATTACAAAACAAGGGCATAGACTATTTTATTGAAACCACTTATCCTGATATTAAAAAGTATAAAACTGAGATATTCCCAAATATAAACGGTTCTGTTGTAGAAGATTATATTGCTGTAGCAGAAAAGGTAAATGAGATAGAAGGTATTAACGCTTTGGAATTAAATATTTCCTGCCCCAATGTAAAAGAAGGAGGGATGGCATTTGGAGTAAGTTGCCCTTCGGCCATAGCCGTTACAGAAGCAGTTAGAAAAGCCTATGATGGAGTGATAATCGTAAAATTATCACCAAATGTTACCGACATTACAGAAATTGCAAAAGGTGTTGAAGGAGCAGGAGCAGATGCGGTAAGTTTGGTAAATACCTTCCTGGGTATGGCCATTGATTATAAAACCCGCAAGCCTGTATTATCCACAATTACAGGTGGTTTGTCAGGTCCTGCAATCAAACCAATTGCTTTGAGGATGGTGTGGCAGGTTTATAATGCAGTAAAAATTCCAGTTGTGGGAATGGGCGGAATTATGAATGCTGAAGATGCTATTGAATTTATGCTCGCCGGTTCTTCCGCAATTCAAATAGGGACAGCAAACTTCATCGACCCACAAATTTCAATTAAAATTCTTAAAGGAATAGAAGATTATTGCAAAGACAATAATGTTTCTGCTGTAAGGGATTTGATTGGTGCCTTGGAGGTGTGATTTTTTGAACACCGATCTGGCCAGTCAGACTAAAGCGATTTGGATATGTAAAAATGTTGCATGTTACAGGTTCGTTTGGCTAAAGAAAATAAATTATGTATTCCAAATTAGTTTTACTTATCACCAAAACCCTTGGTGTTACTTCGTGTCTCTGAGACTTTGTGGCAAAATAATAAATCTGTAAATGGATTATCAGTATACTAGTTTGGTATCGCTGTAACAAATAAAAAACCTGAGATTCCTCACCCCAAATTCTTTAATTAAATTTTAATCAATTTTGTTGGGGATTCGGAATGACCATCCGATAACTAATGACCAACCTTGCCTGCCGGAATGCAATGAAGGGATGGTGACCAATGACTAATGACTAATGACTACTGACGAATGACATATTCCAGTTTCACATTTATATGAATTAATTTCTCCCTTAAGGTTTATTAAGAATCATTTTAAATAATCTGTTCTTTTTTTTTCATAATTTTGAAGTCTAAAAAATACTTTATTATGACAAACAGGAGAAAATTCTTAAAAACTACATTGGTTGTTGCCGGATGAATGGCAATTACACCCGCCGCTTTGGCTGCTAAAAAATCTGTGGATGTAGATTCCACCAAAGGAATAATTTATACTAAAGATGAACCCGGAATGTGGGATGAAAAAGTTGGTAGTCATGCCCCAATAGTTGAAATAGAGGGAAACAAAGTTACTCTTACTACTGATCATCCAATGTCGGAAAGACATTATATAGTTCGTCATACACTTGTTACTGCAGATGGACAGGTAATTGGCTCAGAAACCTTCTATTCGAACTATCCTGAGGCAGTTTCTTCTTATGAACTCCCTGCCGGAACAAAAGGCACACTCTATGCAACCAGTTTTTGTAATAAACACGACTTTTGGGTAACAGAATTTGAAGTTTAGAAGATGTTAAAGGCCCTGGAAATTGCACTTTTTGGCATTGGAATTTTATCTGCCGGCTTTTTCCTATGGGCTGCTTATGTCTCAAAAAATGAAAACGAACCTTTTGCCTTTCGTAAGTTCATAAACCTGGGCTTACTCGTTTTCTTCCTTTCATTTCTGATAGCAATGTCGCATAATATACTGTTAATAAGTATAGTGCTTGCTATATTGCTTAGCCTGATAATCATCGGATTATTGCTTCTTCTGCCGTTTGAAAAGAAACATAATTATAAATTGGCTGTACCCTCATCTCAAATTGATGAGAGGGATACTATGTTTTCCAGAAGGGAACTTAAAGGGGGAACAGAAGTGTACGAAAAGTATTATTCTGCAAATAAAGAGTTTCAAAAACCTGATGATGAATTCAGAGTTTTACCCGGTTTATTAAATCCTAAATCGAGTCAGTATAATCCTATACATTTTGCCTCTGCAGCTGCAAGTTTTCAGGCTGTTGAAGTCTTCTATAATGAGGCTGAGGTTGAGGTTAAGGCTGAGACAAAGCTTGAGGTTGAGGCTGAGGAGGTTTCAAAATATATAAAAAGTTGGGCTAAAAAACTGGGTGCTATTGATTGTGGTATTACCCTTTTAAAGGATTATCATGTTTATAGTTATGGTGGCAGGAGGGAGAGGCGCGATAAGCAATATCAAGCAAAACATAAATTTGGCATAGCCTTTACCGTTGAGATGGATAAAGCAATGGTGGATGCTGCTCCAAAAGCAAGTATTGTAATGGAGTCAGCGCAACAATATTTGGAGTCGGGGAAGATAGCAATACAATTGGCAAATTTCATCAGAAACCTTGGCTATGAAGCCAGAGCGCATATCGATGGGAATTATGAAGTTGTTTGTCCTCTCGTTGCAAGAGATGCCGGATTGGGAGAAATAGGCAGAATGGGTTTGTTAATGACGCCTATGAAAGGACCAAGGGTTAGGATAGGAGTGGTAACAACAAATATTCCCTTGGTAGTCGATGAGCCTAAACCTCAATTCTCAGTTATAGATTTCTGCACTATTTGTAAAAAGTGTGCCGAATCTTGTCCTTCCAACGCAATATCTTTCAACGATATGGAAGAAATTGATGGAGTGAAAAGATGGAAAATAAATCAGGAAGCCTGTTTCACTTTATGGTGTAAACTTGGTACCGATTGTGGTAGATGTGTTAGCGTTTGCCCATATTCTCACGAAGATAATGTGCTTCATAATATTGTTAGAAAAGGCATTAAAAACAATTATATCTTCAGGCGATTAGCCCTTAAAATGGATGATATTATTTATGGAAGACAGCCTGTTTCAAAAGAAATACCTGAAAATCTGGAAATATGAAAATTCTTCTTTTCGTTCTGCCTATATTTATCTGGATATCCTGCAATAATCAGAATACGGAAATAGTAGAAACCAAAACAATACTTAGCATACTTGAAAAGCAGCAAAACGACTGGAATTCAGGTGATATTGAGGCTTATATGCAAGGCTATTGGAAATCGGAACAACTTCGTTTTGCTTCGGGTGACAAAATTACCTTTGGCTGGAAAAAAACATTGTCAAACTATCAGAAATCATATCCCGACAAGGAAAGCATGGGAGAACTTCATTTTACTGAACTAAATGTAGAAATCATTAATAGTACAGATGCTGTTGTTTTCGGCAGATGGAAACTTTTTAGAAAAAATGATAGTCCGCATGGCTTGTTTACTTTACGCATGCATAAGTTTGATGACGCATGGAAAATTATAAGCGACCACACTTCATCTGCAAGAAAGAATTAAATAACCCAGACTTCTCTTTCTAGTTTTATTCCGAATTTATTTAGAATGTCAGTTGCTATTTTTTGAGAAAGTTGAAGGATTTCTTCTCCACTCGCATTTCCGTAGTTAACTAAAACCAGGGCTTGTTTTTTATGAACTCCCGCATCACCAAATCGTTTACCTTTCCAACCGGCCTTTTCAATGAGCCAGCCTGCAGCAACTTTTGTGCTGTCGTTACCAACTTTGTATAGAGGTATATCAGGGTATTTTCTTTTTAATTCTTTGGCTTTGGTATTATCAATAATTGGGTTTTTGAAGAAACTACCACTGTTTTTAATTTCTTTAGGATCAGGAAGTTTACTGCTTCTAACCTCGTTTACAGCTTGCTGGATATTCTCGATACTTAAAGTTTTTTCATCATTTTCTCTAAAGTAATCCTTCAACGCCTTATATGATATGTTTGGCTTAGGTGTTTTTGAAAGTTTTAGTTTAATACTTAAAATAATATACCTCCCTTTATATTTGGATTTGAAAATGCTATCGCGGTAATCAAATTCGCACTCTTCTTTGGTAAATTTTTCTATTTTCCCCGTTTGGGTATCGAAGGCTTCCAGACTTACAAAAACATCTTTTAGTTCAGTGCCATAGGCCCCTATATTTTGTATTGGAGCAGCACCAACCTTTCCCGGAATCATACTAAGGTTTTCTATTCCCCAGTATTTGTTTTTCACTGTATAATCCACCAGATTATTCCAGTTTTCGCCTGACTTAATATCAAGAATAATTTCTTTCTGGGTTTCGCTATAAATATTAATTCCTCTGGTTGTTATTATTAAAACCAAGCCATCAAAATCTGAATTAAATAAGATATTACTTGCCTCACCAATAACAAGTGTTTTTTCATCAATCTTTCCTTCATTGAAAAGAATTTCCAGGTCTTCCTCATTTTCTATTTGAGTACAATACTTTGCCCTGGCATTTATACCAAGCGTATTAAATTCTTTTAAGTTGAAGTCAGGCTTTGTTATCATGCGGTCAAAAGTATAAAATTAAAGCAATAAAACATTAAAATTAGAGTTATAATAAGCAAGAAAGAAATTTACTTAAATCAACAATTGGGAAAAAGGGTTCTGGTATCGGTCATAAACGACTTAGTTACCGATCAAAGGGTACACAAAGTTTGTCTTAGCCTAACAAATATGGGTTTTGAGGTTATGCTCATTGGAAGAGTTTTACCCACTAGTATGCCCATGGATAAAAGGCCTTATAATTCGCATCGAATGCATTTGGTTTTTCGTAAAGGCGCTTTCTTTTATGCCGAATATAATATCCGTTTATTTCTATATCTTCTTCTGGCTAAAGCCGATTTGTTGGTTTCCAATGATTTAGATACGCTTTTGCCAAATTATTTGGCACATAAAATTAAGGGCAAACCAATAGTTTACGATAGTCACGAATATTTTACTGAGGTTCCTGAACTGGTAAGCAGGCCACGAATTCAGAAAGTATGGAAAAGGATAGAGGCGTATGTTTTTCCAAAGTTGAAAGATATATTTACCGTTAATGATTCGATAGCAAATTTATTTGAGAAAGATTATGGTATTCGTCCAAAGGTGGTTAGAAATATTCCCATTAGAAAGGATATAAAAATTGCTGCAACCAGAACGGAGTTAGGTATGTCTGTAGAACATAAAATATTGATATTACAAGGCTCGGGTATAAACATTGATCGTGGCTCAGAAGAAATGGTAGAGGCGATGAAATATTTAGACGGAGTAATGCTTCTGATAGTTGGAGGTGGTGATGTTATCGATACTTTAAAAAGGATGGCAGAACATAGCGACATAAAAGGTAAAGTTGTTTTCTTGCCAAAGCAACCTTATGAAAAGTTAATGCAATATACTTCAATAGCCGATTTGGGCTTGACTTTAGATAAGAACACCAATTTGAATTATCGATTTAGTTTACCAAACAAACTATTCGATTATATACATGCAGGTGTTCCTGTAATTTCATCCGATTTACCGGAGATAAGAAAGATAATTGATGAATATGAAATTGGGGATTTTATTCCGGATCATAATCCCAAAGTAATCGCAAAAAAGATTGAAGAAGTGCTTGCCAGTAAGGACTTATTAGATAAATGGAAAAAAAATATTATTTTTGCCGCCCGCAATTTAAGTTGGCAAAATGAAGAAAAAGTTTTGAAGGAGGTTTATAGCAAATATGCCTGAACAACATTTACATATAATATCATTTGATATTCCGTTTCCTGCAAATTACGGAGGGGTAATCGATGTGTTTTTTAAAGCAAAATCGTTGACAGAGCATGGAATAAAAGTCCATCTTCATTGTTTTGAATACAATAGAAAGCGTATTCCGGAACTTGATAAAATGTTTCATCAGGTAAATTATTATAAACGTGATGTATCTCGGAAAAACCTTTTTAAAAGTGTGCCTTATATAGTAAGTTCTAGGGTTTCGGAGGAGTTGATAGAAAATTTATCGAAGGATAATTACCCAATTTTAATGGAGGGTCTTCATACATCAGCTTTGCTTGAAGACGAGAGGCTTGAAAACAGAAAGAAAGTTGTAAGAACTCACAATATTGAGCACGAATATTATCACCATCTGGCTAAAGCCGAATCTGATATTTTCAAAAAATACTATTATTATAATGAATCGGCGAAACTTAAGCGCTACGAAGTTACTCTTGAAAAAGCCGATAATCTGATTGCAATTTCGGAAAATGATAAGAAGTATTTTTCTTCGGAATATGATAATGTTGTATTTATTCCTGCTTTTCATCCTTTCAAAGAAGTATCAATAAAAGAGGGTAGGGGTGAATATGTTTTGTATCATGGAAATTTATCTGTAGCAGAAAATATTAATGCAGTTAAGTATTTGGTTAACAATGTTTTTGATAATTCAAAATTTAAATTTAAAATAGCCGGATTAAATCCTTCCAGGCAAATAATAAAAGCCGTTGCCGGAGTGGAAAGTATTGAACTTATTTCCAACCCCAGTGATGAAGAATTACAGACTTTAATTGAGAATGCACATATTAATATAAGTATTACAGCTCAGGCAACAGGTTTGAAATTAAAGTTGTTAAACACTTTATATAATGGAAGATTTTGCTTGGTAAACGACAAAATGCTAAGTGGAACAAATCTCGATAAATTATGCATCATTGCCAATGATAATGGTGGGTTAAAACGTAAGATTAACACATTGTTTAAGAAAGAATTTACACGAAAGGAAATTGAAAAACGTAAGTTGATTCTTACAACTCTTTATAATAATGGTAATAATACTAAAAAACTTATCGATTTAGTTTGTTAGTTAAGAGTGCCTTCCTCACATTTCACAACTTTTCCGGGAAATTTATTAATCAGGCTATAATTATGTGTTGCCATAATTACGCTTTTCCCCGACTCACTAATTTCGAGTAATAGTTTCATTATTCCGTTGGAAGTTTCGGGGTCCAGATTTCCGGTTGGCTCATCGGCAAGTATTACTTCCGGATCGTTAAGTAACGCACGTGCAATTGCAATTCGTTGTTGCTCGCCACCTGAAAGTTGATGCGGCATTGATTTTAATTTGGAAATTAATTCTACTCTCTCCAAAACCTGAAGTATGCGGTTTTCGTTAATTTGCTTGTCGTTATTTCCCGTAGCACGAAGAACGAAATCAAGGTTTTCTGCTACCGTTCTGTCTTCCAGGAGCTGAAAATCCTGAAAAATAATTCCCAACTTTCTTCTTAGGTAAGGAATTTCTGACCTTTTTATTGTTTTCAAATTATAGTTACAAACAACGGCCTCGCCATCTTCAATAGGTAAATCAGCATAAATTATTTGAAGTAGGCTTGATTTTCCACTTCCTGTTTTACCAATTAAATAAACGAATTCTACCGAATATACTTTCAGATTTACATCTGTAAGGACAAGTTTGTTTTTCTGATAAACTGATAAGTTGCTGAGACTAATAATTGAATTTTCTTCCATACCTGCAAATATAAACAGAACATTACATTGGCAAAGGAAAAATTTTATAAACAGAGATACAATTTAGAGGATTCAATATTTATACTAAACCGGTAAATCCCATAAAAGAAAGTGCAAGTATACCTGCAACAACAAGTGCAATTGGTACACCACGCATGTACTTAGGGACATCCATATTGTCGAGATGCTCTCTGATACCTGCAAATAATACAATTGCCAGAGTAAAACCTATTGCGTTGGATATTGCGTAAACTACACCTTCAAGGAGGTTAAAATCCTTTTGAATAGCTAGAATTGCAACACCAAGAACTGCACAGTTTGTGGTTATAAGAGGCAAGAAAACTCCCAATGCCTGGAATAGAGAAGGACTTATCTTTTTAAGGATAATCTCAACCATCTGAACAAGGGATGCAATAACCAAAATAAATACTATGGTTTGCATAAAACCTAATCCCAGAGGGTTAAGTATATAATATTGTGCTACCCAAGTAACGATTGTTGCTATCGTCATAACAAAGAGTACTGCTCCACCCATACCTACTGAAGTAGATAATTTTCCTGAAACACCTATAAAAGGACATATTCCAAGAAATTGGGCTAATACAATATTGCTTACAAATATTGAACCTACGATTATTGCAAAATATTCCATATCTATTTAATTTAGGCTTTTCTTAATTTATTAATTATTGCTATCAGGTAACCAAGTGCTATAAATGCTCCGGGTGCCAAAACGAATACTAACATGAGGTCGCCGGGGATAATTTTAAAACCAAATATTGCAGCGCTACCAAGTATTTCTCTTACTCCACCAAGCAGTGTGAGAGCAAATGCAAATCCGAAACCCATTCCAAGACCATCGATAATTGATGAACCAATACTTTGTTTTGATGCGAAGGCTTCTGCTCTTCCCAAAACAATACAGTTTACAACGATAAGTGGAATAAATAGTCCCAATGATTCGAAGAGCGCAGGAGTATAGGCCTGCATTACTAATTCCACTATGGTTACAAAAGATGCGATGATTACAATAAATGCCGGTATCCTTACCTTGTCAGGAATTTGACTTTTTACAAGAGAAACAACAATATTAGACATTACTAATACGAATGTTGTTGCTAATCCCATGCCTAAACCGTTTATGGCTGAGGAAGTCACACCAAGTGTCGGACATAGTCCCAACAGTAGAACAAAAACAGGATTTTCTTTTATAAAACCCTTTGTAAAATTCTGTAACTGGTTCATATTTTTAATTTTTTCTTGCCATTAAAAGTGGCATAATATTAATGTCTTATTAATTTTTATTCGCTTCAAAAGTTTCATAAGCTCTGTTAACGGCATCGCAAAAGGCACGTGAACTTATAGTGGCTGCTGTAATAGCATCTACATTACCACCATCTTTAGTAACTTTTAAAGGTTTACCTTCTGGGTTTAATCCCATAAATTGTTCAGGAAAATTCGACTTTTTTATGTCCATTTTATCACCAAGTCCCGGAGTTTCTTTATGGGATAAAACGGCTGTGTTATTTATGGTTCCATTATCCAGTATACCAACCATGATTTCAATTTCACCACTAAAACCTTTCATCGTAAACGACTTAATTGCAGTTCCAATAACTTCACTTTTGTTGGATGCGATATAAAAAGTAAGGGAGTCTTCACTGTCAACAGCTTTCACCATTTTAGTTTGTATAGTGTCGAATTCAGGCAACACCTTTTTAATGGCTGCCTCAAGTTTTTTCTTCTTTGCAAGAGCAATTGGCTCTTTTGTAACTACATAAACACCACCCAGCGCCAGTGCTGCAATTGCTGCAACGAGGAACAAGGTTAATACCATGTTTAAAAAGTTTGATTCTTTTTTACTAGCCATGATTGTATTTATTTCGATTTATGATTTTATTTCTATTCCTGGTTTTATTCCAAAGCGTTTTGGCTTGAAACCCTGGTTTATTAATGGAACAACTGCATTCATAATAAGGATTGCAAAAGAAACTCCTTCAGGGTATGCTCCCCAAACTCTTATTAAAATGGTTAGTACTCCTATTCCAAAGCCATAAACAAGTTGCCCGCCATGTGTCATCGGAGAACTTACCATGTCGGTAGCCATAAATATTGCTCCCAGCAACATACCACCTGTTAGTAAGTGGAAAGCAGGGTCGGCATAATGCTCAGGATTAGCACCCCAAAGAATGGCAGTGAAGATAATAACGGTTCCCAGCATTGAAACCGGAATATGCCAAGTGATTATCTTTTTCCAAAGCATATAAAAACCACCAAGTAGAAGTGCTATTGCCGAAACCTCACCGATAGAACCACCGGTTTGTCCAACCAGATACTGAACGTAAGATGGTGTTTCGGTTCTAAGTTCACTCATGGTTTTACCAGCTCCCAGACCTTCTTTTACAATACCAAGTGGAGTAGGTCCGGTAATAACATCTGTTAAACCCTTACTAAATCCGGTTGGCTTTGGCCATGATGTCATCTGAACCGGAAAAGATATTAAAAGAAATACCCTTGCCACAAGTGCAGGATTAAAAATGTTACGCCCCAGCCCTCCGAACGACATTTTTGCCATCCCTATGGCTACCAATGCACCAACAATTATCATCCAGGATGGTAAATTAGAAGGTACATTGAATGCAAGTAATATTCCAGTAACAAGAGCAGAGCCATCGTTTATGGTTGAAGGGCCTTTTATGAGATATTTCTGAATTATCCATTCGAAAAATATACATGCTATACTTGCGAGAACTAAAACCCTAATTGCTTGAAATCCAAAAAAGTATATTGAAACAAGCATGGCCGGAATCATAGCGAATACAACTCCGTACATTATTTTTTTGGTTGACTCGTCACTCTTAACGTGGGGTGAGCCTGAAATCGTAAACTTATACATTTACTATTTTATTTATTATTAATTCGCTTAAATGCTGATATTAAATACTTACAATATTTTATTAAGCAGTCTTTCCTCTGCTTCTGATAATTGCTCCGGTTTTATTTTTTCCAAGACGTAAATAGTCGAGCAAAGGAATATTAGCAGGACAAGTATATTGACATGAACCGCATTCAATACAGTCCATAATCATTTCTTTTTCGGCGATATCAAATTTACCTACTCGTGAAACTCTCGACAATAGGAATGGTTCCAAGCCCATAGGACATACATAAGTACATTTTGAGCACCTTATACAAGCACTTTCTGTTTTACGATGTGCTTCTTCCTCTTTCATTATTAAAATTCCCGATGAACCTTTTACTATAGGAACTTCAGTTGAGGAAATGGCTTTACCCATCATAGGTCCTCCATTAATAATTTTTGCTGTACTTTCAGGAAGTCCTTCTGCAGCATCAATTAATTGCTGAACAGGAGTTCCAATTCTTACTAGGAAATTGGATGGCTTTTTAACATCCTTACCGGTTACTGTAACTACTCTTTCGAAAAGAGGTTTGTTTTTTTGAACGGCTTCGTAAACAGCGAAGGCAGTACCTACATTCTGTACAACGCATCCTACAGAAATTGGAAGCTTACCTGAAGGAACTTCTCTGTTAACAGTTGCTTTAATTAACTGTTTTTCACCTCCCTGCGGATATTGTACCTTTAACGCCTGAACACTAATTCCTTCTGCATTTTTTACTAATTCTGTAAGATGGCTGATAGCGTCAGGTTTATTATTTTCGATACCAATTATGGCTTTATCAACCTTTAATGCCTTCATAAGAAGTTGAGTGCCTACAACTATCTCTCTGCCTTTTTCCAGCATCATTCTATGGTCGGAAGTGAGATATGGTTCGCACTCTACACCATTTATAATCAGATACTCGGCTTTTGTTCCAGGAGGTGGCATAAGTTTTACATAGGTTGGGAAAGTTGCTCCTCCCATACCCACAAGACCTGCCTTTTTTATCTTATCTATAATTTCCTCCGAGGAATAATCAATATTGGTAACTATATCTTCGGAACGGTCGATATCTTCCATCCACTCATCGCCTTCAACATTGATGATAATTCCCAACTGCTTATATCCTGAAGCGTTTAGAATATTATCAATTTTGAAAACTTTTCCGGATACCGGCGAATGTATTGGAGTGGAAATAAAACCTGATGCTTCGGCAAGAAGCTGACCTGTTTTAACCTCTTCACCTCTTGCTACAACAGGTTTTGAAGGGGCTCCTAAATTTTGTCCTAGTGGAATGAAGGCCTGTTTGGGAGGATCCAAAACTTCAATCGCGGCATTGGCTGAGAGTTTGTTCTCTTTGGGGTGAACACCACCCAAGGCAAACGTTTTTAAAATTCCCATATCAGTGGTATTATTCTTTATTTTCTTTATTGTTATTTTCTTTATTTTCCTTCTTTGGCTGATCTTTGTCAACGCTTATTTCAAGAGGAATGGGCTTTTCTTTACTTACAACTTTCTCGGCTCCTTTTTCAACAACTGATGCCGGACGGTCGACTTTTGGTTTACGTGGTTTGAAGTTGACTTCCCAAATGGCATTAGTAGGACATTCTTCAACACATTTTCTACACAGAGTACAATTGTCGAAATCGATATATGCAAGGAAACTTGTAATTGTAATAGCATCAAACTTACATACTTTTTCGCATTTTGAACACCCTATACATGCGGTTTGACAGTTTTTCTTGGCTGGTGCTCCTTTTTCGGCATTCACACAACTAACAAAAATTCTTCTATCCTTTGGGCCTTTTTTCCTGAGTTCAATTATGTCTCTGGGGCATGCAATAACACAGGCATTACAGGCAGTACATTTATTATTTACAACAGGAAGGCCAGTTTCAGGATTCATATGTATTGCATCGAAGTCACAGGCTTCAACACATTCTCCTAGTCCTAGGCAGGAATACTGACATCCACCTTCTCCACCATGCAATGCATGAGCGAATGTACATGATGTAGCACCCTCAAATTTAACCTTTGCTGGATGATTTGTTGGAGTTCCATTACATCTTACAACGGCTATCAAAGGCGCCGATGCTTCAACTTCCAATCCTAAAATTTTTCCAACTTCCTGCATAACATCGTTACCGCCAACAGGGCAGTTTAAACCATCGATGTTTTTATTCTCTTTTGCTGAGTTTACTGTTGCTTCGGCAAAGGCCCTGCATCCGGGAAATCCACAGCCACCACAATTTGCTGCCGGAAGAGCCTCTTCTACTATGTCGATTACAGGATCTTCGTAAACCTTAAATTTTTTGGCTACAAAGAATAAAATAACTGCAGCTACAAATCCAACTCCTCCTAAGGCTGCAACGGCTATTAATATAATGCTTTCCACAATTCTATGTTTTTGTGAATAAAATAATCATTGTTTAATAATTCACAAAATTAATAGTTTTAAGCATATAATGATAAAATGAAACTTTAGGTTAGAATTTGGTAAGGTGTTGAAAAACAGGGCTATAACTAATTGTTAAAAAATAGCGATTGAAAACTACCTTTTCAAATTATTGATATACAATTACATACATTCTATTTTAGAATACATATAAATTAAGGTCATTTGAATATAATTTTAAAATGTTGATTTTTAAGGGGCTAAATCAGGCTTTTATGAAGTATTCAAACTTGCTTTTTATTAATTTTTTGAAGAAATAAAGCATTGTGTAATAAGGTATTAGCAGCCCCAATGATATTAACCCACTTAAGCCCTGATCCACTTCGGCATTTGTGAGCAATATTAAACTGATTAATATCAATAAAAACGGGAATATATATGCGAGTAAAACTGCCCATGTTCCTTGCGATTGTTTCATCTCAACAACAACTTCATCTCCAACTTTATATGAATTATCAGGTTTTAATTTTATGTCAATAATCTTTTCTTCCATATCACTTAATGAGCATGACCCGTTAATTTCGCAGGAAGCGCATCCCGATTTTGAAATAATTACTACTTCAGCAGTTTCTGCCATTAATTTTCTAATAAATCCCGGATGTGTAATGGTTTTGTCTGACATCTTCAAAAAATTTTGGCAAAATTAATAATAAAGGAAAAGAAGGTTGTTCTTTTTTAACAATTCTTTTAGAAGAAATATTTACAAGAATACTATGGTGTTGAAACTGACACGGGAAGGACTTTTCCGTTGTAGAATTTATGACCGCTAAGTGCGAAATTATAAATATATTCTGCCATTTCATTTGCTTGTAAAGGTGCTTTATATCCTGGGAATGCCTCGGCAAGCATTTCAGTTTGGACAGCACCCAAAGCCAGCGCATTTACAAATATTTTATTGTCTTTTAACTCTTCAGCCATTGCCTCAGTAAGTATGCTAACTGCACCCTTGCTGGCTGAATATAATGCTAATCCGGGGAATTTAGAACTTCCCTGAACTCCTCCAATACTGCTTATGTTAACTATATGGCTGCCACTTTTTAATACATTCAAAAGCGTGCGACTTAACTTTGCAACAGCATTTACATTGGTGTGAAAAATCCTATCGAAATCTTCATCAGTAAAATCAATAAACGGCTTGTTTATCAATAATCCTGCATTATTAATCAAAACATCAACATGAGGCACAAAATCGTTTATTTTCTGAAGTAAATCCTGATAATTCCCATCTACTAAATCAAAGGAAACAGGCTTTAAATATTCATTTTGAACTCTTTGCAGATTTTCTATATTTCTGGATATTGAAAATGTTTTATGCTTGCTATTGGCAAATAATTTTGCAAGTTCAAATCCTATACCTTTACCCGCACCGGTAATTACAATATTCATAATATTTATTTGATTTTAGTTGTTGAATTGGTCCGACATTTTTTGCGCATCATTTGCACTTATTGCCAAAACGCCTTGTTCGTCAACAGTAATAGCAATAGTATATTTTGGCAGGTTTTCCGACCCCAATTCAAAATTCATATATGCAACTCCTTTTAGTATTACTTCTCCGATTTCTTTTTCCATTTTTCTTGCCATAACATAATCATCTGTCATGGGAATGCCTGCTTTCTGTGCAATTATGGCTGCCTGCTCCATGGCTTTGTCATAATCGGGCTTATAAAATAATATTACTGAATTGTATCCCTCATCAGGATTATCTTCCGATGTGGTTTGAGATATTGCTCTGTCGACTTGTAATCCAACAGGCTCGGTAAGCCCCAGATCCAAAGCCCATTGCGGAAGTCTTCTTGCGGGGTTAGAGTTTGATGACCTTGCAAGTTCTCCCAGATACTGGTTATTAATTTTGTCCTTAAGTTTTGATGCATCATCTTCGGTAATATTACCTTTTGCCAAATCTTCATCTACCTGCTCAATTTCATGCTGCATTTCATCCATAACACCCATTGATTCCCCAACCTTATCCATGGTTTGATTAAAATTGTTTAATTCATTTTTAAACTTCTTGGTTTCGGTTGGTTTTTGTTCCTCTTCACAGGCAACCATCAGGATTAATATTAAAAATACCGGAAGAAATTTCACCATTGACTTCATCATTACTATTATCTGCTTATGCTTCAAAAATAATATAAAAAGGTCAAGGCTTATATTAATATTTCAATTAATTATCACAAAATTGTTAATTTTGAATTTTTAAAATCAGACTATGAATATTAAAGACTTAGTAACTTTAGCATTGGAAGAAGATTTGGGTGATGGCGACCATACATCACTGGCAACTGTTCCGCATGATGCTGTAGGAGAGGCTGTAATGTACGCAAAGCAGAATGGTGTACTGTCGGGGATGGAAGTTGCAAAGGAAGTATTTAAACAAGTTGATAAAGAAATAATTGTCGACATATTAATTACTGATGGAAGTAAAATTAATGTTGGCGATAAAGTTATGGTGGTAAAAGGACGGTCACGATCTATACTATCTGCTGAACGAACAGCATTGAATTTTGTTCAACGTATGAGTGGAATCGCAACCTTTACAAATGAAATTGTTAATAGGATTGACGGTCTTCATACCAAATTACTCGATACCAGGAAAACGACGCCTGTAAACAGAATTGTAGAAAAAATGGCTGTTAAAACAGGAGGCGGATATAATCATCGTTTCGGTCTTTTTGATATGATTATGATAAAAGATAATCATGTTGATTTTGCCGGAGGAATAGAGAAAGCTATCAATGCTACCTTATCTTATCTGAGAGAAAACAATAAGGATTTAAAAATTGAACTTGAAGTAAGAAATTTTGAAGAGTTGGGTGAAGCCCTGAGGGTAGGAGGGATTCACAGAATAATGCTGGATAATTTTTCTCCTGCAGAATTGAAAAAGGCATTGAAAATTATTGATGGCAAATACGAAACCGAAGCCTCTGGTGGAATAAGTATCGAAACCATAAGAGATTATGCCGAAACCGGGGTCGACTTCATTTCGGTAGGTGCATTAACACATCAAATAAAAAGTTTGGATTTAAGTTTAAAAGCCAATTTTTAAAAAAAAAGTATTTTGAATAAAGCCATACAAGAGTTAAATATATTAATTAATAAAATTCAGGTCCTCATCAGGAAGAGGTTGAGTTTTATAGTATTACCGGGTTTCGATGGTATGCCTTTATACGATGTATTGGTTTTCTTTTTCCGTGGTTTGTTCAAAGGCGTTTTAACATATAGGGCTGCAGCCATTGCGTTTAACTTTTTTCTCGCTCTGATACCTTTCATACTCTTCCTTTTTACTTTGATTCCGTTTGTAATAAATGTTAACATACAGGATAATTTGCTTGATTTAATGCGTGAGATAGTTCCCTCAGAAATTTATGATCTTGCAGAAAGTACTATTGTTGAGGTTGTTAGTCGTCCATCAGGGAGTTTGTTGTCAATAGTATTTTTTACAACATTATATTTTGCAACTAATGGTGTAGATGCGGTTTTAGAGAGTTTCAACCATAGTTATTTTGAAGTTGAAATCTGGCCCTGGTGGAAGCAAAAAATTAGAGCATTTTTCCTTATGTCATCATTGGCAATTCTGATAATAATTTCCATGGTATTATTAACCTTTGGCAAGCAGACGATAATAATTCTTAAAAATATTGATGTAATAAGTGGTAGTTTAACGGTATTAGCTTTACAGGTTCTCCAGTGGGCCATAATCATAATAAACTTATTGCTAAGCATCTCCATATTATACTATTACGGACAATTTAAAGAGAAAGAGGTACGATACAGATTTTTCTCTGCCGGTTCAATACTGGCAACATCCTTATTTGTTGTTGGAGGATTATTGCTTAAAATGTATTTCGAAAATTTCTCACGATATAACCTTATTTATGGCTCCATTGGATCATTAATAATTTTACTTGTATGGTTATATTATAACTCTATAATCATACTAATAGGTTACGAATTAAATGTGAGTATACGCAAGTCGAAAATTCAATCGGAATTTGATAAGACAGTTTAGTTTATAATGAACTTTGTTGTTAGTTGGGTGTGATTTTTATTGTCTTCCATTTTAAGGATGTACATACCATTAGTAAGAGATGAAACGTCAATTTTACTGGTATTATTAATATTTAAAACCCTTTCCCCAATGGTGTTAAAAATAACTATACTATAATCAGTTATTTTAGGATTTATTGAAATTGTGATTTTGTTGGATGTTGGGTTGGGATAAACAGATATATTTTCCTTTTCTAATTTCTCTACATCTGTTATAAAATATCCAAAAAGTTCTGTAACCTGATCTTGATCAATAGCGTAATTATATAATTGTATATCGTCGATGTATCCTTTAAAAAATTGAGAATAGTCATTTCTACAACCTATATAACCTTTAATATCGTCTCCGTAAATTGGCGTTGATTCTTGCGTATTTAAAGAATCTATAACCTCACCATCTATGAATAACTTTATGTAATTAGCCGATCTTGTATAAACAATAAAATGCCAATCCTCATCATAAATCAAATTACCCTGGCTAATCCAAAATGAAGTTGAATTTGTATTGTATGCTTGTCCCAAATAACCATATAAATCATAAAGTGAATAACCATTTGTATAAGCGATATATTGATCAACACCATAATCCGAACCTATATCAAAAAGAAATTGAGCTGTTCCAAATAGAGGTTGTTCAATAACTTTTGCCCATAGTACATATGAGTACTCATTGAAGTTAAAAGCATCGGCCTCAAAGTTGATAAAACTATCTCCGAAAAAATACAAAGCTTGATCGAGATTGCCAAACCTGTCCTTTGCTGGCAATGTATTATATGCTATTCCTCTATTTTCATTACCACTTTCATCAGGTACGTAATTTGTGTAAATTTCATTTAAGGGATAATAAAAAACAAGAGCGCTATCTTGAGCTGTTATTTTGCTGATTATAAAAAGTAGACAAATTATTGGGATTAATTTTTTCATGTTTTAAATTATTACTTTTCTAATAAATACTTGTTTATTGTTTTCTGTTATTTGAATGATGTTTAGCCCTTTTGGTATTTTTGATTTGTTTACATATATTTCAGTGGACTTAATATTTCTATTTTCAAAAACAGTTCTTCCCATTATGTCTATAATTCTTAAATTATAAACACTGTTTAAATTTGTTTTAATTTTTATTTGATTATATGTTTGAACTAGTTTTAGTTCTTCTAATCCAACTTGTATATCATAAATAAACAATCTGGTTATTTCATCCTCTGTTAAAACTCTGTTATATATCCTTATATCATCAATTTTACCCTTGAAGTGCTGCTTGTAGGTTGACCGTCCTGCTCCTATAATAAAATTACTATCGGGTTCAAAAGTACTTGCTACATTATTTGCATTTGCAGTTTTCACCAGTGCAGCGTTTATATAATATTTTACAATTTCTGCATTTCTAACCATAACAATATGCGACCATTTATCAAGCATTTTCGATGCATCATCAATGTAAAGGTTACTAGCTCCACCTGCCCAAAGTTTGAGTTTGTAATTTTCAAAATCAACTCTCATGCACCCATAATTAAGACGGTAATCATCCTGTGAAACAACAACGTGATTGTTAGGACTGTATCCTTCAATTTCATGCGGATTTACCCACAAGGAAATACTCCTTTCTTCATAATCGAAAGTGGAAAATGAATTTATATAATCATTATATCCATCAAATTCATACGCACCATCTGGTTGACCGAACCTATTTTCAGTCAACTGGGCTCCATATACTGTACCGTCGTGACCATTTCCACTTATGTCGGATGCATCGCCATTAAATAAATAATATAATTGAAGACTATCTTGAAGTGTACTTTGGCTAAACAATTGAGTTGATATAAATACAACAAAAAGTAAGGTAATTGCTTTTTTCATTTTTGAGTTATTTAATATAAATGCTAAATTAATAAATAAAACAGAAAGTTTAAACGCTTTTAATACTTTTGCCTAAAAATTTAGAATTGAAAAAAATAATATCAGTTGTTGGAGCAAGACCAAATTTCATAAAGATTGCTCCTGTTCATAGGGCATTTGAAAAATATAGTGACAATATTAAGCATATAATTTGTCACACAGGACAGCATTTTGATGATAAAATGTCAAAGGTTTTCTTTGATGAATTACAAATGCCTAAACCCGATTATTTTTTAGGTCTTGGTGGTGGAAGTCATGCTGTTCAAACTGCTAGAATAATGGTTGAATTTGAAAAAATTTTGTTGGATGAAAAGCCCGATTTGGTTATTGTTCCTGGTGATGTAAACTCAACTTTAGCAGCAAGTTTGGTTGCTGCGAAATTGCATATACCTGTTGCTCATGTGGAATCTGGTTTGAGAAGTTTTGACAGCAAAATGCCTGAAGAAATAAATCGTGTTATTGCTGATGAAATATCAGATTATCTGTTTGTTACAGAGAAAAGCGGCTTACTTAATCTTGACAATGAGGGTGTTGATAAAAGCAAAGTTTATTTTACAGGCAATGTGATGATTGATAGTTTGATACATTTTATGCCTTTTATTGATAAATCAACAGTTTTAAATGATTTGGGATTAGAGAAAGAAAAGTACATCCTATCAACTTTTCACAGACCATCAAATGTTGATAATGAAGAAGAACTCCAAGATCTTGTTAAAGCAATAAATGAACTTGCCGATTTAAGTAAAATTGTATTTCCTATACATCCCAGAACTAAAAATAATTTAGAAAAATTTGGCTTGATTTCTTCAATTAAAGAAAATGTAATCATACTGGAACCACTGGGTTATATCGATTTTCTAAATTTAACTAAAAACGCAAAGTTAGTTATTACTGATAGTGGTGGAATTCAGGAGGAAACAACATTCTTAGGCGTACAATGTATTACTGTTAGAGATAATACCGAAAGGCCTATTACTAGTGAAATAGGAACAAATCATATGATAGGGACCGACCTTAGAAAAGTTGTTAATGCTGCGAAAGAAATTATTGGAGGAAAAATAAAAAAGGGTCAGATTCCTGAATTATGGGATGGAAAAACCGCTGATAGAATTGCTGAAATTATTTATAAATCCATTTGCTAGCATGAAAGTTTTAATGGTTCTTGATCACGAATTTCCTCCCGACATAAGAGTGGAGAATGAAATTCAGGCACTCACAAAATCAGGGATTGAAGTTCATATTGCATGTCTTACTTTTGCAAATAAGGATGCTTTTGAAATTATTAAAACTTATAAAGTACATCGTAAGCAAATTTCAAACTTATTACACAAAACAAGTGTAGGAGCCTTAAGATTTCCGTTTTATTTTAATTTCTGGCGTAAGTTTTTGAATAATATTTTATCAAAAGAGAAATTTGATGCCATACATGCCCACGATTTACCTATGGCACAACCAGCCTACGAAATGGCTCAGAAATATAATTTAAAATTTACTCTGGATTTACACGAAAACTGGCCAGCCCTGTTGAGGGTTGCAACTCATACACAATCTGTAATGGGAAAGTTTCTTTCAAAAAATAGTCAATGGGAAAAATATGAACTTAAGTATTGCAAACTTGCAGATAATGTTATAGTTGTTGTGGATGAAGCAAAAGAACGCTTGGATAATTTGGGGATAAACAAAGAAAAAATTCAGATTGTTTCAAACACTTTAAATATTGAGGATTTTAATATTCCTGAAGAAAAACCGGATAAGGATTATATTTCTGTTTTATATGCAGGAGGAATTAATAAACACAGAGGTCTTCAAACGGTAATCAAAGGACTGAAATTTGTTGAAAATATAGATAAGAAGATTAGAGTTTGGATACTTGGAACTGGCTCCTATGTTGAAGATTTAAAACAGTTGGCAATAGATGAAGAAGTAGAAGACAAGGTGTTTTTTGAGGGCTGGAAGAATTACCAGGAAATGCAGATTTATTTTGGTAAAAGTGATATTTGCCTTGTTCCTCATATAAAAAGCGATCATACCGATTCCACTATTCCGCATAAAATATTCCAGTATATGTATGCAGGAAAACCAATGCTGGTATCGAATTGTGACCCTCTGCAGCGTATTATTGAGGAGTCGGAAGCCGGAGAAGTTTTTACATTTGATGATTCGAAGGATTTTGCCAGTAAACTGCAAAAAGTTGTAAGCAATACATTTTATTTTAGTGAGCCTTTCATTAAAAGGAGTAAAAAATTAGTACTGGAAAAATATAATTGGAAAATAGATTCAGCAAAACTAGTTACGATTTATAATTAATATGGATAATAAAACATTTTACGAAAAGTTCGATTGGGCTTCTTTTAAATATGATGCTTTAAAACCTAAAGTTGAGAAAGTATTGATATCTATACCTGAGGATGTGAATACAATACTTGACGTTGGTTGTGGTAATGGTATTATTACTAATGTATTAGGTCAGAATTTTGAAGTAACGGCCGTAGATCGTAGCGCAGAAGCATTAAAATTTGTTGAAACGAATAAAATAAAATCCAGTGCTGATAATATTCCCTTGGAGAGCAATAGTTTTGATATGGTATTTTCCAGCGAATTATTGGAACATCTGACTGAAAATGTACTTGAAGGAACGGTTAAAGAAATAAAAAGGCTTAGCAAAAAATATATTTTTATAACAGTTCCCAATGATGAAAACCCTGATAAGCTTCTGATAAAATGTCCAAAATGCAATTATATTTACAATAGTCCTAGCCATTTACGAAGTTTTGATTTAAAGAAGTTAAAGGCGTTATTTGCTGAATATAAACTGATTAACTCATTTACTTTTGGCAAGAAAGTAAGGTATTATAATCCCGCTATACTTAAGTTGAAAAGGAAGTTTACTCCTTCAACATCGTGGATACCATATTTCTGGATTGACAAATCAAAAAGGAAAACTACTTGTCCAAAATGTGAAAATGAGTTTGAAAATGAATATAAATTCAATCCAATAACCACGGCATTAGATACTTTAAATGTATTAATTTCACCAAAAAAAGATTATTGGCTTTTCGCTATTTTTGAAAAAGAGTAATAAAAAATAAATTGGGCATAATAAAAAAACAATCTATTTCAGGAACCATATACTCTTACGTAGGAGTAGTACTTGGTTTTATAACCATAGGTGTATTATATCCTCGGATATTTGATACCGAAGAAGTTGGATTGCTTAGGGTATTGGTTTCGTATGCCGTCATGTTTTCGCAGTTTGCCGGCCTGGGTATAAATACTGTTACCGTAAAACTATTTCCTTTTTTCAGAGATTACGATAAAAAACATCATGGTTATCTGGGGCTGGCATTGATGGTTTCCACCTTAGGCCTGATTTTATCAATAGCAATATTTTTACTTTTTAAATCATACATACTCGCCGATGCAGATGTTGATGCCAACTTGTTTGCACGATACTATTATTTTGTGGTTCCGCTAATAATATTCTCGCTATTATTTAATGTTTTCGATACGTATTATCGTGTTTTATACAATGCTGTTAAAGGAATAATTTATAAAGAAGTTATTCAAAGGGTATTTATTTTAATGGCAATAGCCCTTTTCTATTTTGAGTTAATTGATTTTAAGACTACTGTAATTCTTTATTGTATCGCCATAATTACACCTACTATTCTTCTTTTCTTCTCGCTCATTTACAATAAACAGTTGTTTCTAAAACCTGATTTGGGCTTCATCGACAAGAAAATGTCACGCGAAATGCTGACAGTTGGCTTTTATGGAATACTCGCCAGTTTCTCAGGAGTATTAGTTTTAAATATAGATGTGATAATGGTAGAAAGAATGCTCGGACTTAGCCAGGCCGGAATTTATACCATTACTTTTTTCTTTGGAACTCTAATACTAATTCCACTACGTACATTGGGCAAAATAGGTTCAGTAGTTATAGCAGATGCCTGGAAGCGAGATGATTTAGCCACTATAGATGATATTTATAAAAAAAGTAGCATCACATTAAGTGTTATCGGCATATTGCTATTTATTGGTATTTGGGGAAACATAGATAATATTTTCTCCCTTATCAAGGATGATTACCTTCCGGGAAAGATGGTAATTCTTTATATAGGAATTGCCAACCTGTTTGATATTAGTGTAGGTGTAAGTCCTCATATTATTGTTAACTCAAAGTATTATAGATATTTATCATATTTTCTTATTGGCTTTGCTATTATGCTGATAGTCACAAATTTAATGTTGATACCCATTTATGGAATTGTGGGTGCAGCCATAGCATCACTAATATCTAAATTTATTTTTAGCCTGGTGAAATTCTACTTCTTATATAATAAATATAAGTTGCAGCCATTCACCATTAAATATGTTTACTTGATAATAATTGGTTTAGTAACATATTTTATTTCAACACTAATGCCGGCATTCAGTAATTTCATAGTAGATATAATATTAAGGAGTTTACTGATTTCGGTTCTGTTTATAGTTCCTGTATATTTTCTTAAAATTTCGGAGGATTTAAACCAGCGTCTGGAATCCATTTTAAGAAGTTTTATGGGAAGTAATAGCAACTGATTTAAAAACTAAGTGTTAATTGTTTAAATTTGCCCCTTAGTTTATGGAGAATATTGAAAATTTTAATATTGTATTTATTGGAAGCGGAGCAATTTCCACGGCAATTGGGAATGTTCTGAGTATGAAAAATGAATTTGATGTTTCTTTGCTCTCCATAGAAGAAGATGTGGTTAATTCCATCAATCAGAATCATATTAATGCTAAGTATTTTCCCCAAATAAAACTTGATAAATCGCTCAAAGCCACCATGGATAAAGGTGTTTTATCGGATGCAGATATTATTTTTATTGGAATTCCTTCAAACATTGTTGTGGGATATATCGAAAAGCATAAAGACCTTATAAATTCAACATCGCTAATAGTTAACCTTGCCAAGGGATTCGGTCCCGACCATAAAACTATTCCTCAGGGACTTTCCAGAATAGTTCCCAATCAGATCGTTAGCATGAAGGGGCCTTCATTCGCACGAGAGATCATTAGCAATATGGCTACCGGTTTAACTGTTGTCGCCAGGCGAGATAAAAGTTTTCCTCTCTTCGAGAAGATATTTGAAAATACATCCATTTATCTCGATTTCAGTACTGATGTTGTAGGAGTGGAATTGGCAAGTATCCTAAAAAATATATATGCAATTATTGTTGGAATTGTAGATGCACATTATGATTCGCCAAATTTGAGGTCGCTTGTTCTTACCAAATCCATTAACGAAATGAAATATCTTATGACAAGATTTGGAGGTAAAGAAGAAACTATGTTTAATTATTGTGGTTTTGGGGATTTTAGTCTTACTGCCCTAAACGACTTGAGTAGAAACCGCACTTTGGGTTTGTTAATAGGCAAAGGCTTTTTTACTGCCGATATATCTGAAAAGGTAACTCTGGAAGGAAAAATTGCCACCAATATTTTTATTGAAGAAATTGCCAAAAAACGCCACATAAAAACAAAAAAACTGATGATGAAAGAGTTATATAAAGTTTTCAATGAAGAGTATTATGATATAACTAACTTTGTTAATCGCATACTGTCAACAAATGGCCACTAATTACAAATCTCTTCAATAGTTTTAGCCATTTTCTCCGTTAATTTTTCCCTGCTGTATATTTCTGTATTTTTACTTTTAGCCACCAGTTCTCCCCTTTCAAATTTTTCAAAACTCTCAACTAGGTAACGTTTAAGTTTTTCCTTTTCTTCAAAGCCGAAAGTTTTTCCTGCCTCACATTCATCTATAACTTTAGCAGCATCACCATCTTCAGGTGCTATACAGATTATGGGTCTTTTAGAAGCCAGGTATTCGAATATTTTACCTGTTAGTATGAGTTTTGCATTTGGCGTATCATTAACCAATAACAGTAACATGCTTGCCGATTGCTGCTCGGCAATAACTTCATTATGTGGGAGGTAGTCGACGATTTCAAGTTTTTCACTTAAGTTGTTTTTCTTGAAATTTTCAAGAGCATGCATGTCGATTTTTCCAACATTTTTTATTGTTAATTTCTTGTCGAAAGATTTATTTTCAATAATCAGTTCACTTAAAGCCTCTAACAAACTGTATGGTGTTCTGGTTTTGCTCATGGAGCCGATATGTGATAAAACAAACTCATCTGTTTCTGTTATAGAATGGTCGATAATATCCTCAGAATCGTAACCATTGGGAATAATATGGTAATTTCTATTTACAATAGACATAAATTCACTTTGCATTCCGGGGCTTATAACGCTAATGCTATCCGCTTTCTCCAGTATAAGTTTTTCAAGTTTATGATGCTTTTTGTCGGCTCTTTTACCAAGTTTCAAATCTTTGTAATAATCTATATTAGTCCATGGATCACGGAAGTCGGCAAGCCAGGGAATTCCTGTATTTTGCTTAAGTTGATATCCGATAAGGTGTGCTGAGTGAGGAGGTCCTGTGGTAACTATTGCGTCAATTTTATTATTATTAAGATAATTGCTGAGAAGTTTTACGGAGGGTTTTATCCAGTATTTTCGAGCATCAGGAATAAAAATGTTACCTCGAACCCACACAGCAATATTTTCCAATAAATTACTTTTTACCTTTTTCTCATTGAGAAATGCCGTTTGTATTTTATCAGACTTTTTTCGTCCTGTGAACTTTTTATAAAAGGAATATGGCTCCCAAATTTTGTTTTTTATTATTTCTATACCATCAGGAATTTCGTCCAAAAGTGAAGTATCAACACTTGGTCGCTCCGGATTTTCAGGTGTGAAAATTACCGGCTCAATTCCATAGTTCCTGAAATATTTGACAAACTTCAGCCACCGCTGAACTCCACCACCACCACTTGGGGGCCAATAATACGTTATTATCAGAACTTTACGCATTATGCCTCTGCCTGCTTTTGTCGGCAGGTTTTAAATTCTCTGTAGAACGCAAATAGTAATAATAGTATTAATATTGAAGAAGATGTAAAGGAAACCTTTTCGCCTACGGCCCATACTGTAGGCTCAAATTTAAATACAATTTTATGTTTTCCTGTAGGGATGCTCATTGCTCTTAAAATATAGTTTGCCCTGAATATGGGACTTTCTTTACCATCAACATATGCTTTCCAGCCTTTGTCGTAAAAAACCTCTGAGAATATTACTATTTGGTTTGAAGAAGAGTTGTACTCGTACTCAAGCTTATTTGGTTGGTAAGAAAGTAGTTTTACAGATGCGTTTTTGTCAAACGTATAATCTGTATTTACATCGGCTTCAAATCGTTTGTCGATTATAGCAGTTTCTCTGAGATTATTGTTTTTTAATGCAGCAATTTCTTCGTCGGCATTATTTACAAAAACATGATTTTTAACGAACCATGCATTGCCATAGGCTGCATCGTTCATCAATGGAGAGCCCTCGGGGTTGTATATAATATACCTGGTATTGAGCATGTTAAGCACTTGCTGTTTGGCAAGTAACTGAGTGATTTGATCATATCCCTGACCTTTTTGAAGACCATCGATGATATTGCTCATTTCGTCACTAATATTATGTTCAATAAGATCCTGATAACGCTGCAATTTGGCTCCGTGATAACCTCCTATCGACATATGAAAATAGGATGTGCTGGCATCATTAAATGTGCTTTTGGTAAGGTCGAGTACACGGAAATCATCATCCGGATCCTGAAGTATAATCTGATCGGCTTTTGATGGAGTAAATGGCTTATCGGCTACGCGTTTACTTTCCCATTGTTGGTATTTACTTCCGGTTTTTTCGTTGTTCAGATAACGCTTATTAACGCCAAACATATCGATTAGAATCAACACACTTAAAAGTGAAATGAATAATGTTTTATTAAGTTTGTTAATGAGATATAGATAAATAAAACCTACACCGGCAATAAGGAAGAAAAGGCTTCTTAGTACATCATTCTTAAAAATTGCTATTCTAACGGCTTCTAAATTTGCAATAAATGCAGTTATTTGAGCCGCATTTTCACCGCGCATCATTTGTCGGAATTGCTCATCCTCATAAGAGGAAGTAAAACTAAAAAATGTATCAGGCAAAAGATAGAAAAGAATCATTATTCCGCCCAAACCACCAATAGTATAATAGAATATCTTGATATGTTTTTTAACTTCTTCCCTTTGGGTAAATATTTTGTGCAGAGCCATGAATGCCAGCAGTGGGATAGTCAGTTCTGCTATAACAAGTATCATCGATACTGCTCTGAATTTGGCATAGCCGGGGAAGTAATCAATAAAGAAATCGGTTAACGGCATAAAGTTTTTACCCCATCCTAACATAATAGAAAGTATGGTGGCTGCCAGCAGCGCCCATTTTAATTTGTTGTTTACTATAAATAATCCCAGTATAAAAAGGAACATTACCAAAACTCCAATATAAACCGGACCTGAAGTTCCGGGCTGGTCTCCCCAGTAAGCACTACCCTGCTGCGCTATGGCCTGACGGTAATTAGGGTCAGCATTTTCAAGTTCACTTCTGTTACCTATAAGTGCCGATGCTCCACCTTTTACATTAGGTATTATTAAAGACCATGTTTCACCAACTCCGTAGCTCCACGCTGTTATATAATCCTTATCGAGGCCAGATGATTTAAGATGTTGTTCACTGGTAAGTTCGGGCTTACCTCTCATCGTATCTTTGCCATACTCGTAGGTCGCCCACAAGTTGGTTGAGTGTGTTAGTATTGCTAAAATTGCGGCCCCAATAAGTATAACTGCCGACTTTATAAAATGTTGGTAATCTTTAGTTTGGATCATAACTACTATGCGGTAAATGCCATAAACCAAAACCAAAAGAAGTAAATAATAGGTTATTTGGAGGTGTCCGGAATAAATTTCCAATGCCAGAGCTATGGCTGTTAATATTCCGCCCCAAAGGTATTTTCCTCTGAACGTAAGTATAATTCCTGCCATCACAGGTGCCATATATCCTATTGCATGTGCCTTGGAGGTATGCCCTGCTCCCAGAATGATGAAAAAATATGAACTCATGGCAAAGGCAATGGCCCCCACCAGACTTACCCATGGATTGATTCGCAGTACAAGCAGAAGAACAAAAAAGCCAAGGAAGTATAAAAACACATAATCTGCAGGGTAGGGAAGGCCTAAAGTGGTAATTTTGTCCACATACCTCATCATATTTCCGCCATAATGAACAGAAATTTGCCATGCAGGCATTCCACCAAACATTGAGTTTGTCCAAAGCGCTTCTTCACCTGTGGATTCTCTGAAGTCAACAATTTCTTTCGACATTCCTTTAAACATTTTAATGTCGTGTTGTTTAAGTTTTTTGCCTTCCAGAACAGGGTAGAAGTAAACAAAGGTTATGCTCAAAAAAACTACCAGAGCAATGATATAAGGTGTTAAAGTTTTAAAAATATTTTTATTCATATTTGTGTTTTTATATTTCTATAAAATTTAATCAACATCTTCAAAATCAACATATTCACCAAACTCATCATCATTGGAATTGTGTTGGTGTTTGTTTTGTTTATTGGTTTTAATTTTCACTTCTCCCTCTTGTTTTTGGGTTTGATTATTTACTCCGCCCCCTTGAAAATCGGCATATTTATTTTGCTGATTCCTAATCATCTTTCCCAAAAGCCATGGCAGGCCATATCTCAAAAAAAGTCTGAAGGCATATCCCAGAAGGATAAAAATAAAAATTATCCAGAAAAGTATTTTCATTACTATTAATTATTTATCGTCAAACATAAATCTGTCAAAGTACAGATAATGAGCGAAAATGCGAAAAAAATTAATTCTCTATTGTTAATATTACATAACGAAAATTCAGATAATTAATTTTGATATACAAAATTCATTTTATCATTAATTTCGAATTGCGAAGTTAAATAATTTGCTTGTTTAAGCCTTAATTTATGTAATAGAAAATGGGATGGTTAATAAATTAGTGTTTTTTAATTAAAATATCTTATTGTATGAAAACAAAAAAAGGAGATATGATAACATACCTCCACACGATAATTTTATTAAAATATATCCTTATGAAACTAAAACAACAATAGTATTAGCGTTCGTCAGATACAGTTAATTTCTTACGACCTTTTGCTCTTCTGGCTTTAATCACCTTACGACCGTTAACGGTTGACATTCTTTCACGGAATCCGTGCTTATTCTTTCTCTTTCTTACCGAAGGTTGAAACGTTCTTTTAGTCATTTCTTTATCTTTAAATTTGGGAGTGCAAAATTATAAATATTTTTGATATGCAAAAACTTTTTTTAAAAAAAAGCACTTATTATAAAATATTGAGTCTCCCTCTGCATTGCAGAAGGAGACTTTATGATTTATTTCTTTGGAATATATTTTAATGTTTCCACAAGATAATCCCAGAATAGCTGAACAGTATCAATTTTTACCATTTCATCAGGGGAGTGTGGATTACGGATAGTTGGTCCGAAGGAAATCATATCCCAATTGGTATATGTGTCACCAAGAATACCACATTCAAGTCCTGCATGTATAACTTTTACTTCAGGAACTCTTCCGTATTTGTTGTTGTATACATCTTTCATCTCTTTAAGGATAGCCGATTCAGGATTTGGTTTCCATCCCGGATAAGCACCCGTACTGTTTGCTTTACCTTTTGCGGCTTCAAATGCACCTCTTACTTCTGCCGATAGTTTATCTCTGTCGTCATTATCAAGGCTTCTTTGAAGAGTGGCAATCTCAATTTTCTTACCATCTGATTTTACAATTGCAAGATTAGTGGAAGTTTCTACAACTCCTTCAAAATCTTTGCTCATCTTAATTGTTCCATTCGGACAAGAAGATATTGCTTCAAATAAATTTGAAATAACTTTTTCTTCAATTACTTCCTTTGCAGCATCAGTTTCTTCGGCAATAACCATTAAATTAGGCTCTGTTTTTGAAAACTCATCTTTTGCAATTTCTTCAAATTCAGATACATATTGTAAGAAAGCCTCTTTTTTGTCATCTGCAACAACAGCAATAACAAATGATTCGCGAGGAATGGCATTTCTCAGGCTGCCACCATTAATTTCTGCAATGCGGACGCCATATTTCTCAGTGGCTTTCATCAACAGAACATTCATTATTTTGTTGGCATTTCCACGGCCAAGATTGATGTCTAATCCTGAGTGTCCGCCTCTTAAGCCTTTAACACTAATTTTGTATGAGGTAGTTCCTTCTGCAACGGCATCAGTTTTATATTCCCAAACTCCACTTGAGTCGACACCACCGGCGCAACCAATATAAAGTTCGCCTTCGTCTTCTGAATCGAGGTTTAACAAAATGTCGCCATCAAGCACACCTGCTTTAAGGTTTTCTGCACCTGTCATACCTGTTTCTTCGTCCATTGTAATAAGTGCCTCCACAGGGCCGTGAATAAGGTCTTTTGCTTCTAAAACAGCCATAGATGCAGCAACACCTATTCCATTATCGGCTCCCAGAGTAGTTCCTCTTGCTGTAACCCATTCGCCATCAATGTAGGCGTCGATAGGATGCTCTTCAAAATCGTGATCAGTATCAGCATTTTTCTGAGGAACCATGTCCATATGTCCCTGAAGGATAACACCTTTGCGGTCTTCCATTCCCGGAGTAGCAGGCTTTTTGATAATAACATTACCAATTTCATCAACAATGGTTTCAAGTCCTAAATCTTCTCCAAACTTCTTTAAATACGCCCTTACTTTTTCTTCCTTTTTTGATGGACGAGGTATTTGTGTAAGTTCATAGAAACTCTTCCATAAACTTTCTGGTTTTAACTTTAATATTTCTTTACTCATAATATATAATTTTTTTTTATTTTTCCATGTTAGGTAATTCAAGGCCATAGCCTTTTTTCTTGTCTTCTGCTTTAAGCATTAATGCAACAATGATAGCCAGAAATCCTGTGACGGCAAAAATCATCATTGGAAGAGTATAATCATATGGTGGAATTGTTGTTCCATTTGCTTTTGCTAAAAGTACTTCTGGGTTAGAATAGTCAAGTGCCCAACCTATAAGAAGAGGTACTCCCATTAATCCCCAGTTTTGAACCCAAAATATTAAAGCATAGGCTGTTCCCAGTTGCTTTTCAGGAATAATTTTTGGTACAGATGGCCACATGGCTGATGGTACCAGCGAAAATGTAATTCCAAGAAGGATAATAAGGGCAATAGCTACAAAATAATGATTTAAACTTGGTATTGAAAAGAAAATATGAACAACTAAAAGTAATACTGAACCAATCAGCATAATAGTTGCACCTTTACCTTTTCTATCATAAATACTTCCAAACAGAGGTGTTAAAATAATTGTTCCAAATGGTAGCAGACTAGGTATAGATCCTGCAAAATCGGGGTTTACACTATATTTATTAATCATTAAGTCTGTTGCAAAATACAGGAATGGAAATACTCCGGAGTAAAACAATACACAAAGTAATGCTACCAACCAGAATCCTTTATTTTTTAAAATGAAAACTATATCACTTACTTTAAATTCATCCTCTTCATTTACTTCATCGGTAATCCCTTCAGACTTTTCAAGTTTCCTGTCCATGAAAGTATACCAAATAAAGGCTACAAATCCAGCAACTAATAAGGCAAGTCCAAACATAACAGGGGTTGAAAGGGCAGGAAGTTGTTTAGTTCCAAACCAAGCTGTAGCCATAGGTATAGGTAATGCAAGGGCCAGGGCTGTTCCCATACGTGCAGTAGCCATCTCAAGTCCCATCGCCAGAGCTAGTTCCTTTCCTTTAAACCATTTTACAATGACTTTAGAGACCGTAATTCCTGCAACTTCAACACCAACACCAAAAACAGCAAAACCAAATGCTCCGATTGCTACTTGTGCTTTAATGCCAAAAATTAATCCCTCCATTGGGAAAACTTGTTCGATTGCTATATATTGAAATATGGTTCCTATTACCATTGTAATACTTGCTCCAATACCAGTAAACCGAACCCCCATTTTGTCAAGAATCAATCCTCCAAAAATTAACATCAGGAAGAAAACATTGAACCAGCCATATGCACTATTCCAAATTCCAAAGTCGCTACTTGTCCATAAGAATTCTCTTTCAAGCAATGGTTTTAAAGGTGATATTACATAGTTAATGTAATATCCTGTTAGCATGGTAAATGATACCACAGCCAAGGCTCCCCAGCGAGCGGCTTTGGATTCCCTTAGCGATTTGTTTATTGCATCTGTCATTTGAATTGAGATTTAAAAATGAAGGGGCGAATTTATAATAAAAAATTGGGAAAATTGTCTTTTTCCATAACAAAATAGCCTAACTCAACTTTAGAGTGTATAAATATTGAACATGATTAATGGTAAAATTTAAATAATGATTACAATACATGCTAATGTTATTGCCAATAAAATTGTATTTAAAGTTTATTCGTTCTAGCGATAAACGTGAACTAATTTCTTGGTTTCAAAAAATTCTTCTTCGAAATGGGTATTTAAATTATATGTTTTTGTTTTAAATCTTTTTACTGCATTTACTTCTTCACTTATGTCGCCACCTTTTAAATACAGTATTCCATTTTTAAGTTTATTGAAGGATTTCTGATGGAATTTATATCCTGTCCATCTCATAAAATCGGGGAGATAAGTAACGGCTCTGCTGATTATAAAATCGAAGGTTTTGTCTACCTGCTCCATCCTTATCTGCTGGGCAGTAAGGTTTTTTAATCCGAGTGAAGTGCTAACCTCATTTACTACTTTTATTTTTTTCCCAATGGAGTCAACAAGGAAGAAATTTACATCAGGGAACATTATGGCCAGGGGTAAACCCGGAAATCCACCTCCTGTTCCGGCATCCATTACTTCTGTAAAATCTTTAAACTTTACAATCTTGGCAATTGATAAAGAATGCAGAACATGATGCAAATAAAAATTATCCATATCCTTACGGGAAATCACATTAATTTGCTGATTCCAAAGCGTATAAAGTTCCCCTAATTGGTCTAACTGCTCCTTTTGTTTGTCGCTTAAGCCGTTAAAATATTTATAAATTATATGAGAATCCATTCTTTAAAAATAAAAGCCAAAGATAGCAGATAATTGCTTATTCCGGTTTTTAAAATGTTTTTTGAGTTATCATAATTTGGAATATTCCCAATATAAGTGTCAACAATCAAATGTGAATAATTGCGTTAAATAAATTAATTCGGCTAATGCCGATACTTTATTTTTGAAGATTGATTAATTACATCATTGAAAATCGATATAAAAATATTAATTGCACTCTTGCTCTTTAGTTTCCAGGTATTCGCCCAAAAGCGAATTACTACCGAGGAGTATATTGAGACTTATAAGGATATTGCCATAAAAAAGATGAAGGAATATCGAATTCCTGCCTCAATTACTCTGGCACAAGGGATTTTGGAGTCGGGAAGTGGTAATAGTCGTTTGGCTGTTAAAGGCAATAACCATTTCGGGATTAAATGTCATTCCGACTGGAAAGGAAAAACTATTCATGAAGATGATGATGAAAAACAAGAATGCTTCAGGAAATATAAAAAAGCAGAAGATTCATATAGTGATCATTCAAAATTTTTAACCCAAAGGGGGAGATATTCATTTTTGTTTGATTACGAAACTACGGATTATAAAAGTTGGGCCTACGGATTAAAGAAGGCTGGATATGCTACCAATCCAAAGTATCCTGAATTATTAATCCGGCTGATTGAGAAATATGAACTTTATAAGTTTGATAAAGGTATTAAGTGGAGCAGAAAAGATGTTGAAAAGGAAAAGCCAAAGGAAAAAATTATTAAAGGAGATATTAGTTTGCCACCAAACATTAACGACTTTAAAAAAGTTTATATTAGTAAAGAAGGCAGACAGGTTTATGAAAACAATAGGCGAAATCTGATTATAATAAAAGCAGGAGATACTTTCAATAAAATTGCTAAGGAGTTTGAAATTTATAGTTGGCAGTTATTCAAGTATAACGAAGTGAATAAAAAGCACATTCTTCAAATAGGAGAGAAGGTTTATTTGGAGAAGAAAAGGAGAAAGGCAGACAAAAAGCATAAAAAACATTTAGTGAAGCAAGGCGAAAGTATGCGAATGATTTCACAATATTATGGTATCAGATTAAGCCGTCTGTATAAAATGAATGATATGCCTGAGGGTATACAGCCTGAAGTTGGTAAGGTTTTGAGCTTAAGGTAGATCTGATTTACTTGCTAAGTTATGAATTCATCCATTTTTTAAAATCTGAAGATCTGTCAATACTAACGATTGTTTCTAATTCATCTTCAACTTTTGGTTTGAGTTCAAGTTTGACTCTGCCTCTCGATAAAGCAATCATGTTTGAAATGGAATCGATATTTATTAAAAATTTTCTGTTAATCCTGAAAAATACCGATGGGTTGATGAGCATCTCTAACCTGTCGAGAGAAAAATCTATTGGAAATGATTTACAATCGAAAGTTTTCAAATAAATCCCCCTGTCTAAAACATAAAAATATGCTATTTCTGCGACTTCCACTTTTTTAATTTTTTCTCCAAACTGTATGAGAAACCTCTTTTTGTAATCGGGTTTTTTTCCTTGTATTTGCGCTATAAGTTCATCGAAGTCGATATTGGAAGATGACTTTAAACTTTTGTATTTATTCAAACTCTCCTGAAGTTCACTTTTTCTAATAGGTTTAAGTAAATATGCAATGCTGTTATACTGAAAAGCCTTTATGGCATATTGATCGTAAGCAGTGGTTAAAATTATTTGTGTGTTTATATTAACCTGGTCAAAAATACTGAAACTCAAGCCATCGGAGAGTTGAATATCAAGGAATATTAAATCTACGGTGTTTACCGTCAGCCATTTTACACTTTCTGAAATGGAACCTTTTATAGCCACTACCTCAATATTGTCGTCGGTTTCCAACAACATTTTCTGAAGTTTTTCAGCTGCAATTTGCTCATCTTCAATAATTAATACTTTAATCATATTCTTCTTTTATTAATGGAAGTTTCGCAATATAATAATTAGTCTCAACAAAAAATAACGGTTGAACATCGCTTATTAAATTATATCTTTTAGTAAGGTTTTTAATTCCAAGTCCCATCGAATTTCCTGAAGAAATTTTGGGCTGGAGATTATTTTTTACGATAAGAAAATCATTCTCTGTATACAATTCAATTTTTAATGGCTTTGCCTCATTAATAATATTGTGTTTTATTGCATTTTCAAGTATTAATTGTAAGGTTAAAGGAGGTAAGTAGTAGTTAAGAAATTTAGAATCAATTTTCACTGAATAATTAAGACTATCGCCATATCTTATTTGTTGTAAAAAAAGATAAGACTGCATAAAATCAAGTTCCTTTCCAAGTTTAGATACCGAATGTTCTATTGTTTCAAGTACATAGCGGTAAATATGCGAAAACTCATCGATAAATTGCTGTGCCTTTTCGATATCTTTATTCATTAATCCGGATAATACATTGAGGCTGTTAAAAATAAAATGTGGGTTTATCTGACTTTTCAATACTTCAAACTTAATTTGAGAAAGTTCCTGTTGTAGTTCTCTGGTTTGCTGTTTTGCCTTTTTGCTCTCCGAATAGTAAATCCATCCTTCCAAAATGCTAACTAATATTACATTGGCTGCAATATATAATAGAGCATTGTTAATGAGGACACCTGTAAAATTTTCTGTATACTTACTTACCCAGTTAGCAAAAACAGTTATTATTAATGAAATAATTACTGCCAAAGAGGTGATTAGAAAAATTTGAATAAGAATTCTCAAAACAGGCTTTTCATTCCATTCGGCAAACTTGTTTAGTTGTTTTATAAAGTACAAATCGGGATATGCAAGTAAAAATCCTGATATTGTACTTAGAATGGTTCCTCTCAATAATCTGAGAAAAAAGTGTTGCCAGTTTTCGAGTACATAATATCCGGTAAAATGATTGTAAGAAATTACAATAAGTTGTATTACTACTGCAAAAACAATAATAAACTTCAACAAACTTTTAAATGAAAAATATATACTACTTTTATTTAACAACATCTGTTTATTTAAATTTGATTGTATAAAAATATAATAATATTCTACACTAATTATTTAAATAATTAATGAGCAATTCTGGCATTAATAATGCTTAATTATAAGAATAATCAAGGCCTATATCGATATTTCCCAAACCATCTTCACTGGCATAACTTAACTTCCAGAAACCATCTGTTGCATAGTAATTTGTATCGATATTAAAATTAGCAGGACCTTGAATGTATTTCGAGAATTTCACATCACCCTCAGGGCTCGTGAGTTTTACATTTATTTTTCCTTCATACACTATAATGTCACCATAAAGATTTACTTTTTTAGCTTTATTGTTGATATATAAAATGCTAAGCCCTGTTGAGTTTCTCTCTATATTGGAAGAAAAACCTATGTCGGAGACAACAACTTTGTTACAGGAAACTACCAGAAGTAAAGCGACAATAACTATTATTGAATTATTTTTTTTCATTATCTTTAAATTTAATCATCAGAAAAAAAGGGTAAGAGAAAGTAAAAACTTTCCATACCCTTTACATTTATTTATAAAAACTAAAACTTTTTTATAATTCCAATCCTCAAGGAAATATAATTATAATCAAGAGTGTTTTCTGTTTCTCCAAAGTTTCCTTTTCTCTTTAGTGAATTATATTTTATCATTGGAGCAATACTCCAGGAAGACCCGATAGGGAAGTCGATACCACCAGCCAATTGGTAGCCTAATCCATGTCCGGTATCGCTAATAATTTTGCCTTCAGCATTTTCCGTTTCTATGTGATTATAAAGTCCTCCGGCACGTAACATATAGGATATTTTACTTTCTGCTATGGGATGAACAAACTCTAATCCAAACAGATACCCTGTTTCTTCGAAGCATACATCACTACCTGCAAATGAATTATCTGCCGATAATTTATTCCATCCCCATCCGCCATAAATACCAATATGCTTCAAAAAGCGATAGTGAAGCACTGCTTCAAATCCACCACCCGGACTTAGTTTGGTGTCAACTAATTTGTTTGTGGCTATTGAAACACCGCCATTAAGTTCTACTGCAAATCTGTTATCTTTACTTTGTGCCATTGTGTTGAGTGATAATAATATTATTGCACTCACGAATACTAATTTTATTTTCATCTTTTTCGTTTTTATGTGATTAATAATTTTTGTGTTCATAACATTTTAATGTTGAATTCACTGGCAAAAGTATATGGGCTTTGGGGTGTGGGAAAATATTAATAGCTCAGTATGCACATTGTGATGCTGAGAGTGTTTTTTCGGCGTTTGAATGTGATTTTGGAAATGAATTAGGGTTACTTTTCGGAAAAATTAAGTTGTGGTTGAAGTTATTTTTCAAGCCTTTTTAAGCCTTTTTTCGCCTTATCTTCAATATATTCATAAAAATCATCGTTATAAAGTTTGAGGCATTGATTGTAATATATTATCGCAGATTCTTTTTCTCCTTCTGCTTCCATAATTAATCCGCATCTTAAACTTGCTTCTGAAGCGAAATAGTAATCTTCATTTTTACCTTTATCGATCAGTCCCACATAATTTTTCAGGGCTGTTTTAGTATCGTTTTTTAATTCGGCGGCTTTTGCTTGTAAGAAGAGGTACTCTAAAGTATATGGGAGAAATTTACTTTTTAAGGCATGGAATGATTCAATTTCTGATGCATATTCATTCAGATAACCTCCTTCCAGTAAAAGTCGGGCCCGGGTAAGACTGATGCTGGGTATATAATCCAAATTAGCATCATAAATAGCTTCCCTGTCGCGTTCATTGAGGTCGTTGCCTGTTTCAAGAGATAACTGTTTGTATTTCTTAAAATTATCCATGTCGTTGTTAGTCAGGTAAAAAACAGCAAGTTTGTAGGTTATCTCTTTTATGTATTCAGTTTTCTTTGCAGAATTAATATACCTGGAAAGAAAGTGAGCCGCATTATAATCAAGTTTACGAAGTAAAATTTTACCCATCATATAATCATATAAAATTTCTCCTTCAGAATGGTTTTCAATATCAATTTCCTGCATTTTTTTCAATGCTTCTTCGTTTTTCCCCGATCGGTATGCAATGTTTGCTGCAAAATATTTTAAGACAAATAAATTTGAAATTTCTGTATCAAGGTTCCTGGTAAAATTGTATACCATTTCGGGGCTTTTATTCAGCTTTGCTGCAAGTATTACAAATAGTGCCGACTCTGCATTTATTCCTTTCTGATCTTTTTGATTTTCATAATTTCTCTTTAACAAATCAAAGCCATAATCAGTATTTCCTGTAACCCCAAATGCTGAAACAGCCCATTTTACAAAGGGTGGTAAATTATCAATTGCTACATTAAAAAAACCATCAAGTTTTAAGGAGGGCTGAAATTCGGGGTGGTTTTCTAGGTTTCTATAAGTATTCTTATATGATGAGTATGCTTTTCTTAACCCACTCAAACGATCACCATAAATAATATTAAAAATTCCGGCTTGTAATTCCATTTCTGCTTTGCAGGATAAATAATATGGCGAATCTTCAAATTTGCCATCCATAATTTCCCGCCTTTCATAATAATTGTCTAAAAAGTTTTCATACATTTCCTCATTGGAGTTCATTAGTAAGGAATATGCATCACAATTTTGATCAAGATAATATGCATAATAGTTTTTAGGATTCTCTATAAGTTCTTCAGATATAAGTTCTTTGGCTTTATTAAATTGAAAATCCATCAATAAACCCCAGGCATCGCTACATCTGTTATTTGCCACATAAGATGCTGATGCATAAGAGTTAATTAATAGAAATATACTTATGATTGTTATTGTTCTTTTCATTTCAATTTATATTGCGGCTAAAATATATTATTATTCTGTTAATACAGAGTTTAATATATTTTCATTTTTTAATAACTGAATAATTATCTTTGGCGCATTAATTTTATAACAAACACATATGAGGAAATATCTTATAATCAGTTTAATAATAGTTATTCCATTATTTTATTCCTGTAAGGAGATGTTTTTGACATATAAAGATTCGGGAAAAACAATTACGCTGGTAAAAGGTCAAGTGCTTAAAATACAGTTGCCTGCAAATGCATCCACAGGAAATGTATGGCGCAAAACAGTTTATAACGATTCAATAATCTCCAGGCTAGGAAAGCCAAACTATATGTTATCTGATGACGGAGCTGTTGGAGCACCCGGAACCTTAACTATTAGATATAAGGCAATTAGCACAGGCACTACAAAGTTTTTTATGGAATATGGCAGTCGCTTTGATATGAATGAACCAACATTAAAAGAATTTACCCTTGAGATTAATGTTGTAGAAGTGCAATAAGAATAATAAAATGTGGTTTGTAAATAATTAATAATTTTCTATCTACATTTGCAATGATGCAAAAGAAGTTTGTAAAAAATCTGGCATTATTACTTTTTCTAAACCTTTTGGTTAAGCCCTTTTGGATTTTAGGGGTAGATCGTAAGGTTCAAAATATTGTTGGTCCGGAAGAGTATGGATTTTACTCAGCAATTCTTAGTTTTTCATTTTTATTTTACATACTCCTCGACCTAGGAATTACAAACTTTAATAACCGTAACATTGCCCAAAACACACAACTATTAAGAAAACACTTTGCCGGTATAGGTACTCTTAAATTATTACTTGGAGTTTTTTATGCAGTAATAATATGCCTGATAGCCTATGCATGGGGATATAGGGGAAGAGAACTGTATTTATTGGCCTGGGTTGGTTTTAATCAGTTTTTACTCTCCTTTATTCTTTATTTAAGGTCGAATATTAGCGGACTTTTGCTTTTTAAAACCGATAGTTTTTTATCTGTTTTGGATAGAGTTCTGATGATAGTTATAGTAGGTATATTAGTATGGACAAGCCTGTTCAGTATCAAGTTTAGTATCGAGTGGTTTGTGTATTCACAAACTTTGGCTTATGCAGTAACAGCAATAGTTGCATTAATAGCAGTTCTTAATAAGTCGGGGCGACTTCATTTGAACTGGAATACTACTTTTTTTATTGTCATTATTAAAAAAAGTTTACCATTCGCTCTGCTGGTTCTTTTAATGAGTTTTTACAACCGAATAGATCCGGTTTTGATAAAGAAACTTTTGCCTGGTGATGTGGGTGATTATCAGGCAGGTGTGTATGCTCAGGCTTTCCGTTTACTGGATGCAGGACAGAATTTTGCACTGCTGTTCTCCGTTCTATTATTACCCATTTTCTCTAAAATGATAAAAGAAGGAAATCCGGTAAATGACATTATAAAACTTTCGTTTTCAATATTGATTAGCGGAGCAATAATTATTGCTATTACTTCTGGCTTTTTTGCTTCTGAAATAATGAACCTGATGTATCATCGTTTCGAAACCGAG